>NZ_PSRT01000005.1 GCF_004212635.1 Bradyrhizobium genosp. SA-3 | reverse complement strand
ACGCTTGAAATAGTGTCCGACGTTGAGCTCGTCGGTCATTCCCATGCCGCCATGAAGCTGCACCGCCTGGTCGGCGACGAACTTGCCGGCATAACCGATCTTCGACTTGGCGCCCGAGGCGAGCCGCGGAAGTCCCGCATCGCCCGCCGCGAGGCTGAGATTGAGATGCTGCATCAGGGAGAGCGCCTCCTGATGCGCGATGAACATGTCGACCATCCGATGTTGCAGCACCTGGAAGGAGCCAATGGTGGCGCCGAACTGCTTGCGGGTCTTGGAATATTTCAGTGTGGCGGAATTCAGCTCGCCGATGGCGCCGACGGCCTCCGCGCAGAGGGCGCCGATGGCACGCTCGCGGCAGGCCTCCAGCGCGATGACGCCCTCGCCTTCCCTCCCCAACAATTGTCCGCGGACCTCACGCAGGCCGACCTCGGCGGCCCGGCGCCCGTCGATCGTCTTGAAGCTCTGAAGATCGACGCCGGCGGCGCGGCGATCGACCACGAAAAGGCTGACGCCGCCGCCGTCGCGGTCGTCGCCGGAGGTCCGTGCTGAGACGATCAGGTGATCCGCCCAGGGCGCGGCGATCACCATGGTCTTCTGACCGCTCAGAACGTAGTCGTTCCCCTCGCGCCGCGCCCTGGTTACGACGTTGGCGAAATCGAAACGGGATGCCTTCTCCGCCCAGGCCAGCGCCCAGATCTTGCTGCCGTCGATGATCCCGGGAATGAAGCCCTGCTTCTGCTCGGACGTGCCCGCCTGCTCGATCAGGCCACCGGCCAGCACGACCGTCTCGACGAAAGGCTCGACGACGAGATGCCGGCCGAACTCCTGCATGATGATCATGGTCGACAACGGACCGCCGCCGAGACCGCCGGCGTCTTCCGAGAACGGCGCTGCGAGCAGGCCGAGCTCGGCGAAGGCGTCCCACTGCGTCCGGCTGAAGCCTTCCTCGCTCGCCACGATCTTGCGCCGCGCCTCGAAATTATACTGGTCGCGCAGCAGGCGCTGGACGCTGGAGCGCAGCAATTCCTGCTCTTCCGTGAACTGAATATCCATCCGATCCTCCCAAATCCGGCGTGACTAGAGCCCGAGCACAGCCTTGGCGATGATGTTGCGCTGGATCTCGTTGGATCCGCCGTAGATGCTGAGCTTGCGCGCGTTCAAATATTTCTCCGACGCGGTGTGGCCATAATCGGGGCCGGGCATGAAACGGTTGGCGCTGGCCGGATGCTCGCGGATGGCAAGGCCGTAATTGCCGATGGCGCGATGGGTGAGCTCGGTAATGTGCTGGAAGATCTCGGTGCCGCGGATCTTGAACAGCGACGCGGCCGGGCCAGGATCTATGCCGCGCGCCATCTGGGCGACGACGCGCAGCTCCGTCGCCTCCAGCGCCAGCACGTCGAGCTCGATGCGGGCAATGTCCCGCAGAAATTCGAGATGCGCGGGATCGTCGGCCGGTATCTCGGCCCTCACGATCTGCTTCAGCTTGTTGATGTAGCGGGTCGACCGGCCGATTCCGGCCATGCTGGTGCGCTCGTTGCCGAGCAGGAATTTGGCGTAAGTCCAGCCCTTGTTCTCCTCGCCGACGAGGTTCTCGGCGGGCACGCGGACGTTCTCGAGGAAGATGTCGTTGACTTCATGGCTGCCGTCGATCGTGATGATCGGCCGCACCGTCACCCCGGGCGACTTCATGTCGATCAGCAGGAAGGAGATCCCGGATTGCGGCTTCGCGTTCGGATCGGTCCGTACCAGGCAGAAGATCCAGTCGGCATGCTGCGCCAGCGTGGTCCAGGACTTGTGCCCGTTGACGATGTAGTGGTCGCCGTCGCGCACCGCTTTGGTGCGGACCGAGGCAAGATCGGAGCCGGAGCCCGGCTCCGAATAGCCCTGGCACCACCAATCTTCGCCCGACAGGATTCGCGGCAGGAATTTCGTCTTCTGCGTCGCGTTGCCGAATGTGTAGATCACCGGTCCCACCATGGTCACGCTGAACGCGAGCGGCGGCAGCGTTCCGGCCCGAGAGGCTTCCTGCTCAAAGATGAAGCGTTGCGTGATCGACCAGCCGGGACCGCCGTACTCCTTGGGCCACAGCGGCGCGATCCAGCCCTTCTTGTAGAGAATTCGATGCCAGAGCAGCGACTGCTCCTTGGTCAAATCCGTCTCGGGATTCGGAACGCGCATTTCCTGCGGATAGTTTTCCGCAATGAAGGTGCGCACCTCATCACGAAAGGCAGCATCCTCGCTGGAAAGATTGAGCTCCATCGCAACAGTCTCCGCTACCACTTCTCACCGAAGGGGCGGATCTCGAGCTCGAAGGTCCAGGCGCTGCGCGGCTGCTGATACAGCAGCCAATAGGATTCCGCGACGGACGACGGCGGCATCAACAGATCAGGATTATCGAGGGCGTTCGGACCGAGCGCCTCGATCCGCCGTTGGCGCACCCATTCGGTGTCGACCCCGGAGTCGATGATGAGATGCGCCACGTGAATGTTCTTCGGCCCCAGCTCGCGCGCCGCGGCCTGGGCAACGGCCCGCAGACCGAACTTGGCACTGGCGAAGGCTGCATAGCCAATTCCGCCGCGCAGGCTCGCCGTTGCACCGGTGAAGAAGATGTTGCCCTTGCCGCGAGGCAGCATTAGCCGCGCGGCTTCGCGGCCAGCGAGAAAGCCAGAATAGCAGGCCATCTCCCAGACCTTGCGGAAGACGCGCTCGGTTGTTTCCAGAATCGGGAAATTGACGTTGGCGCCGATGTTGAAAATGCAGACCTCGAGAGGCGCGTGATTGTCTGCGTCTTCGAGGAAGGAGATGATCTCCTCCTCCTTGCGCGCATCGAGCGAACGCGCGTGAATCTCGCCGCCGCCCGCCTCGATCTCCTTGACGAGCGGCTCGAGCTTGGCGCCGTTCCGGCGCCCGGCAAACACCGTGAAGCCCTCCGAGGCAAACTTCTTTGCAATCTCGCCGCCGATATAGTCGCCGGCACCGATCACGGCCACGGTTGCGTTTCTCTTTTGCAAGGGTCGTCTCCCGGTTAAATTAGACCTGTTGAAGCTGTTCTGCCGGTGCCGGAGCATCCGGCCCAGTGCACTGCTCGCGCACCGTGGCCGAGGCCTATTCGAATTGGAGTTAACGTTCTTTTTTAGAACTCGTCAATTGCTAAATGGGCCATCTGGCAACTTATCGCCAGAGTGGCAGAGTAGCTGTCGCTTTGCCTAGCTTAGCAGAACGTCTGTTTACAACGCTGCGGCGAACGGCTAGCTATAAGTACTAAATAAGAACTTATAGGGAGGAAAGCGATCATGATGGAAGGTCCGGGCGTGGCAATCCTGGTGGGCGCGGGCGATGCGATCGGGGCCGCTGTCGCCCGACGTTTTGCCAAAGGCGGCTACACGGTCTGTATCTGTCGACGTGACGCAACCAAATCCCAAGGGCTCGTGGACGAGCTGACGGCTGCCGGCTGTCGTATCCACGCCTTCAGTGTCGATGCGCGGCAGGAAGCCGAAGTGCAGAAGCTCTTTTCCGACATCGAAAGCAATATCGGACCGATCGAGGTCTGCCTTTTCAATGCCGGATCGAACGTCAACAAGCCGCTCGTGGACACCACGGAGAAGCTCTTCTTCAAGGCCTGGGAGCTGGCGTGCTACGCCGGATTCCTCGTGGGCCGCGAAGCTGCGCGCGTCATGCTGCCGCGCGGGCACGGTACCATCTTCTTTACCGGGGCGACCGCCAGCCTTCGCGGCGGCCAGGGCTTTGCAGCGTTTTCATCGGCAAAATTCGGCCTTCGCGCGGTGGCCCAGGCCATGGCGCGCGAGCTTGGGCCGAAGAATATCCATGTCGTCCATCTCATCATCGATGCCGGCGTCGACAGCGAAGCCATCCACCAGCGCATGAAGGCGGCAAAGGGGATCGAGGCAAGCGCGATCCCGCCGGACAGCCTGACGAAGACCTCCTCTATCGCAGAAGCCTATTGGTTCACGCATCAGCAGAGCCGCGACGGCTGGACCCATGAACTCGATCTTCGTCCATCGGGGGAGAAGTGGTGATGAACGCGACACCCGATCTCACGCTGTGGGGCGCCGGCACAAGCCGCACCATTCGCGCACACTGGGCAATGCACGAACTTGGCCTATCCTATAAGGTCAAGCCGATCGGACCACGGACGGGCGAAACCAAAACCGCTGAATACACCAGGCTCAATCCCCGCCAGAAGATCCCACTCTTGCAGGATGGCGACTTCTGCATCGGCGAGAGCGCCGCGATCGTTGCCTATCTGTCGCGCATGTATTCCACGCCGGAACGCTCGCTGATTCCGGAGTCCAGCCGCGACTATGCCGCGTGGCTCGAATGGTGCTTCTTTGTCGTGGCCGAGCTCGATTCCACGAGCCTTTACGTCATGCGCCGCCACCGGGCCGATGCGCTGGGACACATCTATGGCGTCGCACCTGAAGTCGTCGCTCAAGCTGCGGAATACTTTCGCGGCCAGTTGCGCCACGTTGAAGTCGCCTTGGCTGACGGCCGGCCGTTTCTCATGGGCGGGCGCTTCAGCAGCGCAGATATCCTGCTTACGACGTGCCTCGACTGGGCCATCGCTTACGGCGTCGGCATTTGCGAGAATGCGATGCCCTACCTCGAACGCATCCGGCGACGGGAGGCCTATCAGCGAGCGGTCGCGGCTAATGTTCCTGTGGCCGCTGTTGCGGTCGGGCCGGCAAAGCTCTAAGCGATCGCCGGCAGCGCTAACGCTTCTGCCTACACGGCCACGCGCAAGGCGCGCTCGGCGATCATTTTGTCGATGGCGCCGTCGTCGTATCCGAGATCGCGCAGCACCTCGCGCGAATGCTCGCCGACCCGGGGGGCCGGCCCGCCGATCGCGGCCTGGTTGATCTCGAAGCGGGCTGCCGGCTTCGGCTGCCGGACACGGCCGACCTTCGGCTGATCGAATTCGGCGATGATGCCGCGCGCCACCACCTGTTCATTGTGAATGATCTCACTCCGGCGCAGGATTGGTGCGCAGGGCACGTCCGCGGCATCGAGACGCTCCAGCCACTCGGCTGTCGTATCCTGGCTGATGTATTCCGCCATCTTGTTGATCCGCGCGGTGGCATTGACCGAGCGCGCCGCCGGGGTCGCGAACCGGAGATCATTGGCAAGCTCGGGATCGCCGGAAGCGCGGCAAAAGCCCTGCCATTCGGAGTCGGAGATGGTGCCGGCGGTGATATAGCCGTCGCTGGTCTTGAACACCAGGTCCGGCCGATCATTCGGATCGACAGTGGCCGCCTCGGCGCCGACCACCGTGTACTGCATCATGCCTTCCGGCCAGAGATAGGAGATCATCGCATCCAGCATCGCCACCTGGATGTGGTCGCCCTGCCCGGTCTTCTCACGCGCATAGAGCGCCGCCGCCACCGCCTGAGCGGTGAACACCGCGGTGGTCTTGTCACATACGATGGTGCGGATCATCTGTGGCCGGTTCGTGACCGGCTGCGACTGGATATCGGCGAAGCCCGACAATCCCTGAACGATCGGATCATAGACGCGCTTCTTTACATACGGGCCGGTATCGCCGACCCCGCTGATGGAGACGTAGATCAGGCGCGGATGGCGCTGGCGCAATTCCTCGACGCCGAGACCGAGACGTTCCATGGTGCCTGGCCGAAAATTCTGCACCAGGACATCGGCCTGCGCAACCAGCCGGGTGAGCACCTCGCGCCCCGACATACTCTTGACGTCGATCGACAGCGAGCGCTTGCCGCGGTTTGAAGAGATGAATAGCGCGGAGAACTCGCCCTCCTTGTCGATGGTGGCGCGGCTGCGGCGGGTAATGTCGCCGCCGATCGGCTCGATCTTCAGCACGTCGGCGCCCTGATCCGCCAGAAACATGGTCGCGAACGGACCCGACACCACGCCGGTCAAATCGAGCACTCGAACGCCGTGAAGTGGGCCGGGCATGGGCATTCTCCCTGAATTTACGTTTGCGTTGAGTCCGAGATTGGCTTTGCCACTCAGCCCGGACAGTCGGTGCCCTCAGGCCGTCTTGGGAACAGGTTGCTTGGTCTGCTCGACGATCGATTCCTCGACGTCGCGGATCTGGTCTTTGCCGAAGAACATTTCCTTTCCGACGAAAAACGTCGGAGAGCCGAATGCTCCCCGGCTGACGGCGTCGTTGGTCAGATCAATCAGCCTTTTCTTGACGTCATCCTGCTGCGCACGCTCCAACAGCCGATCGACATCGATACCCGAGGAGACAAACGCGCGACAGAAGATTTCGAGGTCGTCCATTTTCTTCGGCTCTTCCCACATATGATGATAGGCGGCGCGGAAATAGGGCTCGAACATGCCCTCGAACTGGGCGGCGACAGCACCTCGCATCAGCATCAGCGTGTTGACGGGAAAGAAGGGATTCTGGCGAAACTTCGTGATGTTGTGACGTCGGATAAACCGCTGAGTCTCCAGCGCCTGATATTCCGGCTTGTTCTTGATGCCGCGAAGCGAATCGAACGGCGACATGTTGCCGGTCGCCTTGTAGATGCCGCCGAGTAGAACCGGGACATACGCGAATTTCACACCGGTGCGCTGCTCAATGCCAGGAATGGCCACTTCCGCCAGGTAGGCGTTCGGGCTACCGAAATCGAACTGGAATTCAACCTTCAGGGTCATCTCGGCCTTCTCCGGGAGAGCAAATGCGGTCACTGGCGATCCGATGCCAGCGCGACTTTCGGCAACCATACAGTTCTTAAATAGAACTGTCAAATGAGCCTGTAATCTGCTGATTTAGCCTACCGGGAGGGGTATTGTTTGGAATCTAGTACCTATCTAGAATGCAAGAGCCCGTGCCGGCCTCCGTGACGATTCGAGACGGCCCATTTGCGGGGACGATTGGAGTGGGTGAATGAAGTGGAAAGAACTCGAGGAAGAGCCGTGTTCGATGGCCCGAACCATCGGCGTGATCGGCGATCGCTGGACTCTTCTGATCCTGCGCGAATGCTTCCTGCGCACGCGCCGCTTCGAGGGATTTCAGTCGGCGCTCGGAATCACACGACACTTGCTCGCCGAACGGCTGAAAAAGCTGGTTCGGCAGGGCATCCTGCGCCGCATTCCCTACCAGGAATCCCCCAAGCGCCACGAATATATCCTGACCCAGAAGGGGCTCGACCTCTATCCGATCATGATGGCGATCGTGCATTGGGGCGATACCCACATGGTCGACGAGCGCGGCCGACCGTTGCTGCACCAGCACCGCAAGTGCGGAAAGGACTTCGATCCGGTCATGGTGTGCTCTGAATGCGGCGAGCCGCTGTCAGCCAAGGAGGTTCATACTCACCCTGGACCAGGTGCCCTCGGCACCCCCGCGACGGCGGCGCCGGAGGTCCGGAAGACAAAGGCGCGCTCACGCGCCGCTTGAGATGGCCGCCCAGGGAATGCTGCTCGAGCGTCCGCGCATCGGATAGCAACGCAAGGGAGCGCATGCGGGCGCCGCCAGGCCGAAACGCGATGTCGCTCGACTCGCCCTTACACTCGGACCACATCGCGGCCCGGTTCGTTGGAGTAGAGACGTTCAACCTGTTCGGAGCGAACCTTCAGCACGGCGCGTTGGTTGACGTAGGCCTTGTCCGTGATCTCTCCCGCAGCCATTGATGGAGGATCCTTCAGCAGAGAGAAGGAACAGACTCTTTCGCTGCTTCCGACGGTCTCGTTATATTCCTGAAAACGATCCCTTAGAAATTGAATCACGAAGGGATCGCAGGTCGGATCTGCGGCCAGGCTCTTCGAAACTCGCGCCGCCTCGGTCGGATTCAACCAGCAGAGCAGCGCGCACGCCTCGCGATTTTCGCCCGCAACGACGATGTCCAGCAAGACGCCGCGCGTCGCGGCCAGGATTGCCGCGCGCATGTTTCCGATCGAGACCCAGGTGCCATTCGCAAGCTTGAAGTTCTCGGAAATTCTTCCCGTAAAGCGCAGCCCAAGCTCCGGCTTCTGTGGATCCAGAAACGAGACAGTGTCGCCGATGCGGTAGAATCCTTCCTCATCGAAGGCCCTTTCTGTCAAATCCGGCCTTTCGAGATAGCCGGGCGTGACGTTAGGACCCTTGACCCTGGCCTCGTAGGTATCGGAGACCGGGATGAGCTTGAGCTGCAGCCCCGGCGCGGGAAGACCGATCTCTCCGGGCTGGTCCGTTGCCCAATGCGTCGAGCTGATTGTCGGTGCCGTCTCGGTCGTGCCATAGCCCGACATGACAGGAATTCGTCGGCCGGTGACCGCGAATGTCAATCGATAGAGTTTTTCCAGGGTCCCCTGTGAAATTGCGGCGCCAGCATAACTCAATCGGTCCATCCGCTTGAACACGCTGGCGCCAAGGTCGAGGTCGTTCTCGATCGCATCACACAAGAGGTTATAGCCGGCAGGCACGTTGAACATTGCGGTTGGTGAAATCTCCCTGAGATTGGCGACCGTCTTGTGAAAGAGCTGCGGCAGCGGCCGGCCATCATCGATATAGAGCGTCCCGCCATTTTTCAGGATGCCATGAAGGATGACATTGCTGCCCATCGTATGGTGCCAGGGCAGCCATTCAACCTGCACCGGCACGGCCGGAGGTGACACGAGCAGGCTGCCCATTTGCAGGGAGCTTGCCATCATGCGATGGGTGTTGAGCACCCCTTTGGGGAAGCCGGTCGAACCGGACGTGAAGAGAATCTTTGCAACGGCCTCGCAAGGCACCACACGCGATGCGCGCTCGAATCCTTCGTTCCCGGTTCGAGCCGTCAGAGCCTGAAAAGGCACTGTGTCCGGCGCACCATCGACGCTGATCCAGGTCGCGGCGGCCAATTCGGGAATGGCGCGGCCGGCGGAAAAGTCGCGTCCGCTTTGAACGAACACGAAGCTCGGGCGCAGCACTTCCGCGACGTCCTTGAGACGTGCGAGGCCCCCCGGCATCAGCGTGTAGTTCGGCGAGATCGGCGCCAGAATGACCCCGATCGACATCGCCGCAAACGAGATCACCGCGTTCTCGATGGAGTTTCCGGAAAGGACCGCAAGCTTGTCGGCAGGCTTAGCGCCCATATCGATCAGGCTCTGGCCGACCGCCTGAACCTGCGACCATGCCTCACTATAGGTGATCTCGTCCCACCCTCCCTTCGCATTGCGTTGCGCAAGGAAAACCCGATCCGGAACGGCATTGGCCCAGCGCGGCAGAAAATCAGTGATGCGCCAGTCGCACGGTGTCCATTCAAGTGGCGAGCTCAAGACAAGCGTGCCGTCGATTCGACGCTCGATGGAAACCTCGCGGGGTGCAAACGTCAGTGCCGTCGTCGACATCGAAATGATCTCCCGAATTGCTGAAAGGGCGACCGCATGCGATGCAGCCCCGTAATGCCCAGCGGCGGCCTGCCGGCGCAGAGCAAGCTCGGACGCAACTGATGCGGCGTCCGTCACTCTGGCTGCTGCGAAATCATTCGGACCTGGCATCCAACACCTCGCCGAAGGCTTCCCAGGTCGATCCGGTCCATCGTTGCAAACGCATCTGCGTCCAGATCATGTTCTCGGATTCGCTGGTGTTTACCTTGATCCCGGGCAGCGCGGTCGGGACGACGAAATCCCTGAGGTTCTTGGCCTGCGCCAGAATGTTCTTGCGGGACAGGTCATTGCCGCATTGCTTCAGGATCTGCTCGAGCAGGATGCCTTGCTGATAGCCGGTCAGATAGCTGCCGTTGGTGATATCGACGCCGGCCAGGTACTTGTCGAGAAACGCCCGATAGGCCTGCATGGCGGGATCGTCTTTCCATGTGGGATCCACGACGTCCTTGTTGATCGTCCCGACGATCACGCCGACCGATTTGTCGAGGCCAGCCGGCGCGAGCGTGCCTCCGACCGAACCGGACGGAAAGTTGATGATGACGGTCGCTTTCCAGCCGATCACAGAAGCTTGCCGGATCGCCTGCGCTGCGAATTTCGGCGTTCCCGCGATCATCAGGGCGTCGGCACCGGAGCTTTTCAGGGTTGTGATCTGCGAATCGACGGTCGGCTCCGTGACCTCATAGGACGCGCTGACGACCTTCCGGTCGTAATCCTTGCCGAGAAAGCCCTTGAAGGCATTGACGTAATCTTTGCCGAGATCGTCGTTCTGATGGAGGATCGCGTATTTGGCGTTCGGCAGCGTCCTGGTCAGATATTTGGCGTAGATTTTTCCTTCGGTGTCGTAGCTGACAAGGCCTGTCGTGGTCAGCGGATGACTGCCGACGTCGGTGAACTTGGACGAGCCGCTGATGATTGCGATGCTGGGCACCGCTTTCGCCCTCAGATATTTTGCCGTGGCCGAAAGACCGGGCGTGCCGAGCTGGCCGAACATGAACGCCACTTCATCGCTCTCGACCAGCTTGCGGACGTGCTCCACCGCTTTCGGAGGGCTGTAGGCGTCGTCATAGGCGATGTAGTTGATCTTGCGGCCGTTGATGCCGCCGCGGTCATTCACCGATTGAATGTAGGCGATAAGGCCCTTGCCCACGAGACCGATCGATGACGCAGGTCCGCTGAACGGAAACACCCCGCCAATCTTGATCTCGGTCGCGGTAACTCCCGGCTCATCGGCTGCGAAGGCTGGACCGCTCAAAATCAAAGCCAGAGCCGCAACGACCTTCCACTTCATCAACATTGTTCGTCCTCCCTGATGCGCACCCTTACAGGTACGTCATTGTGTTTTGCCGCCTCACCGGCTGCTCGCATCACGCCAGACGAAACGAGCGTCTTGCTGTGCAAGCCTGGACTGGCCCAGCGCGCGGCAAATCCCTGCGGCCGTTGAGACCGGCCGTCTTGCCCTAAAGGTTACAGTTCTATTTTAGAACTAGTCAAGCACTTTAGACGGCCGCCAGCTGACGACGGGACGCGCTCACTGCGCGCGGGCAAGTTACACATTCAGCTGGAAAGAATGGAGCTAGCCTTTCTAGATGCTTACTTGCTAAGCGCTGGATGCACTCACACGCTGGTATACCCGCCCGAGGAACGACCACGCGCGATGCCGCCTCCAGCCAATTCGTTAATTCTAATATTGAACTTTATGAGGTGCCGTGCTGCCCTTCGGAGGGCGTTCTTTCAATCGCCCCGCCGGGCCACGATTCAAGTCTTCGTACCGCCAAAGGTCTGGGTGCCGCCATTTTACGCGCGTATTCGGTGAAGCAGCTGTCATCCGTGATCATGAGCGCACGGCGGCAGTTCTAACCGTCGATCCCCAGAGCGCGACGACACGTGGCATACACCGGAACAAAATCGCGCGGCGATTGGTAGGCACTGCGACGTGCACGCCTTCGTGGAAGCTGAGACTGCAAATGGCGAGGCAAGATGAGCTAGGCTCTTGAAGGTTTTCACGGCGCGTTCGTTGTCCGCACGTCGCTTCACTGACGGCATCAAGAACTGGCTTCGGAAAACCGGCCCCGGTCGCCCGCACGCACGCGATCCATTCATGGAACCATATCTGAGGTGGCCGGTTGGCTTGCCGTTGAGCTGTCACTCTGCAGAGCAGCTTGGCACGACCGGCACGAGTCCCAGCGCCGGGCATCCGTCGGGGGTGAATCCCGCGATGGACCACGCGACTAGAGTTGGTAACCGATTGTTAGCAGCGTTGCCGCCGGCGGATTTTGCTTTGCTTGCACCTCATTTGCGGAAAGTCGCGCTTGAGCGCGACGCCGTACTGGTCCGATCAGGCGATCGGATCGAACACCTTCTCTTCCCCTGCGGTGGCGCGATCGCCTTTATCGTGGGCTTACCGAACGGGCAGACGGCCGCCACGGGGGTGATCGGCCATGAGGGTGCTGTCGGTCTGACGTCGGCGCTTGGCGCATCCCGCTCACCCGTGACGGCGGTCGTCCGCGTCCCAGGGACAGCGCTGCAGATTCCGGCGGCGCAATTTATGCCGGCTCTGCGTCGCAGCCCTGCGATCACATCCATGGTGCAGATTTTCACGAGATCGCTGTTGACGCAATTCCAGCACGTCGCGGCTTGCAATGCCCTGCACTCCGTCGAGGCCCGGATGGCGCGCTGGCTGCTTCACATTCACGACCGGGCAGATGGCGGCAATCTCCTCCCTTTGACGCAAGAGACCATGTCGGAGTTACTGGGAGTCCGCCGCACCACCGTCACGCACGTCGTGAGCGCGTTGCGCGCGTCAAGAGCGCTGAAATCGAACCGGCGCGGTCAGCTCGAGATCGATCGGCCGCGGCTCGAAGCCGTGGCATGCGAGTGCTACAAGGTGATGAGCCGCAGGATCGATCGGATCGTTTCGCAGGGCGCAGCCGAGGTTCTTCACGCCGCTCCGGCGCGAGCCTGCCAGCCGACCGGTAACCGACTATCCAAGGCAGGCTCGTAGACCCAGGCCTCCCTCGCGAACCACTCGTGTGTGGCCGCGCAGATCCGGCAATAGGTGCGCGAGAAGAATACTGCGCTGCACCGGAATCTTTCGCGATCGGTCTCGATCCCCGTCGAAATGGCACTCCCCGTTTCCGGGCACTTAATCATTACTATACCCATCTTGATTTCCTGCAATCTATTGCCGGCTCTGGGCACGCTCGCCCGCCATCGGCTGGACCGCGCCTCTCCTTGTCGCGGAGAGGCTGTCCAGCCGATCCGCGCGGCCGGTAGCCTCGATTCAGACGGTCTTATGCGACGGTCCTGCGCAATACCCGGCTGAAGCCCGTCTTGATGGGCTCGGTCGTATCGATTGCGACTTTCTGCGCGAGCTCCCAAAGCTCCCGGTTCTGTGCGGAGGCGGCTTCGAAAGCCTCGCGGCTTTGGGCGGTCGAAAGATGGACGATTTCCGGCAGCGATCTGGTCTCAGCGAGCCGAGAAAAGAATTCCAGGGTGGCATTGGTATTGTGCTTGGAAATCTCGATGACCCTGGCGCCATAGTCGACGGCACCCTTGACGTTCATGGAACAGGCTTCGCGGAAAACGTCGCTGATCTCCTCGGAAGTCGCCTTCATGCTCTCGATATTTTTCCTGGCCTGCGCGGCGCCCTGCTCGGCAAAACCGCGGAAAAATTCCTGGAAATTCAAAAGCGGCAACTCGAACCTTGGCTTTGCTCCGTTCGAGCTCTCATTCACGGCATGCGTTTCGACTTTCACATTGGCATCATTCACGAGCTTTCATCCTTTCAAGCGAAACTAGGTAATGGATTGAAGACCCCAAAGCGCCCGGCACGTGCTGCGCCAGGAGACCAGCGCCCCTATTCCCGGCGTGGTAGGATGCTGCTGCGAATGAACCGCTTCCCCCTCGCCGAAGCCAACTATGATCGACTAAAGTCGAGCCATCCGTTCGCTTTCGGACACTCGTTGCAATAATTCGACGGATTGCGACCAGGCGACGCAGGGATGAAATTTAAATCTGCCAAGTTGCAACGACCGCTCGCTTGCCTTCTGAGCTCGCTCGCTTTCCCAGGACAGCCCGCTTGCGGAGGTCACGCTTACGGTTCTCTGCCCGACCTACTCGGTCTCTGAGGCTCTCAAGTTCTGCGAGTTGGGAGGCGAGCGCTTCGAGACGCTGGCGAAGAACAGCAGCAGGGTCGTCCGCTCGAGCGCGGATAGGCATGGCAGGTCTCCTATTCGATAGACCAAGCTGTATGCACTAATGCTCAGATCCCGTTGCAGTCGAAACTCGAGTGGTGGGTCGCTCGCAATCGGGATTGCGTTTCCGCGCCTCGTCATCTTCATCTGCACAATCGACGCCGCCAGCTGCGATCGGGCTTCCAGAGCTCCCACCGGTCGCGAACGGCCCTTTACCACCGGATCCCCCTCCACGGGATCCGCCACCGCCGGAGGTCCCTCCGGCAGCTGATGACACACCACGGCGACCGCCAGGTCCGCCACCTCCGGGTGCCCCACCGCCACCGCCACCGCCTGATGCTCCACCACCTCCAGGTGACCCGCTACCAGAGGCTCTCGACCCTGCCCCGGACGGACGATCGTCGTCGAAGAATGACCGGCCCCCGTCGTCGTCTCGGGTCACACCGGTCTGTCCGCCCGAACGTGCGATCGCGGTCGAGGTCAGGGAGGTCGACAGCAGCAGCGTCATGACGGGGGGTGTCACGGCCGCGAATCTTCCGCAGGTTTTGAGGAATGCCCGACGATCGTCGTCTTCAGTGCGGTCACGGGACACAATGCGCTCTCCTCGAGTTAAATATTTATTTTCTCCTATTATATATTAAATCCACTTTCAACCAAGACTTTTGTTTGAAAAGGGGCAACTGTTGAGCGTATGTCGAGCCGGCAGCTCTCGCCATTTTCCGCAGCCTCTCGAACTTGCGGCTCTCGGCGGTAGCGGCCGAGTCGAATTTCGGGCTTGCAATTGAGCATTTAATGTATTTATTTCTAATTTATATTAATCGAGCGACTACCAGGACACCGCAGGATTTACCATGCCACTGCAGTTCCATCGATCCCTCAAGCACATGGAGATATGGAGCGCGAGCAGCGATGGCTTCTCGTTCGTGATCAGCTTTGGAAGCCCCACGGGTCCGGGCTTTCACGGACGTTCCGGCTATCTGGCGAGTTGGCGACCGCTCTACCAGAACAACGGCGCGATCAAGATCAGCGGTTCGCCCTTCCGAACGCTGGCCGAAGCAGAAGTGGCCTGCCGCAACATGGCCGAGCATCTGGCCGCGACAATCGACCTCCCCCACTTAACATAATGAACGACGCATCTCGGACAGGATGCGCGAAAACAATCGACGATTGTTCGCAGGTCTCTGGGAGCGCCGTCGGCTCCGGCATCAAACTCCCTCTTTAGTGCTGCTGGGGCCGGCTAGGCCGCGGGTAAAATCGTCCTGTCCTGCCTGCGTGCATCGGCCCCCGTTGAACACCCGTGACAGCAAAGCAAAGGCCTACATCGAAAGGCCTACATCGAAGGTGCAGCGAGGTTAACGGCAACCATATCCAATCAGGTGCGATTTGCGGCTAACGCGTACGCTCCGGAAGGACACCGTCGGGCTTCGCGTCCTCGTCATCTCGAACCGACGGATCCGGCTGGAGCAGCCCGGAGGGGGCGAACTCACGGGGAGCTGCATGCTGCTCGTTTTGCGAAATCGCCAATGCCGCGAGAACTGTACGATTGCTGATATCCAGCTTCTGGAAGATGTGGTGAAGGTGGACCTTGATCGTACCGTCGGCAATGTTCAGTCGACGCCCGATCTCCTTGTTCGATAACCCCTCCGATACGAGCCTCATGATTTGCCGCTCCCGGTCGGTCAGTTGTGTCAGGGACTTCTCCTCACCTGCGCGAGGCTCCTCACCGATCTCCCCACAAGGGCCCGTCAACCCCGATGCAAGTCCTTGGTTCTGCGCAACTTTCCGCAGGGTCGCGACCAGCATCTCCGGCTTCGCATCCTTCGTGAGGACGATGCACGCGCCATCCGCGGCCAGCCTTTGCAACTCGCGATCGCCGGCCTTACCGGCGAAGAAAATGACCCGGGCTCCTCTGCCAGCGGTGTTTGCGAGAGCAAGAAGATCCGGTCGGCTAACGTCGGGCATTGCGTTATCGACCAGTATAATGTCCGGCACGAGGAGGCGGATCGCCTCGATGCAGCTCGCAGCATCGCCGCAGGAGGCCACGATCGCAAAATCGTGCTGCGTCGCAAGGACGCTGCTGATGCCCTGCAAAACGATCGGGTGCCGATCCGCGATGACGACTCTGATGCGGCGCATGCTTCCCCTTGCCTATCGCCAACAACTCCGCATGCAGCCGTTTAATCCACCATTCCCTCTATAGAGACGCGCAGGAGGCATAACCAATCCGTTCTGCCAAAACGTCGCACTGCCAACTTCGCCACGGCACGTGTCGGCAACGCTTGATGGCCGCATCAACGTAACTCGCTTAGAGAATGCGTGCAGCACCGTAAGAATGCGGGTCTCCTCAAGGAAATCCGAAACCGCATATTCACCGACAAAACCGCGATTTCTACTGCAATTATGGGTTGCTGCAATATGACAACCCTCCCACAGAATGTATTGGTGCAGTAGTTTGGTTGCTTCGTCAGTGTTGGTTAACATTATCTAACTCGTCACCGGCCACTTATTACGAACGATATATAGGGACATTCACGATTCAAATCTAACATTCGACAAAGTTTCACCGGAGCGAGGCAATCCGAAAAAGCCTCGACCCAGACGGGAAGGCCCAGAAAGAGGAGGCAAAAAAAGTAATACTATTCATTAAGATAATGCGAGGACTGGTCATCGACCGCGACAGCGGCTGGAATCATTCCGATCTCAGTCGTGTGCCAGCCGGGAGGCTCAAATGAGGGGGCACGAATTTATTTCCAACCATTGATCAGGGATCTCGAACGATAACTGTACTGCTTCAGTAGTAGCACCGATGAAAACCTTGTCAGCAAAGTTGGGGGCGGCATTTCCTCAACCCGCAACTTCCGATCTGCAGTCACGGGATCATCGCTGGTCATGAGTAGGTGGTCACATGTATTCTTCGGCTATTTTGCGTCAAACGCATGAGGCGCTGATCGTTCAATTCACCGAATTGCAGAATTTACGTAGTCGCGTGTTGATGGCCGAGCAGCGCTTGCTTGGTCCAATGCGACGGGTCCGTCGGCGGAGAGCGGCCGAGAGGCGGCCGGTCGGTCGGAGGCACCGACCAGGCCGGTAGCATCAAGAAGAAGCGCGTTGCAGACCGAGCTGCGCACGAGCCGATCGTGCTTGCCGGACCCGGGTTCGACCTGATAAGTCCCCCTCCTATTTCAAATCGGAAGTAGTGGGGACGGCTTCCATGGAGAAGGACGACTGGGCATCCGCGACCACGGCCGAGCTGTGGCGGCTTTACGATGAGGTGACGACTGTTCTCAGTCGGAGAATGATCGCGGAAAAAGCCAAGCTCGAAGAACGGCTTCGCAGGATTGAGGGAACTGCCGGGGCCCCGAACGCGGAGCGTGTGCGCCGTCCCTACCCCCCAGTGCTGCCGAAGTACCGGAACCCTAAGGACCCATCCGAAACCTGGTCCGGTCGCGGTAAGCAGCCGCGATGGCTGAAAGCGCAGCTTCGAGCCGGCAAGAAGCTGAGCGATCTACTGATCAACCGCCCATCCGGACAAAGCCGCCGCCGGACCGGCTGAGCACCACGGCCGTGTCCCGACGCCGTGCGCCGAGACGATGCCCCGGGCGGCTTACACAGCGGTTTGGGCCGTCCCTGCCGCCAGCATGCCGCGGGGCCGCAGCCCATTGACCGCAATGCCAACTGCACGGGGCCGGCAACGACGGCCATGGTGGTCCGACTTGCGGATTTCGCCGCTGCCGGTCCAACGATGAGCAGTAAGCCCGATCCACGGGAGCGCGGCGCCAAGGAAAAGGAAATGGCGATCCGCATCCCGCTCGCCCGCTAACGATTACGCCCCTTTCCCGTCGATCGTCGCCCACAGCTGATGACTGCTCGGCATTTGTACGCGAAGCCAACGATAGGGGACTCGCGACCAGAGCTTGATCTCTGGGGCGAGATTGTCGAGCACGAGATCGCCGCTCCGGGTGCGGACGAGCAGCACCAAATGATGTTCTCCGGAACTGACGATCACCTCGCTCAGTAGCAAAGCCCGCGCCGGCCAGCCACGCCGAAGCAGTTCGTGACGTTTGCTTACAGCGTAGTCGTTGCAGTCCCCGCGATCGGGATTGACGCTCCACACCTCGCCGGCCAAGCCGAGGTCGCTGGGCACCGGCACAATGGCCAGGTTGACCGCGCGGTTGACCTCCAAGAGATCCGCCCAACGCTCCTCGGTCAGCCGGACCGGGCCGCCCCGGAAGCCTCGCCGCGAGCGGCATTCGGCCTCATAGCGCAGGCAGAACATCGTGTACGTCAGAGGCGGGAGCGTGGGCCGTCCGAATTCGATGCGCCCTAGTGCTGCTTGAGAAGTCAAGGGCATCGCCAGGCGTCCTGCGCCCGCCCATGGAGTACCTCCGGCCATCATGGCGACCGCTACAACCAAGACGGAGCCGGAGACTCGATACATCTGCCGATCCCCTTGCGAACACCACTGAGGTTCGGATCCAGCCGCAGCCAGGCCATGGCCAGAACTGCGCGATTAATTCGTCAATTTAAATATATTAATTTATATATAATTAGCAATCAAAATAAGAACGCGATTAAATAATCCAGTCTCGTACCAAAAGCGCTCGGCCGGCCAGTGGACAAGCAGGTTCAAATGCGCGTCGGTTGCTTCTTTCCGGAAGTGCTGCTGCTCTTACGCGGCTATGCTACCTGGCAGCGGCGGCAGCGTTCGTGTCGCGAGCGTCGCGCTGTTATCGGGCGGACGGCGCCGAAGGAGCGGCTGGCTCCAACTTCGTCCCCTCAGACGACAATCGTAGCGGTGACTTCGCTCGCCAAGCGAATGGCTGCAACGGGCAGACATATTTTTCGCAACAGGGAAGCGCCGCACTCGGTCCGCGGTTATGCGCCGAATTTTGTGCGCAGGGCGGGGACGCGAGTCGACATCGCCAGCACCATTGCTTCTCGCGCAGGACACCGCCTGACAGAAGCCTGCGATGGAGCCTTGGAATCGGGGCTCGATCCGAACGCTCGAATTGGACGTTCAGGTCCAGCTATGCCGCGTGTTGGTCGCGTTGTTCGTCAAGGCAGTCCGATTTGAACCCACTCATGACGGCTGCGCCTTTTCGATCGCCTCCGGCAGTCTACCGACGGCCTCTTGATCCGTGGGTAATGCGCTCGCGGCAGCCGCAGGGCGTGCGCGACTGATCTCCCAAGGCCATAAATCCACTGGCTCGCCCGTTCCTGAAGTAGAAATCTTTGCGCGTAGGGCGGGGGCGAGCCGCTCCAGAATCAGGTGCCGCTCCAAACGGATCTCGCGTTCAAGGGCGTCCGAATAGATCGGGAGCGCGTGGATTGTCTCACGAGGGATTCTACAGGACACGTGCCCAAATGGGGTCGCTGCCCCGACCACGATGGCCTTGCCATCCCATTCGATCTCGCCGACGAACTCGATGTTTCCGATGGAACTCAGCGTCATATTAAATTCCAAATTTAATAACTTGGCGTCATTCATTTACAATATTAAATAAAGCCATTAATACAAGTGGAATTTTCTTTCAGAGACCTAGTGAACCGCACTTCGGCGTCACAGAATCAACCGCTTCAGACTCTCGCGATGAACGACGCACTCTATTTTTGAAAGGATGATGGCGCGTCACCAGCCATCAGGGCCGGATTGTCAGCCTCCAACATGAATGCGACTTTGCAGCGAATTCCCCCAGGTAGCGCCAGACGCGGGTTCGGCAAGGCCAGACGCACCCCGAACGTTCCGCTGGCAGCGTCGAGGACGCGATCGACAATGGTGACAGAGGCCATATAGACGCCCCCGATGGGCAGCTCCGGTCGCACCTTCGCTCTGCTGTCGGCACGGATTTGACCAAAATATGCCGTCGGCACAAACACTTCGACCCTCAGCGGATCAATCTGTGCGAGGGTGAGGACTGGGCTCTGGTCATTTCGATATTCACCCGGAACGAGAAGCCGATCGACCACCACGCCGTCGATCGGGCTACGCAGCGCGCGTTGATTCAGAACCTCTTCGGCGTGCGCGACTTCCAAGCGAGCAAGCTCCTTGTTGAGTTGCGCCTCCTTGAGCTGCTGTTCGGCAACCTGTACCTCCGCTTCGGCTTCCTGGAGTGAAGCGAGTGGGCTGACGGACCTTGTATGAAGCTCTTTCAGACGCTCATGTTTTTGACGTAGGAACTGCGCGCGGGCTTCGGCTGACTTCACGGGGGCATCATTGGTCGCGCGGGCCCGCGCGAGCGCCAGCGTTGCGGCCTCGACTCCATCTTCGATCTTGCCAATGATCTGGCCCTGCCGAACGATGTCGCCGCGATCAACATCGAGGCGCGCGATCATGCCGACTGCCGGGCTCGCCAGCTTGACGGTTTGTTGCGGCTCGATCACGCAATTGAATTCTCGCTCCCCCGCCAAGATTTCTGGGGCCTCTGCCCTTGCACCGGAACCGGTAAGCAAGATCCCCACCGTCAGGTACAAGCCCGACAGGATGTAGTTCATCCGCCGAGCTCTGCCGACAATTCCCTCAATCGAACCCATCATGCGAGTTCCCATCGAATTCCGCTTCCGCCCTATTGTATATAATATTAATTGGATTTAATAAGCTTAAAATGACATAACTCGAAAAATAATATTGTCCAATGGATTGGCGCGAGATGGCGGGCCCCCTCCGACAGCACCACCAAGTCATTGGTCGGCGCCTTTTTTGGACGGCACATGTCTGAGCCCGACTTGACAGCAGGCGGGGGCCCCGCCCCACAATTGCGGAGGGTGCCCGCAGATGCGACGACGTCGCCGCATTGGCAAGGATTGCTGAACGCGGGAAACGAAGCGACATTTGTTTCGGCCTGGTTGGCGCTGCAATGCAGCCGTATTGCCGGCGTGTCAGCGGGTCTGTTGCTCATGCGGCGGGTTGATTCAACTGCGCCGTTACTATCGGTAACGTGGCCGCCCCGGGATGTGGACGCCAGCGATCTCATGCGCCTGGCCGAAACCGCCTACGCGGAACGCCGCTTGGTCGTTGCTCCCGGTCGCGTCGGTCCTGATTCCAGGCCCGCGCAACCTGTGGCCCTGATAGTCGCCCTGCCGCTCGGCACTGCGAACGAGCCGATTGCGGCTGTGGCCATCGCATTGACGACGACGGCCGCCAAGCCCCTGGTCACCCCGGCCGTCGTCGCTGAGCAATTGCGCTGGGGCGCGGGCTGGCTCGAGGCATTGCCTTGGGCCAGGCACACTAAGGATCTCTCGTCTGACGTAACGCGAGCCGCATCGTGCCTGGACCTCCTCGTCACAGTGAACGCGCAGCCGCGGCTGAGCGGTATGGCCATCGCGGTGGTCAATGAGCTGGCAACCCGCCTACGGTGCGAGCGCGCGTCGCTGGGTATTGTCGGTCGGAATGGCACAATATGCCTGCGCGCGGTTTCGTTCTCGGCCAGCTTCAAACGCGAGAGCCGCCTCGTCAATGCGATCGAGAACGCAATGGAAGAGGCGATCGAGCAGCGAGGGTGCGTCGCTTATCCGCCATTGCCGAGGATGGGACGTGTCGTGACCATCGCCCATCGGGCGCTGGCGGAGGAAGCAAAGGCGTCCGGCTCGTCGACGATGTCAGCTATATTGGTCGGCCCCCATGGAGAACCGATCGGCGCTCTCACCTTCGAACGTCACCGCGCCGAGCCCTTTACGGACGACACGCTGAAGCTGGTAGAGGGGGTCGCGGCACTGCTGGGACCTCAGATCGGGTTGCAGCTGCGGGCGAACCGGCTCTTGGGCGGACGTGTGGTTGACGGTATCGGCGACGGATGCGCGGCACTGTTCGGCGCACGGCGGCCGACCCTCAAGCTCTGCGTCGGCTGTGTCATGGTGCTTGCGCTGACCTTGGTCTTTGCGAAAGGCGAGCACCGCGTCACCGCCAAATCAGTGCTTGAGGCCGAAGTGCAGCGCGCAGCCGTGGCTCCGTTCGACGGATTTGTTCGAGCGGCCCCGGCACGGGCTGGCGACACGGTGCGGCGGGGCGACCTTCTCGCCCAGCTTGACGACCGGGATCTCGTTCTCGATCGGTTGAAGTGGCGAGCCGAACTCGACAAGCTGCTTCAGCGCGATCGCGAGGCGCTCGCCAAGCACAATCGCAACGGTCTCGTGGTACTGGAACCGCAGATCCGGCAGGCGGAGGCCCAGTTGGCACTCGCCGAAGAGAAGCTCGCACGCACCCGGATCCTCGCTCCATTCGACGGTGTCGTCGTCTCCGGCGACCTGAGCCAGATGCTCGGTTCTCCCGTCGAGAAGGGAAAGACGCTGTTCGAGGTGGCGCCACTCAATTCCTATCGCTTGATCGTTCAGGTCGACGAACGTGACGTTCGCTTCGTGGCGGTCGGGCAAAGCGGCACCGTGGCGCTCGCAGGCAGACCCGGCGAACCGGTGCCGATGACCTTGAGCAAGATCACGCCGGTTACGCTCGCCGAGGAAGGACGCAATGCATTTCGGATCGAGGCCCGCCTCTCGGAAGCGGGCCTTGCATTGCGCCCCGGGATGGAAGGCGTTGCAAAGATCAATTCCGGACAACGTTCGATTGCGTGGATCTGGATGCATCCTGTCATCGATTGGTTGCGCCTTGCCGCGTGGAAGTATCTGCCGTGAGAGGGGCGATATGACCGCAGCCCCGTTTCTAAGCTCGTCCTGGTATCGCATCGCGCAACGCCGGCCGAAGCTTCGCGACCACACCTCGGTCTACCGACATCGGTATCGGGGCTGCATTTGGTACGTCGTGCAGGATCACGCGACCGGCCGCATGCACCGCTTGTCGCCCGCCGGCTACATGATCGTGGCCGCGATGGACGGCGTGCGAACGGTTGACCAGATCTGGCATGAGGTCGGATCCGCTCTTGCAGAGGAGGCGCCGAGCCAGAGCGACGCCATCCAATTGTTGGCCGAACTCAGCGCTTTCGACCTGTTACAAACCGAAGTGACCCCGGATGCAAGCGCGCTGGCCGCACGTGCGGCGAAAGCCAAACGATCCAGGTGGCTCGGCAACGTGCTCTACCCGCTGGCCCTGCGGATTCCGCTCTGGCATCCGGTCAGGTTTTTCGAGCGTACCCGGCCGCTTGCAGAATGGTTATTCGGGTTGCCGGGTGCCGTGCTGTGGCTACTGGTGGTGTTGCCGGCGCCTCTATTCGCGGCACAACACTGGCAGGAACTAACGGCCGACGCCTCCGACCGAATCCTGGCCACCGACAACCTGCTGTCGCTCGCGCTGGTGTATCTCCTGCTCAAGACGTTGCATGAATTTGGACACGGATTTGCGGTCACGGCGTTCGGGGGAGCAGTACCCGAATTCGGAGTCATGATCCTGGTGTTCGCCCCGTTGCCCTATGTCGACGCCTCTGCCGCTTCGGCATTCCGCAGCAAGTGGAGGCGCGCCCTTGTCGGCGCGGCCGGAATGATCGTCGAAGTGTTCTTCGCTGCGCTCGCGCTTTACGTATGGCTTACCGTGGAGGCTGGACTTGTCCGCGCGCTCGCGTTCGACGCACTGGCCGTCGCCGGTGTCTCGACCCTGGTATACAACGGCAATCCACTCCTGCGGTATGACGGCTACTACATTCTCGCGGATCTGCTGGAAATCCCGAACCTGGCGCAGCGTGCTACCCGGTACTGGAGCTACCTTGTCAATCGCTACGCGTTTCGCGCTGATGGATCGAAGGATTTCGTGGCCACGACTGGCGAACGAATCTGGTTCGTTCTTTACGCACCGACTGCTTTCCTTTACCGCCAGGTCGTGATGCTCGCGATCGCCGTGTTCGTCGCCTCGCAGTATCTCGCCCTCGGCGTCTCGATCGCGGCCTGGAGCCTGCTGACAGGTGTTGCGCTGCCGATCGGCAAGGCACTGTGGTTCGTGCTCGCGAGCCCGAGCCTTCACCGCAATCGCGCCCGCGTCGTGACGGCGACCTTCGGCATGATCCTGGCCACCGGGTTGATACTTTTCCTAATTCCGGTCCCTTCTTACACCACGACGGAAGGCGTCGTCTGGTTGCCGGAGAATGCAATCGTGCGCGCGAGAACCGACGGCTTCGCGCGCGCGCTTCTGGTCCATCCGGGCATGAACGTCACAGCCGGAGAAGCGCTGGTCGAAAGCGAGGAATCAACACTCCAGGCCGAACTCTCAATTCTCCACGCACGCGTCGCCGAACTCGAGACAAGGCTTGCCACCGAGCGCTTTACCGACCGCGCGAGCGCGGAGATTACCACGACGGAATTGGGGCAGGCGCGCGCCGAGCTCGCGACCGCGACCGATCGCGCCGCGCGCCTCATCGTGCACAGCCGCAGCGATGGCACCTTTGCCGTTATGAAACCACAGGATTTGCCTGGACGCTTCCTGCGCGAAGGGCAACAAATCGGCTACGTACTTACTCCCGGTTCACGCACCGTGCGCGCAACAATCCGTCAGGACGACATCGACCTCGTTCGCCATCGGCTGCAGAGCGCCGAAGTTAAACTCGCAGAGCGCCCTGATGAGACATTGCCCGTTGAGTCCCTTCGCGAAATACCGTCAGGCCGTGACGTCCTCCCCAGCAGGGCTTTGGGGGGCGCCGGCGGCGGCGCCTTCACCGTCGATCCTGGCGATCCCGAAGGCGTAAAGACGCTGCAACGCGTCTTCCAAATTGATCTTGTGCTGCCCGAAAATGCACCGGCAGCCACCGCGTTCGGCGGTCGCGCCTACATCCGCTTCAACTTCAATTGGGAGCCGCCGGGCCAGCAGATCTGGCGCCGTCTACGACAATTACTGCTGTCTCAGCTGCAGGTCTGAGGGAATCCGTATGCTCAGGCGCAAACGAAACTTCGCCAATTTGGCCTCGGTGGCGGTGGACGCACCCTACGCGGAGCAAGCCGCTCGCGGAGAGATTGCACTCGATGCTGCCCTGCTCGACGCTTGGGGCCGGGTCTTGCCCTTCCTGCAGCCGGCCCTCGCGCGTGACCGCCTCGGCCGCTTTGTCCGGTTGGTCGGTGATCTGGAACCGCAGTTCGCTGCCCTGACGAACCGGCGTTTGCGCGAAACCGCGGAGGAGCTGCGCGCATCATTGCTGTCAACTCCCCCCTACTCGCATCAAATGGCGCGTTCGTTTGCGCTTGCGCGCGAGGCGGCGCGTCGTCACGTCGGGATGCGTCTCTTTCCGGTACAATTGCTCGGCGGCGCCGCCATGATGGGAGGCGCGGTCGCCGAAATGGAAACCGGTGAAGGCAAGACTTTGACGGCGCTGCTGCCGGCGATCACTGCCGCACTCATGGGACGTCCGGTTCATATCATCACGGTCAACGATTATCTCGCGCGCCGCGACGCCGAACAGCTCGCGCCTATCTACAATGCGCTCGATCTCACGGTCGGGCTCGTCGAGCACGGACAGCCGCGGCACGAGCGGCAAAGAGCCTACGCAAGTGACGTCACCTATTGTACCAACAAGGAGCTCGTGTTCGACTATCTCCGCGATCGGCTCGCGCTCGGCTCCCGCCGTGCCCGTTCTCGGCTTTCTCTCGACACAATATTCAACAGCAGACTTGCTAGCCACCATCAATCACCGCTCTTGCGCGGTCTGCATTTCGCGATCGTGGATGAGGCCGACAGCGTCCTGATCGATGAGGCCCGCGTGCCATTGATCCTCTCCGGAACGCAAGAAGGGCCCGAGAACGCCGGGGGTCTGCACGAGACCGCACTAGATCTCGCTCGACGCCTGGTGCCCGGCGACGACTTTCATGTGCGCGCAAACGAGAAGTCGGTGCGGCTAACTACCCGCGGCGAGGGCCGGATCGCTCAGCTCGCTGCAGGACTACCAGGGCTATGGGCGATCCGACGCGCGCGCGAAGAACTCGCGCAGCATGCGCTTGCCGCCCTTCACCTCTACCGACGCGACGTTCAGTATATCGTTGCCGATGGCAAGGTGCAGATCGTCGACGAATATACCGGACGCGTGATGCCGGACCGTTCATGGGAAGGCGGCATTCACCAGCTCATCGAAGCCAAGGAACATTGCACGATCACGGAGCGGCGCACGACGCTTGCGCAAATAACCTATCAGCGCTTCTTCCGCCGCTACATGCATCTTTGCGGCATGTCCGGGACGGCGGTTGAGCCGGCAGGAGAACTGTACGGCACCTATGGCCTCCGCGTTGTACGCATCCCAACAAACCGGCCATTGCGACGAACGAATGCCGGCACACGCTTGTTTCCGACGGCCAACCTCAAATGGGACGCCGTGGTCGATTCAGTTCACGACATCGTTCGCAAAGGTCGCGCCGTGCTTGTCGGGACCCGCTCGGTTGAAGCCTCTGAGCAAATTTCGCAGTTGCTTGGCAGATCGGGACTCGAAGCCGTGGTTCTTAACGCGCGACAGGACCACGCAGAGGCCGAGATCATTGCGGGCGCGGGTCAACCGGGCCGCATTACCGTCGCTACCAACATGGCCGGCCGCGGCACCGATATACAATTACATCCTGCGGTCCGGAGCCGAGGCGGCTTGCATGTCATCCTGACCGAATATCACGAGTCCCGCCGCATCGACCGCCAACTCTTTGGGCGCGCCGGCCGCCAGGGTGATCCCGGTAGCTACGAAACGATCGTCGCGCTCGATGATGAGCTTTTCAGACGCTTTATGAACCCGAAGCTTCTTCGGTTGCTAGGCAAACGATCGAAACGGACACAGCCAATTCAGGGAGCATTAGGACGCGCATTACGCAGCTATGGCCAACACGGGGCCGAGCGCCTTCACGTGCGAGCCAGACGGGCCGCTCTCGCTGAAGATCTTCGTGTCAACAGAATTCTCAGCTTCGCCGGGACTGAATGACCGCCTTCCCCTCACTCAAATATCATTATATTTACCCAAAAAGGTTTTATAAATATATAGCGAGGCCGCCGCATTATGGTACTATTTAACTGGAATTAAATATCAATTAATTATCCAGCGCGATTTCGGGTTGTGGCATTCGGAGACAACGATGTCGGGTTCCTGGGGCTTTTTCGGCCATCTGGCGCGACGGATTGTTCACGGCAGCGCGAGGAGCGATCGCAAGACGATCGTCGATGGCAAACGCGATGCTAGCCATTCGCCGCTAATCTTCGAGACGCTCGAACCGCGCCTGCTGCTGGCCGCAGACCCGCTCGGCATCACGGCCGGCTACGCCTTCAACGAGGCCTCGGGCACAACGACGGCGGATGCATCGGGTCACGGCATCGTCGGCACGCTCACGAACGGTCCGACCTTCACAACCGGACGATATGGCAATGCGGTTGCACTCGATGGCGTGAATGACTTCGTCAATCTCGGCAATCCAACTGCGCTGCAATTCACGGGCAGCATGAGCGTCGGTGCATGGGTTTACGTTAGTGCGTTCCCCACCGATGATGCTGCGGTCGTGTCCAAGCGCACCTCGGGCGAGTCCGGATATCAGCTCGATATCACCGCCGATACCGGTCCCCGCACCATCGGATTCAAGCTCACCAACAGTGCCGGCCAGCCGATGTTCCGCTATGGCGCGACGCCGCTGCAACTCAACACGTGGTACCACATCGCCGGCGTCTACAACGCTGCGAATCAGACCATGGACGTGTACCTCAATGGCACGCTCGACAATGGTCAGCTGGTCGGCACCGTCACGAATTCCCAGCAGAATTCGACAGCCAATGTGGACATCGGCCGGCGGGCCGGCAGCACCGGCTACGAATTCCCCGGCCGCATCGATGACGTGCGCATCGCCGACCATGCGCTCACTCAGGCGCAGATCCAGACCGACATGGCAACGCCTCTTGCCGGAACGGCGGACACGACGCCTCCGACCGTGTCCCTCACGCCTCCGGCCCCGATCGTATCCGGAACGGTGAGTCTTGCAGCGAGCGCGTCGGACAATGTTGGCGTTATCGGCGTCAAGTTCCTGCTGGACGGCAACACTCTGATCGGTACGGAGGATACCACCTCGCCGTACGGTGTCTCGTGGACCACGACCACGGCATCGAACGGCTCCCATGCGCTGACCGCGCAGGCACGCGATGCTGCCAATAACATAACCACTTCGACGCCGGTCAACATCACGGTCGACAATCAAGCGCCGACCGGTACGGTGACGATCAACGGCGGTGCCGCGGCGACCAATAGCACCTCGGTCACGCTTACGCTCACTGCGACCGATGCAGTCACTTCCGTCAAGCAGATGCGCTTCTCCAATAGCGGGAGTTCGTATTCGACGGCGGAAGCCTTCGCCCCGACCAAGGCCTGGACGTTGTCGAATGCAACGGGCACCAAGACGGTCTATGTCCAGTTCATGGACGCCGCGGGCAACTGGTCTGCGGCGGTGACAGATACCATCGTGCTCGACACAACCGCACCGACGATCTCCGGGCAGACAGCAACGAACATTACCGGCAGCACCGCACGAGTCACGTGGACGACCAATGAGGCGGCGACTTCGCGGGTCGAGTATGGGCTGACGACCAGTTACGGATCGTCGACGACGCTTGATGCGACCCTGGTGACGGCACACAGCGTTGCGCTAACCGGCCTTGCTCCCAGCACTACTTACAATTACCGCGTCCGTTCGATCGACGCCGCGGGGAACGAAAGGATCGGCTCAAACGCCACCTTCACGACGACTGCCACCCAGGACACCACACCGCCATCGACTCCTACGGGCCTGGTGGCGACCGCCGCTTCGACAACGCAGATCAATCTTTCGTGGAACGCCTCGACCGACAACGTTGCGGTCACCGGCTATCAGGTCTTCCGCAATGGTGCGCAAGTCGGCACCCCGACGACGACCACGTTCAGCGATACCGGCCTGTCGCCGGGCACATCCTACACTTATACCGTGCAGGCGAGGGACGCGGCGGCGAACCTCTCTGGACAATCCGCGCCGGCCAGCGCCACGACGCTGACGCCTGACACGACATTACCCACGGCCACAATCACAGGGCCGACAGGATCAACGACCGTTTCAGGTACGATCACGATCAGTGCCAATGCGTCCGACAATGCCGGGGTCGCGGGCGTGACCTTCCTGGTGGACAATATCGCGGTCGGCGGGGGCGAAGACCTTACATCACCCTACAGCGTCAGCTGGGACACGACGACGGTCGCGAATGGCGTCCACACGATCACGGCGCGCGCACGGGATACCTCCGGAAACACCGGCGATTCGCTGCCCGTCAGCATCACGGTGTCAAACACTCAAACACCGGGTCTGGTTGCTGCCTATTCCTTCGATGAAGGATCCGGAACGACTGCGGGCGATTCCTCAGGGCAGTCAAACCTAGCGACACTCAACAACGGCGTTGCCTGGGTGGCCGGCAAGCATGGCCAGGCCGCGAGCTTTGACGGAGTGAATGACTACATTTCTATTCCAAACTCTGCCTCGACCAACATCTCCGGTAGCGCCCTTACACTGTCGATGTGGATTAATCCCCAGCCGCTCGCGAGCGGCGATTCCGTCGTTATCGGAAAGTTCTGGAATACGACTATGTCGTCGCCCTACTACCAGTATGGACTGGAACTGCGCGGCGGCAATCAGACCGATTTCTATATTGGGACATCCAGTGGCGCGCGCGTCGCTGCTTCAGGAGCCACTTTGCCATTCAACCAGTGGTCCCATCTCGCCATCACCTTCGATGGTGCGCAAGTCAAGACCTATGTCAACGGAACCCTCGTCAACACGCAGGCGCTGTCAGCAACTATCACGGCGCGCGGCAATCCCATGCGTATCGGAGCGGATGCGTCGACCGCGCAATTCTACAAGGGAGCGCTCGACGATCTGCGCATCTACAACCGCGTGCTGACCTCTGCGCAAGTGCAATCGGACATGACGACGCCCGTCGGCAACCCGACGGCCGGATCACCGCAGGTCTTGATAGATTCCCCGATCAATGGGGCGCAAGTTAGCGGCATCGTCAATGTGACTGCAGATGCAACGGACGATACCGGCATCGCCAATGTGCAGTTCTATATCGACAACGTGGCAACCGGCTCCCCCGATACGACGGATCCTTACGCTCTTGCGTGGGACACCCGTACGGCAAGTAACGGCGCGCACACCATCACGGCGATGGCGACCGACATCGACGGCCATACGACACTGTCAGCACCGATAACCGTAAACGTCGCGAACAGCAGCTTCTTCCAGAACGAAATCCTGGCGACGGGATTCAATCTGCCGACCGCGATCAAATTCCTTCCCGACGGCCGCATGCTGGTGGTGGAACTTGCGGGCACAATCAAGATATTGCCGCCACCCTATACCACGCCCGATCCAACGCCTTTCCTGCAACTCACCAACATCGGCTCGGCGGGCGTACAGCAAGGCATCTACGACATTGCACTCGATCCCAACTTCAGCACCAATCACTACTATTACATCTTCTATACCCTGGGGACGCCGAACGTGGATCGCTTCTCGCGCTTCACGGCGAACGCGACGCTGACGGGTACCGTGCCTGGTAGCGAGTTCGTCATCTATCAGGATACGGAAATTGCCAATGCCGAACACCACGGCGGGGCAATTAACTTCAGCAACGACGGCAAGATCCTGCTCACGACCGGGGAGCATTTCCAGGCTGGCGAAGCGCAGGACCTCACGAAGCCGCGCGGCAAGATCCTGCGATACAACATGGACGGCACCGTTCCCACCGATAACCCGTTCTACGACGGCAACGGACCGAACTACGATGCAGTATGGGCGCTTGGTCTGCGCAATCCCTTCCGCGCCTACTACGACGCACCCACCGGGCGGCTGATCATCGGCGATGTCGGCGGGAACGTTTACTCAACCGCAATCGAAGAAATCGACATCGGAGCGAAGGGTGCTAATTACGGCTGGCCAGACGTGGAAGCGCCTAACGGCAATCCCGCCTACACGGCACCCGCCTACTATTATCCGCATAATGGCCGCGACGCGGCAGTCGTCGCCGGGTTTGTCTATCACGGCACGCAATTCCCAAGCAGCTATCAGGGCAGCTTCTTTTTCGCGGATTACACTCAGAACTGGATCAAGCGCTTGACGTTTGACGCCAACGGAAACGTCACCGGCGTCTTCAACTTCGAGCCAGCCGACGGTTCGGTAGATGGCCCCTACGGCGACATTGTCTACTTGACCGAAGGCCCCGATGGCGCCCTTTACTACGTCGATCTCGGCTATTCCGATATTAGCGGTACATTCGGCGTAAGCAAAATCCGCCGCATCGAATTCATTCAATCGGATCTGCCACCGGTAGCGACGGCTTCCGCATCGCCAACGAAAGGACCCAGCCCACTCACCGTCAACTTCTCCAGCAACGGTTCATCTGATCCGGAAGGAAAGCCTCTCACCTATTCGTGGAACTTCGGTGACGGCGTGACTTCGACCGCGGCCAACCCGTCGCACACATATACGGTCGCCGGCCCGTATCAGGCTCGGCTGACGGTCTCGGACGGGGTCAATTCCACGCTGTCGACCCCGATCGCAATCAGCGTCGGCAATAGTCCCGTTGTCAGCCTCCTTGCGCCAACCGATGGCGCGACCTTCAGGGCGGGCGACGTGATCACATTCAGCGGCACCGCGACCGATGCCGAAGATGGTACACTCCCTGCAAGTGCTTATACCTGGAATATCGACTTCCTCCATGAAGGCCATGTTCATCCGGGGACTCCCATCACCGGCGTGACCAGCGGCACGTTCACGATTCCGACCAGCGGTCACGACTTCAGCGGATTCACGCGGTATCGAATAACGCTGACCGTAACCGATTCCAGCGGGCTGCAATCGAGCCAATCCGTCACCATCTTCCCCGACAAGGTCAATCTGAACTTCGCCACGGCGCCGAGCGGACTCACGCTGTATCTGGACGGCATCGCGCACGCGACACCTTTCACTTACGATACGCTCATCGGCTTCAATCACGAAATCGAAGCCCGCAACACGACGGTCGGAACGACCACCTACAACTTCGCCTCGTGGTCGGATGGCGGCACTCAGGACCACATTATCGTCGTTCCCGTTGGCGGTGCCACCTACACTGCCACGTACAATGCAGTCACGGCGCCGGCACCTTTGGCATTCGTCCAGGCGAATTCCGCCACCCCGCAAACCAACCAGACCCAGGTATCGGTCTCCTACACGAACGCGCAGACGACAGGGAATACGAACATCCTCGTGATCGGGTGGAATAACACGACGTCGAACATCACGTCCGTCACGGACTCGGCCGGCAATGTCTATCAGCTCGCCGTTCCGACAGCGCGAGGCAGCGGCATCAGCCAGGCCATCTACTACGCCGCGAACATCAAGCAAAGCGCCGCCGGCGCCAACACTGTGACAGTGACCTTCGACACTGCGACTCAATACGTGGACATTCGCGCTCTGGAGTACAGCGGCCTCGCTCTCGTCAATCCCTTTGATGTCGGCACCTCGACGTCGGGCACCACCAGTTCAGCCAGCACCGGGACCGTTACAACTTCCACCGCGCATGAGCTCGTTTTTGGTGCCGGAACGACGACGGGTGGGTTTACTGCGGCAGGCAGCGGCTTTACCACGCGTGTCATTACGACGCCCGACCTTGATATTGCCGAGGACCGGTTCGTAACCGCGACGGGCAGCTACAATGCGACCGCATCTCTCCAGGGCTCTGCGGCATGGGTGATGCAGGTCGCGACCTTCAAGGCGCTGGCCTAAAATGAACGCAGACCTAAACAACGGAGCCGAGGTTGGTATATGCGGCATCGCCATCGCGCTGAGCCATCCGAGGCGCGATGAGCTAATCGGCGCCAAGACGTATCAACGTGACGTCGAATTCATGTACTCGGCGACGCATAAACATTCCGGGCCAACGACGGGTGACTGGCATCCAGCTCTTGCTACCGCACTCACCCGGCCCGGCGACAGAACCGACGAGCCGGCTGCCCAAGCGGAGATATCTTGGCAATTTCTCGACTATGCTCCTGCTGAAGTTCGAACTTTTCCCGGCTAAGTTGAATTGGCACGAGGCACTATATTGTGACCGCTCTGGATGGACCGATTGTTCGTAGCTCCGCGTCGCCATTATCGAAGGAGCTAACGCGCGGGGAGTTCTTTGCGGGACTATTCGCGCTGGCTTGTGCCAGTGGCCTCGCATCCCGAGTCATTCAATCGATCCACAGGCTTGGATTGATGGATGCGCTTCTCGGCACCTTTGAGATCAGTGTAATAGTCTGGATATCGTGCGCCGCCGGCGTCTATCTCGTTCTTCAAGATCGAACGATTGGGATTCGACCTGTAGAACTCGCCCTGGGAGCGGCCGTTGTGCTGCTCGCCATTCTACCAATAGCCCCCGTCAGCTGGCTGGCAGTAACTGCGCTCAGCCTGTACATCATCAAAACTGCCGATGTCTCATCGTCGCGGCGTGGCTCTTTCATATTGCTGGCTACCGCCGTACCCATGTTTTGGAGCCGCTTGCTCTTTCAGTTTTTTGCCGAGCCGATATTGCGGATCGATGCATCGCTCGTTGGCTGGCTATTGCGGACGCATCGAACCGGGGACATCGTCGAATTTGCCGACGGTTCCGGCGTTCTGGTCATTCTGCCAGCGTGTTCTTCGCTCGCAAACGTGTCGCTTGCAATTCTGTGCTGGGTAACCCTGAGCCAGTTAGTCAGCCACAAGAAATCTGCTTACGATCTATTCTGGTCTCTGATGGCCTGTTTTTCCGTCGTCGCGGTGAATGTCACCCGCATAAGCTTTATGGGATTGAGTCAATGGCACTACTCTATGTTTCACAGTCCCTGGGGCGACGCGGTCGCGAACACCACCATCCTGAGCCTGATGATCGGCTTCTGCGCTCTGGGGGTAAGGCGTGAGCTCTTCCCGCGCATTTAGGTCGTGCATCGCGACCACGCTTTTCTTGGCCATTGGATGGAAGATTGCGATACCATTCGAGAATCCAAACTATTTAAAGGAGGATCTTGTCAGATTTCTCGAACGAAATCGCTTCAACGTCGTGGTGACCGACGAAATAGCGACTGACACACCGATCATCCGAGCTACGCGAGCGTCATGCCAACTGCAGGTGGCAAAGCTTACTCCCGATGGATCAAACCGAAATCTCATTCGACATTTTGCAACAGGCATGGATCGCTCCTTCGTCGTGCTTCGCGGCGAAGTGTACGCGGCACAACCAATAGCTTGGACAGTGCTGCACTATCTATGGTCCAGACTTCTTCGCGAGCTTGGATTGATCAGGCAGATCACCCCCGTTCTTGACGTGGCGGAAAGCTCGTCGTGCAATGCAGAGCTGCTTCCATGGGCTGAATTCCAAGATCGTCCGCCTGATAAGGCACGTCCAAATTTCCGATAATCGCGGCAATCGCGGGCTCAGACGTCTGGTTCCAGAAGAGCGCGGCGTCGTCTGGTCGCAGGCAATTCTCATCTTTATACCTAAGATTGATATTGACAGACTATTTAATTTAGGGTTATTAAATTGAATGACGCCAATTAATCTAGCCGGATTACAACAGCAGTCGAAAGGAATAAAATATGACGTTACCTGGATGGGCCCTTGCGATTTTTCTTGCGATGGCCGCAGCGGTGCCGGCCGGCGTCTATTTCACGGCTACTCTGTTCTTTCCTCCCGACCAATCGTACACTTACGTCGGTCAAGGGACGGCTCAGGGTGCACCGGGGCCCCTCGCCGGCGCGGGGCTATCCTTCGCCGCAGTTGCCTATGGCGCCTACTGGATGCTCAAGCGTCGTCGGCGCAAACCGGACTAGGCGCTGCGTGATCGTCTCCGCACTGCGCCCGCCCACCATCAAACAATTCAGCTCGCGGTCCATAGCACGCGAGCTGTGCCGCAAATGAACAAAGCCATTCTAATTCGCTAGTCTCGTCCTCTGGGATGTGTCCCACTGCCGTATTTCCGTTGGGACGCGACACTGAGGCCAATGGCAAAGTATCGAGCAAGGTTTTTTCTGTGCTGAAGAGAACGATCTCCGCCGCCAAGTCCTTCGCCCGGACTTATTCAGGCGCGCTAGAGGACCGGCGCGAGCTGGTGGATCTCCGCCATGGCCAGTCATAGCACTGCGCTGCTCAACCTCTGTGAATGCCTCCGTGGCGCGATACCGCAGCGTCCAGACTGGCTGTCTCTCATCGGATTAGCTAACGAAACGCTGACGACTCCCGCGCTGATCGATTTCGTCGATCGATTCGATCAAAGTTTGCCGGAAGACGTTCGTTCCTATGTGCGCAATATTTATCAGCGCAATCAGATCCGCAACGATTGCCTGACTGCTCAAGTCGCGGAGGCCGTTGTCGCACTCAATGAATGTGGCGTGACGCCCACGTTGCTGAAAGGAGCGGCAACGCTCGCGACGGCCCCGCGTAAACGGCGCGGGACCAAGATTATGGCCGACCTTGACCTTATGGTTGAGCCGGATCAGGTCCAGACGGCTATCGAGGCGCTGTCCGACATCGGCTATGCCATCGAATCTCAAACTCCCGCCGACAGTGAGGAATGGAGAACGGACCTCAAACGGTCGCGGGATGTTGGAATGATCGACCTCCACCGAAGCTTGCCTGGCCCAGCGTATTTCTACAGCTCCTCGGGTCACGTGTTAGACCACTGTCAACTGACCTCAATTGGTCCAGGCTCGGCCTATGTGCCGACACCAACTTACCAAGCGCTTTTGTTGACTATCCATGATCAATTTCAGGACTACGACTATTGGGTCGGCGGAATTGACTTGAGGCATCTCGTTGATTTGCGAAGCTTGACAGAGTCTCCGGAGGGCATTCATTGGGACCTGTTGGCTTCTTTGGCGCCGAGCAAGCTGGCGAGAAATGCGCTCGAAAGTCAGCTCGTCGCGTTGGCCGAGTTGCTCGGCGTGTACGTTCCTTTGTCCATGTGCAGCCGGTTCATTCCCCGCTTGCAGTTCAAGCGACGGCTGGTGCAAGCTCGCTTCCCGATCGCCCGTTGGCCTCTCCTGGCAGCGACGGTTCTCGACTATCGGAATTACCGCCGGGGTGTAGGTGCGGAATACCGTAGAGCGAGTCGATCTGGCAACGCGACTTGGACCATGCCCCGCCCCGAAACCCTTTGGCATATCCTGGAAATGACCGCCAATCATCGCATCGGGAAAATCTAGCAGGACCGGCGTGAGGACTCGCGGGCGCGTAACAGCGTTGTGCACTCGTTGGTGAGGCGGTTCGCGCACGAGAAATGCTATCGAACCATCTCACCATCGACGAGGAAGCGTTGTCGCCGATGAGTTTCCTCCCGACGATGCTGAGGAGTTACCGCTCTTTGAATGCACGCTCCGCCTGATCGTGCAGCGGCTTGAGCAGGTAGGATAGCGCGGTCCGACCGGCCGTCTTGATGAAGACCTCCACCGGCATGCCGGGCAAAAGCTTGGCCGATCCGAGTTTCGCCAGCTCTTCGGGCTTCAGCAGGACGCGCCCCGTGTAGTAACTCGTGCCGGCACGCTGATCCTGCGTAATGTCTGCCGAGACCACGCTGACCTCCCCATCGATTTCGGGCGTGGTCTTCTGGTTGAACGCTGCGAAGCGCATTGTCGCGGTCTGCCCCACATAGACTTGGTCGATATCGCGCGGTGCGATCTTGACCTCGATTGCAAGCGAATCCGCGTCAGGTACGATCAGCATGATTTGCTCGCCGGGAGAGATCACTCCCCCAACCGTGTGGACGCTGAGTTCATGGACGCGGCCGGATTGCGGTGCCCTGATATCGACCCGGTTCAATTGATCGACCGCCGCAGTCTTGCGCTCGCCCAGTTCGGAAAGTTTCGAGCGCGTTTCGATCAGGTCCTTACCGACCTCCGTCCGCAGGTCCTGATCGACCTGAATGATCTGGAGTCCGATTTCGGAGATCTTGCCCTTCGACTGAGCGATCATGCCAGCCAACTGACTGCGCTCGCCTTCGAGGCGGGCAGCATCGCGCTCCAGGGAATTGAGCCGCGTGATCGGCACCAGATTTTTTTGCCAAAGGCTGCGCACGCCTTCCAGCTCCTGGCGAATAAAATCGACCTCCTTCTGCTTGGCCTCGGTCTGCCCCGTATAGCCCTTGATCTCGTTCTCCAGCTGCGCGCTCTTCTCCTGCAGCTGTGCTTTTTGGCCGCTCCTCGCCTGGCGACGCAGGTCAAACAGCTTCCGCTCAGCGGTGACTACTCGGCTCGCCTCGGAGTTGTTCTCCTTGGCCCGGTCGAGCAGCAGCTTGGGAAACTTAAGCTCCTCGGCGCCATCGCGCTCGGCCTCGAGACGAGCCTGCCGCGCGAGCAACTCATCGATGCTGTTGGTAACGATGGTCGCATTCGCGAGCGTCTGAGTCTCGTCGAGGCGGATCAAAACGTCGCCTGCATTGACCCGATCGCCTTGCCGCACGCGCAACTCTCCCACGATCCCGCCAGTGGCGTGCTGAACCTTCTTGACACTCGAATCCACTACGACCACGCCTTGGGCGATCACCGCGCCCGACAATTGAGTCGTTGTCGCCCAGCCGCCGACCCCAAAGGTCACCAGAGCGAACATGATCATTCCGACGATCATGTAACGCTGGATGGATTGCAGTGCCGGCGCTACCTGACCGCTCATCGGCCGCCTCCTTGAGCTTCCGCGACGACCTTAAGAGGCACCGGATTTCGCAACACCTTCTTGAGAACCTCCTCCCTCTTACCGAAGGACTGAACCCTGCCTTCCCCGAGGCACAAGACATGGTCCACACCTTCAAGCGCCTTTGGACGATGCGCGACGACGACGACAATCCCACCGCGGCGGCGCACGTTCAGGATCGCCTCGGTCAGCGCCTCCTCGCCCTCCGCGTCGAGATTGGAAGAGGGCTCATCTAGCACGACCAGGAAGGGTTTGCCGTAGAAGGCACGTGCGAGACCGATGCGCTGCCGCTGCCCGGCGGACAGCGCCAGTCCCCCCTCGCCGATTTTCGTGCCGTAGCCGTCCGGAAGCGAAAGGATGAGATCGTGCGCGCCCGCGGCATGCGCGGCCTCCAGAACAACGGCGGCCGTCGCCTTCGGATCGAACCGTGCGATGTTCATTGCAATGCTACCGTCGAACAATTCGACATCCTGGGGCAAATAGCCGATGTGCTTGCCCAGGGCGTCCGAAGACCAGTGATCGAGCGCGGCATTGTCGAGCCGGATCCTGCCTCGCATGCTCGGCCATACCCCCACCAGCGCACGTGCCAGCGTTGATTTGCCGGATCCGCTCGGCCCAATGATTCCAACGGCCTGTCCGCTCCGCAGTTGGAACGACACTTCGCTGATGGTGGGCCTCTCCGAGTTTGGCGCGCCGATATAGAGATGCTCGACGGTGAGAGTCTCAGCAGGAGGAGGCAATGCCAGCCGCTCCTCCTCGCAGGGCAGAAGCTTCAGCAGACGATCGAGCCGTTGCCCCGATTGCCGCGCGGCGACGAATCCTTTCCAATTCGCAATGGCCATTTCGACGGGCGCCAGCGCCCGCGCGGTGAGGATCGACCCTGCAATGATGATGCCGGCCGTCGATTCCTGGTTGATGACGAGGACTGCGCCAACGGCAAGAACCAGCGATTGCAGGATCGCTCGAAAAAGCTTGGACGCACCACCGAGTCCGTTTGCGACATCGCTGGCTCGCTCATGGGCCGCGAGATACTTCGCGTTCACATCCTGCCAACGCAAGGCCGCCTGTTGCCGCATGCCCATGGCCTGCAGAACTTCGGCGTTTCGCCGCCCCTCGAGCGCCAGCGCGGTTCGCGAAACGGCGAGGCGCGAGGTCGCCTTTGCCGGACCTCGCGTGCGTGTTTCCGTGAGCATCGTAATCCCGACCAGCACCAGCGCGCCGGCCAGCGCAGTGACGCCAATCCAGAAGTGAAAGAGGAAGCAGACGCCGAGATAGATCGGCATCCAGGGCAGATCGAACAGCGCCGTCGGCCCTCCGCTCGACAGGAAGCTGCGGACCTGATCAAGGTCCCGCACGGGCTGCAAGCCGTCGCCATCGGCTCTGGTCTTCAAGGGCAGGCGAACAAGCGCGTCGAATATGCGAACGCCGAGCCTTTCATCGAAATACCGGCCGACCCGGGCACTGATCCTGCTCCTGACGAGGTCGAGCCCGCCCTGAAACAGGTAAAGCACCGTGGCCAGAACCATCAAGGCGATCAGCGTCGGTATGCTGCGCCCGGGCAGCACCCGATCGTAGACCTGCAGCATGAAAAACGAGCCGGTGAGCATGAGGAGATTGCTCATCCCGCTGAAGGCCGCGAGAGCCCAGAATATCCGGCGGCAGGACCGCAGGAAAGCCGACAGCTCCGACTGCGACTCATCATAGTCGCTACCCGGCCGCGGAAGTCTGGAGAACAGTCGTCGCCGCAAGATTTCGACGAGGTGCTTTGCCCAGGCGATCGGCCCTTGCGTCCGCAGTTCGGCATCTTCCGCCCACTGTCGTGCGACGGCCCCAAGTCTCGTCAAATGCGAAAGTTGGATCCGATAACGGCTGGCTGGCAGGGGGATTACCCCCCACCGTTCAAAGTTTGTCATGACTCCCGCCCTTGAAAACGTGCCTTATGTGACGATCCCCAAGAAGATCACAAAGGCAGTCCTGAGTTTGATTTCCCTGTCGTCGAGCTACTGTTACGCGAAGTAGAAGTCAGATCGATTTTGCGCACCGAGCCTGGCCAACTTGAGTGTGTCGCCTGCCGGTACCAGCGTGACATGATGGCCATCCCGCCATTTAATCTGCTCTCCCAACTTCTTCGACACATACTCCACCACGAAGTCGTTCGTAGAGCGCGACGTCGTGGCGATCTGTATCCACCACCTCATGGTTAATCAGCTTGGCCTCAGGTGCCGGTCGCCATGGGCTTTTTTGGGACAAGATGGGGGCCGGGCTGAGGTTTTTTTAACCAGCACATCAACTCACGCCACTGAAATAATTGCGCGATTTTCCTCCATTAAAACCGCCGCGAATTTCTCTGATGTCATGCCAGACGGCGAGTCTCAATACGCTTGTATTGCGGCACGGCCTCAGCCCACAGAAATCGTTTGCTTAAACGCCCGGCGAGCCCATCCGAGTACGAGGCCGACTCTTACGCCAGATTTAATTCTATTTATTTCCACGTGCTCGCGGTCTTAATGCGATGGGGACCGAGCCAGACAGTCGGCGCTGCATCCCGCGAACGTCGCGAAGCCGCTCACGCGCAGATCAATAGAGGCAGCCAGAATAAAAAGAAGGCGGGGGACCATCCCCCGCCTTCCATGATCTGCACCGCAGATTGGTGGCTACACCCTGTCGCTGAACACGTGACTACGCGAAATGGAAGTCATGGCTGTTCAGCTTGTCGAGCTGCGTGTTCTTCAGCGTGAGCGTGTCGTTCCCCGTCGCGATGACGACGTCGTGGCCTGACTGGGCCGCGTGGGAGAGAACGCTCGCAAAGCTGTCGAACACGCCCTTGCTGAACTCGATCGTGTCGTGAGCAGGTCCACGGGCTGCGAAGTCCTTGATGACGTCGTGGCCGAAGTTGGACGCAAACTCGAAGGTATCCGCCCCCCGTTTGCCGACCATGATGTCATTGCCCGTGGTGCCGGTCAGCGTATTGCTGCGGCCCGAGCCGATGATCGCCTCGCCCGAGCTGGTCCCGACCACGTGGCCGGTCGTATCGACCTGCTCCGCGGTAAAGGCGTGGGTCTTGCCCGACAGATCGGAGGTGTGGAAGCTCCACTTGCCGTTGTCACCCGCCGTGACCGAACCGACCGAAGTCGTGCCGTCAAACAGCTTGATCTGGCTGCTGGGATCGGCAGTGCCCTTGATCGTCGCGGTGTGATCCCAGTGCGAGCGCACGTTGGTGAAGTCCACCGTCGAGGTGCTCTCCTTGGGGCCGTGCGAGCCAATTGGCGGATCGATCGGCTGCGACAAGGCGCTGGTGTTACCGGCTGCGTCGGTGGCCGAGGCGACGAACGTGTGAGATCCGGTTTTGAGGCCGGAGGTCGTCACGCTGAAATGTCCATCGGCGCCTGTCGCCGCCGTGCCAAGCAGGGTCGTCCCCTCGTAGACCTTGATGGTGCTGCCCGCCTCGGCCGTTCCGGTCACCGTCGCACGATGATGACTGGTCACATCGCTGAGCAGAACCGGAGCATCGGGCGCAGCGGCATCCACCGTGACATCCAGCACAGTCGATGCCTTGCTGGTGACGCCAGAGACCGTGTCCGTCGCAGTGAGGCTATGCTTGCCATCGGGCAATGCGACAGTCGTGTAGTGCCAGGCTCCATTGGCGTCCGCTGTAGCGGTGCCGAGCTGGGTCGTGCCGTCGAACACTTTGACCGTACTGTTGGCAGCCGCAGTCCCCGCCACGGTCAGCGTCTTGTCGTTGGTGATGTGATCACCGGCGACACCGCTGTCCGTCGAGAAAGAGGCTATTTTCGGCGCGGCCGGCGCTGTGGTGCCCGAGCCGGAGGTGCCAGTACCCGAGGTACCTGAACCGGATGTGCCTGTACCCGAGGTGCCCGAACCGGACGTGCCCGTACCCGAGGTACCCGAACCGGACGTGCCCGAGCCGGTGGAGCCCGACGATCCAGAACCAATGACCGGATCCACAACCGTCGACGCAGCACTGACGTTGCCCGCAACGTCAGTGGCCTTCGCCGTCAGCGCATGTGAACCGGCCGACAACGCAGACGTCGTGACGCTCCACGCGCCGCTCGAGTTGGTTGTCGCCGTCCCGACCTGCGTCGTTCCGTCATACACCTTGATCGCGCTGTTCGCTTCGGCAGTCCCCGTCACCACCACCTGATTGGCAGAGTTGACGGTGTCGCTCGCGATCGTCGGTGCAGCTGGTGCCTTGGTGTCGACGGTGACAGCCACCGCAGCCGACGCAACACTGGTCTGGCCCGACGAGTTGGTCGCGGTCGCGGTGAGCGTATGCTTGGCGTCGGTCAGGACCTTTGTAATGTAATCCCAACCGCCAGTCGAAGTCGCAGTCGTCGAACCGATCTGGGTCGAACCGTCGTAGATTTTCACCGTGCTGCCGGCGGCGGCGGATCCCTTCAGCTCGACGGTGTTGTCGTTCGTCACGCCATCACCGGCGACGCCGCTGTCGGTGGAGTATGAGGCAATAGTGGGCGCAGCCGGGGCAGTGGGCGCAGCCGGGGCGCTCGTTGTCGGTGTCGATGTGCCCGTTGGAGGTGTCCCACTCTGGTCGAAGTAGGTTCCGGCCGTCATATTGACGTTGTTCGACTGCGTGACCGTCCCATTGTATGGACCGCCGCTGGAGCCGTTATAGTTGCCGACATACTCCCAACCGCCGCCGCCGCCATTGGCGCTGCCGATATTGGTCGTATCGAAGTAGTTGTTTTGAATGCTGGCAGTTCCAATCAGCCGCGACGTATCCAGAATGATGCCGTAGTTGACGTAGGCATCGTTCTTGGCAATGAACGTGTTGTTGTTGAACGATTCATGCTGCACGCCGCCGGCGTCAGAACCGCTATTCGCCGAAAAGGCGCTTATGCCCTGCGTGCGGCCGTCCGAGATAGGGGCCGTCTGCACGAACGTGTTGAAATTCACTTCGAAGTCGGCGGTATTCTTGCCAGGGAGATTATAGGTCTGGATCCAGTCTCCATGCGCTCCCTGCTCATAGCCCAACCCGGCGTCCTTGATCACGTTGTACTGGACGATCCAAGTCTCGCCGCCGACATCGGAGCTCATGACGAGGTTCTGGCCCCACGCATTTTGGATCATGTTGTATTGGATCGTGGTGGTGCCCGCACCGTCCGCAGCAATCAACATCTGCGAGCTCGAGCCCGCGCCATCAATCAGGTTATTCTGGATGGTTACATTGCTGGCGTTCTGGCTGACGTAGATTGGCGTGTTGCCATTGCTACCGACGACAAACTTGCTGTTCTCGATCGTGATGTTCGATCCGCCATTGACGGATACACCCCAGCCGCCGTCGAGCGAGAAGTCATAGCCATTGAGCGTGACGTTGCTTCCACTGACATTGATGATGTGATTGGCCTGGTCGACCGACACACCAGCCATGGAAATGGTCGACGGGTTGCTGAGGGTCGTCCCACTTGAATATCCGACAGCGTAGTCGACGCCCGCCACACTCCAGGTCGGTCGGGCTGCGTAGCCATCCAATAGCGTTGGCAGTTGCGGTGTATTAGTCGGCGCAGTGGCCAGACCGTCGTTCAGAGCCATCAGGCTTTTCTCCAGTTTAGCTGTTTTGAGACAGTTTGTTCTTCACGCACGCGCTCAACGTCATATGCAGGATCCACCCCAAACGCGAAATCACGTGCCGCACGAAGGCTTGCTTCGATGGTCGATCACCGGGGACTTTTTTAGGACAACATCGGGGCTCCGCTAAGGTAATTTAAGCTGCGCATCGCCAAAGTTGCCACTGCGATTGCCACAAATGCTGATCGTGTCCACAGGATTAAATAACCAAAGCGATAATCGAAGAGACGCGCCATCTTCTTTTTTCAAATGCGCGCTCAACGATTATTATTCCTTGCTAGATAATACTGCGAGCCCACGTTATGCCCTTAATCGCACGAGTCCGAACCAATTACCGGAGCCGATTATTATCGAATTGCACCAACGGCTGTGGCCGCCGCGTTTGGAGAACGAACATCAACGTGCCACGTCCGAAAATCGGCCGCGATGCATCAACATCGAACCCGCCATTATCGGATTGGTCAGCATCGCCATTTGCGCGCGGTTCGTGCTAGTCGCGGCATCGTCTCAATCCGGCGGCAATCGTCTTGCCGATTCGGCGCGGCGGGACGGATCATCATTCCGTGGACCAAGCGCGGTGCGCTGCCGATCACTTGATTGGCGACCGCGATTCCGGAATGCATGCATTCGTTCGCATGGTGGCCGACGGAGCGGTCCGGTGCAGCCGGCCGAACCGTGGACGATCGAGGTCGTGCAGCCCAGAGTTCACCCTTGATCCACGATTGGGGCTGCGTTGATCTAGCTGGCCATGACGCTCGCGCGCTCCCCTTTTCACATTCAACGGATGTGTGCGCGCGCGCCCTTCTGCGCGCTCCACATACGCATCAGGAACACTGGTTCTCGTTCTACTCGAACGTGAAGGCGATTGGATCGCGCGCCCGCCGGCCTTCGTTGTGTCGGAAAAATGCAACGCCGTTCGGGTAGATCCGATAGCCTATGCAACGCTCGCGCGCTCCTGCCTCTCGCAGGAAAGCTGCACACAGCTTGCGCCTGGCTCAGCGCGATGGATTTAGGGCCGGATTTGATCGGTGCCCGACGAAGTAATCTGTGGGCCAGTCTGAGGAATCCCAGCGAGCGCCAAGTCGACCACCTGGCCGACGCTATTCTTCACGGTTGCGCCATTGAGGTTGATCGCCGTCGCCAACAATGGCGCGTTCTGGCCGGAGGCAACCGTGTAGCTAAAGATCAGACCGCTGGCGCCGGATCCGCCTGTATAGGTCGCGACGCCGCCATCGCTGAGGGTGAGAGTCGGAGCTTTATCTGAGACCGTCACCTTGACTGGCGCACTGAACTCGAGCGTCAGATTAACTGTGCTACCGGTTCCGGCGCTCCTGCCCGGTCGGGAGGCAACCACCTCTCTGATCGAGGTACCGCGCTGGTTGAAATATGATCCCGTCGTCATATTGACGTTGTTCGACTGAGTAACCACCCCACGGTATGGACCGCCGTTGGCACCGTTGTAGTTGCCGACATATTGCCAACCGCCGCCGCCGCCATTGGCGCTGCCGATATTTGTCGTATCGAAGCTATTGTTTCGAATGGTGGCAGATCCAATCAGTCGCGTGGTGTCCAGGATGATACCGTAGTTGACGTAGGCACCATTCCTGGCAATGAACGTGTTGTTATTGAACGACTCGGTCTGCACGCCACCCGCGTCAGAACCGTTGTTCGCCGAGAAGGCGCTTATGCCCTGTGTACGACCGGCAGAGATGGGCGCCGTCTGCACGAACGTGTTGAAATTCACTTCAAGGTCGGCGGTATTCTTGCCCGGGAGATTATAGGTCTGGATCCAGTCTCCATGCGCTCCCTGGCTGAAGCCCAATCCGGCGTCCTTGATCACGTTATACTGGACGATCCAAGTCTCGCCGCCGACATCTGAGCTCATGACGAGGTTCTGGCCCCACGCATTTTGGATCATGTTGTATTGGATGGTCGTGGTGCCCGTACCATTCACGCCAACCAGGATCTGCGCCGAAGAGCCCGCGCCATCAATCAAGTTATTCCGGATGGTTACATTGCTGGCGTCCTGGCTGACGTAAATTGGCGTGTGGCCATTGCGACCGACCACAAACTTGCTGTTCTGGATCGTGATGTTCGATCCGCCATTGACAGATGCTCCCCAGCCGCCATCAAGCGAGAAGTCATAGCCACTGAGCGTGACGTTGCTTCCGGTGACATTAATGATGTGATTGACCTGGTCGACCGATACACCGGCCATGGACATGGTCGACGGATTGCTGAGGGTCGTCTCACTTGAATATCCGACAGCGTAGTCGACGCCCGCCACACTCCAGGCCGGTCGGGCCGCGTAGCCGTCCAATAACGTTGGAAGTTGCGGCGTGTTGGCAGGTGCGTTGGCGGCCCCATCACTAGGACTCACGACCGCACCGCGGAGCGGTTTCGCGAGACGCGGCGCTTTCGCAACTTCTGCAAGACTCAACGAGACGAGTGACACCCACATCACGGCAATCGCAATGAAGCGACGGCTATATTCCGGCATGGTGATTACCCCCCTACGCAGGGGCGGCTGATGGACGCTGGCGCTGGGCACCCGCAGCCCCCGACAGGCCACCCGCACTGCAGTTTCGACATCGGACGCCTGAGCATCGCAATCTGGGACGGGTGCCGGCATGGCGGAAGAAACATGCTCGAACATGCCGTCCGGCACGCTCCCATTGCGTATTTCATATATATCAATATAATCCCATTTAATGCAAAGGCGCGAAATTATATAATTAATATCCACTAATTGGTCCGGCGAAGCCGGGTCTAAGATCTCCGCGAATTCCGGCTTTAATCACCCGATCTCAGTTCAACTATTAGCAGACATTCGCCACAAATGACCCCAACACAGCCGCCCAAACCTTCGATTTCAGTCATTGTGCCGCACCTGGATCAACCGGAGGGCCTTGCCGCATGCCTTGCCTCCCTGCAGGCGCAGACGTTGGATCGCTCGCTCTTCGAGGTCATCGTCGTTGACAACGGCTCAACCTGTAGGCCTGAAGCAATCGTTGCCCGGTATCGGGATGTTCGCCTGTTGTACGAATTGGAGCCCGGACCTGGTCCGGCTCGAAACCTCGGTGTAAGACACGCCGCCGGCAAGATTTATTGCTTTATCGACGCCGATTGCCGAGCTCACCCAGAGTGGCTTTCTGCAGCCCTAAACGCCCTCAATGCCCTCCCGCCGAACAGTATTCTAGGCGGAGACGTGCAGATTTGGCGTAAAGATCCGCAAAGATGGGGGGCGGTAGAAGCATTCGAAAGCATCTTCGGATATCGTCAAAAATTGCACGTGGAGTATTACGGCTTTTCCGGCAGCGGCAATCTCGCTGTACGCGCCGAGGATTTCCACAAAGTAGGCCCGTTTGCGGGCATTGCCTTAGCCGAAGACAAGGATTGGGGAGCCCGGGCCCGCGCTTGCGGCTTCGCATTTAAATACATTCCGCAAATGATCGTGTTTCATCCGGCGCGCCCGTCGCTTGGTCAGTTGTGCATTCAATGGGACCGCCTGATTCAACACACGCTTTCTGCAGCTCGCGGGAGGAGGCACTGGAAACTTCTTTGGGTCGCCCGTGCGGCTGCGGTTTTCGGCTCGCCCATCGTTGACATAGCTCAGGTTCTAAGATCCGACCGAATTGATGGGCTTTCAGCTCGGCTTGGGGCTTCGGGAACACTTGTTGTTATTCGCTCCTATCGAGCATGGAGGATGCTCACTCTTCTGCGATCGACCGACCGGGGAATTGTCTGGAATCGCAGCACCCCGGTAGGCGCCGGCAAAGAATAGAGCTCTGGGATGCTCATGATCTCTGTCCACCTTCCCTTGGGCGTGTCTCCAGGACATTTCCATCGGCACTTTCTGGCTTAGATGTGGAGAACTCTATGCGCGTGACGTTCGTGCTGCCCCATGCGGGCCTTTCCGGCGGCATTCGGGTGCTTTCGATCTACGCTGAACGGCTGAACCGGCGCGGACATGAGGTAACGGTCCTCTCACAACCGCGAACAAAGAGATCCCTCTTAGGGAAGATGAAGTCGCTGGCGCGCGGCACGGGATGGCCGACGGAACCGGGGCGCGAATCTTCCTTTTTCGACGATTGTGCGGTGCCACACCGCGTGCTCGAGTCAGCGAGGCCGGTAGTGGATGATGATGTGCCGGATGCTGACGTGGTATTGGCCACGTACTGGAAAACCGCGCCATGGGTGGCGGCACTGTCGCCCCGGAAAGGGGCAAAAGCAATTCTGCTGCAGGGATACGAAACTTCGCCGGGCCATTGGGAGCGGTCGATCGATGCGGCTTGGCGACTACCCTTGCATAAGATCGCGGTATCGAAATGGTTGGTGGATCTCGCGCGGGATCGGTTTGACGATTTGAACGTGCACCTGATTCCCAATAGCGTTGATACTGGACAATTCCATGCATCGCCACGGGGTAAGCGCGACAGGCCGACGGTGGGGATGCTTTATTCGACTCTACATCTGCGAGGAGTCGATGTGAGCTTGGCTGCGCTCGAGAAAGTCAAAAAGCAGATGGGCGATCTGCGCGTGGTGGCGTTCGGAGCGGAACCGGTTTCGGCGCGACTCCCTTTGCCGGCCTGGGCGGAGTTTCATTATCTTCCGGCCCAGAGTGAGCTTCGGCTACTCTATGGTCAGTGCGATGTGTGGCTGTGCGGCAGCCGGCGCGAAGGATTTCACCTTCCGATGCTCGAGGCCATGGCATGCAGATGTCCTGTCGTATCAACACGCATGGGTGGAGCGCCGGACATTGTGGAGGACGGCATTAACGGTTTTCTAGCCGAGGTCGAAAACCCTTCGGAGCTTTCTGAGCGGTTAGGAGAGGTATTGAGGCTAACTGAGGCGAAATGGCGAGGTATGTCGGACGCCGCACTCAGGACGGCCAACCGCTACACTTGGGACGACGCAACTGATCTGTTGGAGGCCGCCTTCTTTGATATGATTGGCGATACCGCGCGTCCCTGCGAAACAACCGGTTGGCGAGCGGGAAGATGGCCAAGTGGCCGAGGGCGCTGGAAACGAGAACACGCGATTTAACCAGATTCTGGCCGACGCTTTGAACGAGGCGCGCTTCACGTCGCTGGCAGCCGCGCGTCGCGAGCTCCTTTCAAGGCGCTGAACAAGCGCTCAGGTCAGGTGCAGCTGTCGGCCCATTGGAAAATTGAAGCCCTGAGCGTGATCTGCGAGTTCTGCTCGCCAAATGTCTCTCGACTGGTACTCAGCCAAGGAGGCCCTGATTCCGACGCACAGATTCAAGAATAGCCATGTTGCATCCCAAAAATGGACCGTCAGCCCAATGAGGGCGGTTGCTACGATAGCTAAGGTGAGCCCCGTTTGCGGATGGCCCGTGCCGATGGCGGGTGCCCCTTTCAGCAGTGGCGAGAACATCGTCATCAGCAACAGGATCACTGCCGGCAGACCGTACCGGAGTGCCTCAAGCAGCCAAAGGGAATCCACGCTCCTGAGGTAGATCAGCGCATCTCCTGGCTCGCCGAGGGACACGACACCGTGCCCGACAAAGGGAGATTGATCAATCAAGGGCAGCGCAAAGTTCCAGGTGCCTAGCCGAAAGAATCCTGTTTGGGAATCCAGCGTAAAGTGCGTCAATATCCATGCGATGGGATGATTGGAAATCAGGAATATGCCTCCCAAGAAGAGGGCAATCACGGTGATCAGAACCTTCCATCTCCAAACGTACCCCTTCATGATGCGGTCGTAGCAAGACACGGCCGTGACTATCGCCAAGCCAAACATAGGTCCTGATGACAGCGACAAGGCACATCCGAAATAACAGAGACTGACATACACGAAACGACTGATGCCCCGTTCCGCATAGAGAAAAATCGCGGCGGCAGCGACACAGAATGTTCCATAGTGTTCTGCTCCCTCAAACACCGAGGATGCGCGCACCCATCCGAAACGCCCGGCCACAAAGTTTGGCACGCCGAAGCTATCCAGTGTGACATAGCGACCGACCAGGACGTCAACTACCGCAAGCACAATGATCGTGACCGTGATCGGTCTGAGCGCCCGGACGAACGTTTGAAAATTCGACGGGCCGAAAACGAGGGCGCGACCGACCATATAGGCACCGATGAATTCGAGCGCTTCCGCGCCGACATAAGGCCTGAATCCGTTGTTAAAGGCTGTCGATGCAACCATCCAAATCGCGGCAGCAATTGCAAAATAATCCGATGCAATTCTGTGTCGGCCACGCGAGAACAACACTACAAGCGCAGGAATCAAGAGCAGGATTACGGCGACACGGCCCGGCGTAACATTGATGTCTCCAAGCGAAATCAGGATTGGCGGAAAAAGGATCCCAATCAGGGCGAACCATATGGTGAACGCACGCTGTCGTTCAGCGTCATCGAGAGTATCCCTCGATATGCTCCGACCGTAGATGCGACTGAGGTTTGCCGGGCGCCTGATTGGGGCGGCCACGCCTATTGCCATGAACTATGCCCCTGGCGTGAAGATGGACCATCAACGATTTCGTAGTTGCACTTCGCGGATTCTGCCTACCTCGTCCTCAAGGGTGAGGCTGTTCCGTTCCGATAAATGTCCGGATCGTGTCGATGAGGTGCGGTGATGCCTGTGCGCCCAGCCGCTCAGCCGCGCCAACGATTCCGAGACGATCCAAACTATCAACCAACTCTCTTTCGTTGAGAGCGACCATGATCCGACCTTGTTCAGCGAAGCGCTTTGCGGTTGCGACCTGATGGTCATTCCGGTGCTCACCCAAATCCGCGCGGCGAGGCATGACCAGAATCTTCTTTCCCAATTCGAGAGCCGTGATGATCGAGCCCATCCCGGCATGCCCCACCACAAGGCTTGCCGCCTCTACGCGTCGCCTGAACTCAGTAGGATCAATAAACGGTTCGGCATGAATATGTTCGGCGTGATAGCTTGATGGACCGGTCTGGGCGAAGACATCCGCCCTTCCACGCAAACCAGCCCATTGATCGACCGTCCGGACCAAACGGTCAAATTGTCCTTGGGTCCCTACCGTCACAAAGATCATAGCACCGAGCCTTCGTAATGTGGACCTTCCGGTCGCGCCAAATGGGGCCACTGAGTCAACCAGAGGTCGGCGGAGTGGCCGATTCTAAATCCGGACATTGAAAGGTGTTCGACATTGGCGATGCTATCGAGCCAGACGGTTCGCGCGCCCATCATTCGTCCGAGCCGAAGCGCCAAGTATCCCGGCGCAGCCCCCGTAGACACAACGATATCGGGCCTCTCATGCAAAATGATGCTGGTGAGGCTTTTCGCAGTCTTTAGAAGCTTGAACTTCGTCCAGCGGTTCGCATCGTTGACCACGTAGAATTTGTGACCGGGCACTTGCGCACGATAGGACTCGTGAACGGTGACGAAAATAACCTCGCAACCTTCGAAGGCATCTCTGATGCGCAACAGCTGCACCCAGTGTCCTCCGCCCGAGGCGACCGCCAACAACTTCGGTCGATAGCCACGCCCCGGGGCGTGCATTCGGCGGTGTTGCAACATCAAGCTCATGGACAGGCTCCCTCGATCCACGAATTCGGAATTTCTGGGCACACCTAAAAATCTACTGCGGCCTTAATTCAAATAATATATATTAAATCACGCCACCGGTCAAATTAAATATTTAATTATTTAACCGTGGCGGAATGCGCGAAAGGCAGAGATAGTGTCATCGGTGAATTTGCTGGGGCTCTTGCAGCCCGAGCGCAGCCCCCACAACTCGGCCGTGGTGGACGTTATGCGCCCGTTTGTCCGCTTAGGAGGAACTATGCATCTGACAATTGAAGCCCCTCGAAAGAAGCGCGCCTTGGTGCTCGCTGGCGCATTGGGCATGCGGGAAAAACTGGTTGGCTTGCGCCTATGGTTCCTGCGCAAGATCGTCAAGATGGATATCCACCCGACCGTCAAGATATCCCTGCGGGCCAACTTGGACCTGACGAATCCGAGTGGTGTACACATCGATGCTGGGACCTATGTCGCTTTCCATGCCGTCGTCCTCACACACGACATGTCCCGCTTGGTCATGACTGACACCTATATCGGCAAGAACTGCTTTATTGGCGCTTACTCGATCATTCTGCCGGGCGTTCGAATCGGAGACGAGTGTGTCGTCGGTAGCGGCTCGGTGGTGACCACCGATGTCCCTTCGCACTCCGTTGTCGCGGGAAATCCAGCAAGAATAATTCATTCTGGAATTCGTACGGGCAAATGGGGCATTCGCGAAGACATTTACACAAAGGCCAAGGCTGCGGAGACGGCGGCTCAGACTGAACTGGCGCCGGTCCGCTAACCAATGAGGTCCTCGCAGCTCGTTATGACATTTCTTGCATGCTGCCTCGCTACCGATTGCGGCGGCTTGGCTGAGGCCAGCGCCGAACAGAAGCCCATGAAGGTGGCGGCACTCGGAACCAGTCTCACTCATAGTGGCGGCTGGCTCACCTCGCTTGAGAGGCAGTTGGCCAAATGCCTCGAGCGGTCGGTCAACGTTCTCGACTTTGGTCGCGACGGCGCAACGTCTGGATGGGGAGTTGCGATTCTGGATGAACTCATTCTTGCGCAGCCGGACATCGTCTTAATTGAGTTCGCTGTAAACGATGCAGCGCTGTTCAACGGAATGTCACTCAAACAAAGCCGAGAGAACGTCAGACAAATTGTGCGGACCATCAGAACCGCCCAGCCTCACGTCAAGATTTTTCTCATGACAATGAACCCCTCTTCTGGCCTGCGCGGCGGCATTCGACCCCGGCTAAACGCCTACTACGATGACTACAAGCTCCTCGCCGATGAATTGGGCACAGGATACATAGACAATTTTGGTGCATGGAACACTCTCACGAAGCAAGAGCTCAGAGAGCGCATTCCAGACGGTTTGCATCCGATACCAGAATCGGCTTGTCGCATTTTGGTGCCCGCGATTGCTGGTGCGATTGGCGGTACTGAATGTGTCGCGACGATGATGAATGAGTAGCGGCGGATCGGAAAATCTTAACTTCGTGCCTAGACTCGCAGAATAGGGTGCACTGATGTGTGGAATTTTCGGATGGGTGTTGGCCGGATCTCGACGACAGGATTACAACACGCTCGTATCGATAACGGATTTGATGGCACATCGCGGCCCTGATGGCTCCGGATATTGGCTTGGCGACAGCGCCAACATGCGGCATCAGGTAGGACTTGGTCACCGGCGCCTCTCGATCATTGACATACAGGGCGGCACTCAGCCGATGTGGAGCGCTGATCAGAAGATCGTAATCGTCTTCAATGGTGAGATCTACAACTTCATCGAGCTCCGCAAGGAGCTTGCTGATCTTGGACATCAATTCCGGACGTCCTCTGATACGGAAGTGATGATTGAGGCGTATAGGGCGTGGGGTCCGGGGGCGGTTGCTCGTTTCCGCGGTATGTTCGCGTTCCTGCTTTGGGACATGAATGAGCAACGCTTGCTTGTCGGCCGGGACCAGTTCGGAAAAAAACCCCTCTTCATTTCTGAGATGCTTGGCGCTTGGATCTTCAGCTCCGAGATCGAGCCGATTATGCAATTTCCCGGAATCGATCGAAGTTTGGATCACGATGCTTTCCAGGACTACCTCCTGAATCGCTATGTTCCCGGTCCCTCCACTTTGTTTCAAGGCGTGAAGAAGCTGTCGGCCGGTTGTTACGCGTTGTGGCAGGATGGACGATTCTCGGTGACACGCTATTACGTCCCGCCATTTGCAACAACGACTCCCGACGTCACGGATTTCGACGATGCGGTCGAAATGTTCAGAGAGACGCTAAATGAATCCGTGCGAATTCGAATGCGCAGCGATGCACCCTTCGGCGCGTTCCTGTCAGGCGGCTTGGACTCATCGGCCATCGTCAGCATCATGGCTCGCCAGGCCTCCGACAAGGTACGTACTTTTTCCGTTGGCTTCCGTGAGTCAAAATACTCCGAGCTCGGCTTCGCACAGATGATCGCTCAGCGCTTCGATACTGATCACCATGAAGTCGTGGTTGAACCAGATATGTTCATGGAGCAATGGCCTACGGCCGTGGTGCGGAGAGGCGCACCTGTCTCTGAACCTGCAGACATCCCCATCCTTATCTTGTCGAAGCTGGCCTCTCGTACAGTGAAGATGGTGCTGACAGGTGAGGGCTCCGACGAGCTAATGGGCGGCTACCCAAAACATCGCGCTGAGCGTTGGATCGAGTTGTATCACCGCATCATGCCGTCAACCCTGCATGATAGTGTGATAGGACCCGCCGTGCGAGCCCTGCCCTACACGATGCGAAGAGCGAAGATCGTTGGGATGGCTGCCGGCGAGCGAGATCTGGCCAATCGAATGAGAGTGTGGTTTGGCGGCGTCACGACCGAAGATCGGAATGCCCTGCTTGGCCAGCTAATATCGCCGGAGCCGCGCGAACCGTATCCATTCTCAATAAGGACCGGGTCCCCTGTCCGCCGTACGCTCTTTTTTGATCAGACGTCCTGGCTACCGGACAATCTGCTGGAACGCGGAGATCGGATGATGATGGCGGGATCCATCGAAGGCCGAATGCCGTATATGGACACCAAGCTGGCGGCGCTGGTCTCACGCTTTCCCGACAGCTTCCTGGTTGGCAACATCAAAGGCAAGCTCATCTTGCGAGCCGCCATGGATAAGACGATACCCAAAGACATCCTTCTTCGTAAGAAGGTTGGTTTCCGCATACCAGTCGATGAGTGGTTCCGCGGCCCCTATCGGGACTTCCTCCGCGACATGCTGACAAGCAATGCCTCGCAAATCAGTCGCATCTGTAACAGCGCGGTCATAAGTGAGCTCATGAATACTCACCTTGAGGGGCGCGCAAACAACGAGAAAGTCCTTTGGTCTTTGGTGAACCTGGAGCTGTTCCTGCGAACCTTCAAGCCAACAGGCATAAGAGATATTCGGACCAAAGCCGCTTGATCGCGCCTCTGGTCAGCGAGCCGATTGCGAGCATCCGGGATTTGCCACCAACCCGTTCAGCCCACGTGCCTTCCGGTCTCGGAATTTGCCGCGCAGGCAGCGGTTACCGCTCCCTCCGTCCAGCCACTCGCCCAGCGCCAGCGGTTTCCCCACACCTTGTACCACTCACTCGCATTCTGACGATAGTTCGCCTTTCTCAAGATGGCTGCGGCCCCAGCATATGCCAGCCATCGTGTTAGGGGCATCAGCAGATACAACTTTCTCCCGATCATTCGGGAAAGCAAGGACCAATGTCGGTCCATCAGCGTCACGCGACCGGCCAGCATTTGAATTCGAAACTCACTCTTCTGAGGGTATGAAGCGCCCCCGTAATGCACGATTGTCGCTGTCGGTGTTATCCTTGGGCGCGCCCCAAGTTTCCGTGCTCTCAGGCACAAATCCGCCTCCTCCGCGTACATGAAGAATACCGGATCGAATCCGTCAAGCGTTTGCCAAAGAGCTCGATCAATCAGGAAGAAGCAGCCTGAGACTATGTCGACCGGCCGCACTGAATCCCGTTTCCAACGCGGATAGGATTCCGGATTGAAGAACATGCTACTCTTAATTGTGTTCAATCCCATGGCCCAGCAGAAGACGCTCCATACAGACGCATCCTTCCAGCATGATGCCGGATTTAAGGATCCGTCGGCAAAGACAGTGCGCCCTCCCCAAATGCGAGCTTCCGGAGCGTTGACGGCAAATTCGTTCAGACGATCGATGGCGTGATCCAGCACTACTGTATCGGGATTGATGAGCAATAGCCGGCGTCCCATTGCACTCTTCGCAGCGATATTGTTGGCTTTCCCAAAACCGACATTCTGTAGGGAAGTGATGACCCTGACAGTCGGAAATTGCGCTCGGATCGCTTCGGAGGAGCCGTCAGTGGACGCGCTGTCGAACACGATCAATTCATATTGCACGTGAGTCGTCTGCTCCAATATGGACCTAATGCATTCAATGGTCATCTCGCGCGTGTTGTGCGTTACGACAATAATGCTCAGGTCGTCCATATGTGAGCTCCGGCAGAGATGTAGTCTTTCTCAAGCTAAGGGACCAAGTGAACACAGCGTTCATACAGCCGTCGCTGGTCAACCATAGGCCCCTGGCAAATTTAACAACAACGAACGTCGTGCCCCTCAAGAGCCGTGCCGGAGATACCTCTGAAGCGATCCCGGCGGCCATACGATACGACCACCCCTTGACCCGTCATCGAGTAGCTTAGGTACGGGAAACTCTAGTTTCAACCGAGCCGCCTTCCGATCATGGCGTTCTTCACGCGCGCTACAGATGCCGTAACCTGGCGCGGTAGAGCGATAATGGCGAGCGGTCTAGCCAGGCGCAAGATATCTCCGAAGCCAAGACAATAAAGGTGTACATGCCATTGCCAGATCTCGTGCATGGCGGTCGCCAAGGGGGCGCCCCGCCGCCGAATTTCTGCAATTGCGAATATGACGTTGCGGGCTGCCCAGCGCCTGCCTTCCAAGACAAGCAGTTTTCGTTCCTCCGGATTGAACTTCGAGCACTCGACCGTCCTAGCGATCAGATCGACGACCTTTTGGTCGTCGGCAAGCCGTATGTCGAGGTCCAAACCTGAAGTCGCGCTTGTGTCGTGCACGCTATGGAATCCGCATGTTTCATTGACAAAACCGGCTCTGTCCGACAGCAGAAGGGGAAGCGAAGCAGCCATGTCCGTTGCGCAAGCAAACTCGCTGGAAAATCCGCCCCGCGCCCGAAATTCTCGAGTGGCAAGCAAGATTGTGCATATGTTGGTGTGTATCCGCCGCTTAAAGAACTCGACGAGGATATGCTTCCCGGGCCAGATTCCCGTTCGCAGTTTCGAGTTTGGAATCGCCGCAACATTGCGGTGCAACTGAGACATGAAGATGTCGCTCAACGCGACGACGATCGGGAGATCTGCCTCCAGATTGATGAGGGCAACACATCGCTGTAGAAAATGTGGTGCAATTTGATCATCGTCCGAAACAAATACGACATAGTCGCCGCGGGCCTCGGCCAGGCACGAATTCCAGTTCGGAATTAGACCAACGTTCTTTTCCTGAGTTACGACGCGAAGCTTTTTGTCCTGAATACCTCTAAGCACTTTAGACGTGTCATCTGTCGACGCGTTGTCCAGAACTAGCACCTCAAAATGCGGATAAGTCTGCGCCAGGGCGGATCGCAAACACTCCTTGAGCAGCATCGCTCGATTGTAGGTTGGGATCGCAATCGTTATGAACGGCCTACTCAGGCCAGTGCTATCGAACATAGGATTCGCCCTCGCGCACTGTCCGCGTCTCCGCGTCAGCAATGTGCTCAAGCGTGGCGACGCCCACGCCGGCAACCGTTTTATGGAGGTCACTGTTGCTGTTCGGAATACGCTCGAGCCAAATCTCACGACACCAAGCATAAATGCTTCTCGGACAAAACATTCGACAGTTGCTGTAACGTGATTGGCACCAGACGTTCTCTAAGATCAAGGCAGGTGTCTTCAGAGACTTCATAAGTCCAGTTTTCTCGTCTATGAACGTCGTCACGCGAGCCTTTACACGGTAAGTTCCTCCGCAAAACGGTACGAGCTCGGCATCGAATGATAGTCCGCGATTGGTATTTGAATGACTCACCAACGTCGCGCGTATTTCTTCATACGATTTCATTCTAACTATCTCGCCGGGCTGCAGGTTAAGGTCGCAGAGCGGACCGATTTGGCCGGCAGGGAGAGTCCCTTGCCGCCGGGGGAAGGGGACACCACCCCAAAGACCCTGGAACCAGTCGTAAAGCAGTCGGGCTGGCCGGCCCAATATCCCTCTCTTGGCCATGTTAGATGTCCCCGTGCCTCGCTTGGCTAATAGAATGTGCCAGACGAAGAGATAGATGAATCCGCGCGTGATGCGCCCTAATGAAGTGTTGCCGGACGTGTAGTCCTCGACATACTGGCGGGCGTCCCACCATGCGAGCGGCCGCGTGAAGAGGGGCAATTGCGTCGCCTGGCAAGTGTATCTTGGCTCCCCTTCCATATCTGCGGCGCGCGTTCCGTTCCATACATCTCGCACGGAACAACCGGCTCCCCCAGTATGTGTTTGCAATGTAGGAGGTTCGATGTGGTCCGAAGTGGTCACTGGGCTCGCCGATTCGTCGACCGGCTTCAACCACGCCTCCTTCCAAAACAAGAGGCACGCCGCCTGGCAGCCCCCATAGGCCTTACCGTCACATCGAGTATCGAGATGAACCGAGTTCGGAAGTCGCCGCCCAGCGATTGGGTTGACTGTGTCGCACGTTTTGTGCGCGCGCTTATAGACTTTGAAGCGCCGACCACAATACTCAAACATTTGCGGCATAAACGGCATCTCATCAAGCCGGCCATTTTTGTCCAAAGTCCGCAGTATTTCTTCCTTGCTGCGAACTTCTACCCAATCGCCCGCGCTCAAACTCGTCATTCGACTAATCCCCCGATATGAAGACCAGGATTCACTGCTACTCGGTAGGTCTCTTCGCCTAAATGAGGACAGCTCCTACGACCTACCTTCGATTGAGGCCGGTTTTCTCAAGGCGGCGAATAAATCAAAGTATAGTGCTCTCTGCCCCATGATGATCAGGAGCACTGAGTAATAAGTACCGGCCATAATACAACCGCCCAATAGGAGCCTCAGGAAGGGAAGTTCCTCCCCCGCAAGGTACAATTGACAAACCCACGCGGCCGCCCCTGCCGCAGCGCCCGAGAGAAGCGGACGTCCGACCGACATGAAAAGATCCCACGGAGATATCATCGTGCCATGAAGGCACCACACGATGTGCGGAATAAGCCACAGCGTCATCGCGGCCGAATAAGCGAACGCCACTCCGCCGGGACCGTACGGCAATCCAATGAAGTACGCAGAAATGACGATCGGAGCGAGAACGAGTGCGATCGCCAAGCTTCGCCGCTGCAGTCCAATTGAGAACAGAAGCCACCCAAGCGGATTTATCATCCCAAATATGAGGACAGTTGGGCTTAGCAGTCGAAATATGACGGCTGCTTCACCCCACTTCGGTCCGAGAAACACTCGAACAATGTCTTCGCTGAATAGCGCACAAAAGATGGTGATGGGAATCGTCAAGGAGGCGTACAAAGAATAGGCCTTGAGAAAGTATTTCTTCAGACGCGCGGGATCCTGTTGAAGGCGCGATAGCGCTGAGAACACGACAGCACCGACCGCCGCATTGAGATTGTCGGTGGGGATGGTAACGAGGGTGTATGCCCTCCCATACAGCCCGAGAGCATCGGTGCCCCAGAAACGCCCGAGAAGAACTTTCTCGAAATTGTAGGCAATATATACGACCAGACCGTTCAAAGTTATGGTCCCGCCGAAACGCAGCATATTGCCCGTACCAGCGCTGATGCCCGGCCGTTCCGGGATCCATGCGGTCGTCAACCACAGACACGATGTATTCATCACAGGCGAAACGAGTGCCATAGCGACGAGCGACCAATAACCGAAGCCGGCAATCGCCATGGCGATTCCAACGGCGATCGCCGACACTTGTGAGAGCGTTTCAATAACTGTTAGCGTGACGTATCGTAGCTGGCGCTGAAGAAGCGCATAGTGCTGCACGCCGGCCGCGTTGAATAGAAATCCCGCTCCTGTCACGATCGTCACCCAAAAAAGGCGAGGCTCGTGATAAAATGCAACGAGCATGGGTGCTGTTGCCAAGCACAAAAGGAACAATGTCGCTCCGACGGCTATGTTGATCCAGAACAATGTCGAGATTTGAGCGTCGGTGATGGTGTCTTGCTGAACCGTGGCTGACGAAAGGCCCGCGGTGGTAAAAAATCCGTACACGCCCGTGACAGCTGTAACCATGGCGAGCAGACCAAAATCATTGGGGCTGAGCAGGCGCGCCAAAATTGCTATCGAAGCAAGGCGCAGAGGGAAGCTTGCAGCCTGACCACAGAGCCGCGCCAAGCCGCCACGAACCGCCCGCTCTTTCAAGTCGTTCACAGCAAAAACCCAACGGTAACGAAATCAAACGGGATTAGGCCCGCAATGCTCATTCTCATGTCTCAGTCTGGTCCGCAAAGTACCGACCCCTTCACTTTCGCTAAAGACACACGCAGGATCTGACATGCGATGCTTTCCGACGCACTACAGTTCGAGGGCCACCTTGCGGGCGACGAATGCCTCCGCGTAGCGTTCCGGAGCGCGGCACTCCATGCCCCGGAGACGCGCCAAACCGCGGAACGTCTCCTCGTCGAACCATTGCTTGGATCGTTGGCTTGCGAAATGCGCCTTCAGTAGATCGATCTTGCGCTGCAGCGTCCTCGCCGAGACCGGCACATAGACATTGGGATTGCCCAGATCTCCATCCCATTTCGGGATCTCGTATTCGAGGATGCTGTGATCGCGAAACGTATTCCATGTCAGTCGACACACTTCACGATGATCTTGGTGAAGGTCGTCCCTCCGATGCGTCAGGATCAGATCGGGATTAGCCCGACTCTTCAGTTCCTCGAACCAGGACTTGATCCGCTCGCCCTGCTCCGGAAAGAATCCGTCGCGAAACGGCATCGTTTCAATCACCGCACTGGCTGCTTGAACCAGGAAGCTCTTCGCAGATTCGCGCGCCTCCCGCTCCCTTCCACCGGGCGCACTCAGCACGCACCAGTGCACATCGACATGCGCTCCGCGGTTCAACAAGCCGAGGATCGTCGCACCCGCACCTATTTCGATGTCATCCGAGTGCGCACCGAGACAGAGGATCGAGAGACGCCCTCCGGGCGCGGCAAGTTGAAATGCCTTCATGAAGCTGCCTGCGCCCGCACTTCCGAGATGATCTTCCAGGGCATTTCGCCCCGCTCAATCATCTCCTCAAGAACCTGCCGGTCCCGCAGCGTATCCATCGCGCGCCAGAAACCTTCGTACTTGTAGGCCATGAGCTTTCCGGCCTCGATCAGGCGATTGAATGGTTCGAGCACAAGCTCCTCGCCCTCACGGATGTAGTCGAAGATCTCCTTCCGGAAGATGAAGTAGCCCCCGTTGATCCAGATCTCGGACTGCTGACTGGAGCGGAAACGCTTGACGGTGTCTCCACCATTGAATTCAGCAAGGTGAAAATTGAACGGAGGATGCACGGCAACGAAACATCCGACCATTCCACTCTTCTTGAACCGCTCTACTATTTCGGGCAACGGCGCGTCGGTCAGGCCATCACTGTAGTTTGCGAGAAAGATGTCCTCGTTCTCAACGAGGGAGCGCACCGCCATCAAGCGCTGACCGATGTTTCGCCAAATGCCGGTGTCAACTAGCGAAACCTGCCAATCCGGCGGCTGCTCGCCGATGACCTCAACCTTCCTGCCGAAGTTGGAAACAACGCAATCGCTGTGAGCCCAGCGATCCGAGTTGAGGAAGTACTCCTTGATCACATTGGCCTTGTAGCCCAGGCACAGTATAAAATCGCGATGACCATACTGACTATAGTATTGCATAACATGCCACAGCATCGGGTGTTGGCCGACGGGCACCATGGGCTTCGGAATGCTTTCAGAATATTCTCGGATGCGGGTCCCGAGCCCCCCACAGAACAGCACAACTTTCATGGCCAGCGCTTCCCATGTTTCTGCCAACCGCTTCGGTCGCTACAGATCGCCAAAAGCGGCTCATACAAGTCTCGATTTAAATACATAAATCTCGCAAATTGAATAGTCGCATTTTATATGGCGACACCAATTAATCAATATTTTTTGAAAACTATTTTGAAATTTTGCTCTTAAGCATTATCATCGTTGACATTTCGATGCATTTTAATGCCGGCCGGGCAATTAAGGAGGAAGTGGAGTGATTATAACCGAAACCAAGCTTAAAGGAGCCTACATTATCGATATTGAACGCCGCGAGGATTCGCGCGGCTTTTTTGCGAGAGCCTTTTGCCAGAGAGAGTTTAGGACCCTCGGGCTCAATCCGGTCATCGCGCAGGCGAATATCGCGTCAAATGTCCGGCGGGGAACCCTGCGCGGCATGCACTTTCAGTTTCCGCCGGCATCGGAGACGAAACTGGTTCGTTGTACGCGTGGCGCCATCCTGGACATCATAGTCGACCTGCGTCCCGGAAGCCCGACCTACCTGCAGCATGTCGCCGTCGAACTGAACGAAACCAACCAGCGAGCGCTCTATGTGCCGGAACGTTTTGCTCACGGATATCAGACTCTCGTCGACAACACCGATACCAGCTACCAGGTGGGAGAATTCTATACGCCCGAGGCGGAGAGCGGGCTGATGTACAATGATCCTAAGCTTGGACTGACCTGGCCGCTTCCGGTTTCCGTGATCTCGGAGAAGGATCAGAAATTTCGCTTACTCAACGAGGTCGAATCCGAACTGAAAGGGCGGATGGAACTCGCCGGCGTCGAAGGTTGACGCCGAAAGCACGTCGCACGCAGGCCCTTACCGATCCCTTCTAGTTGAAAGAATCTACGATGATACTCATCGACCACGCCCTAAACGCCCGTCATGCGGCCGGAAAGCCAATTCGCGTCGGCCTGCTTGGCGCAGGTTTCATGGTTCAGGGGATTACCAATCAGATAAACAACAGTGTTCCTGGAATGCGCGTGGTTGCCATATACAGCCGAAAGCCACAGCGTGGCCGTGACGTATTCAACTATTCCGGCCTAACCGACGTGGTTTACGCGGACAACCAAGGACAGCTAGACAGAGCCATTGCCGCTGGCGTTCCGGCGGTCACCGAGGACGCGTTCCTCCTCGCCAGATCGGACCTGGTCGACGTGATCGTCGACGTAACCGGATCGGTTGAATTCGGCGCCCACGTCGCGCTGGAAGCCTTCAAGCATCAAAAAACCGTGGTGCTCATGAACGCGGAGATTGACGCGACTATCGGGCCGATCTTGCAGGTCTATGCAAAGAAGTACGGCGGCTCCCTATCCGCATGCGATGGCGACGAACCGGGAGTGCAAATGAACCTGGTTCGATGGGTAAAGGGACTCGGCTTGATCCCACGCGTTGTCGGCAACATCAAGGGACTTCAGGACCCGTATCGTACCCCCACCACGCAGAAGGGATTTGCCGAGCAATGGGGACAGAACCCAGCCATGGTCACCAGCTTTGCTGACGGATCCAAGATCAGTTTCGAGCAAACGATCGTCGCCAATGCTACCGGCTTCAAGGTAAGATCGCGCGGCATGTCGCGCGGGCTGGAATACCGCGGCGACGTCACGAAGATAGGCACACTCTACGACATAGACGAGGTCCGCGCCCTGGGCGGAATCATCGACTATCTCGTCGGCACACCGCTGACCAAGGTCTACGTGCTAGCCGAGCACACCGATCCAAAACAAAAGAAGTATTTGAGCTTGTACAAAATGGGTGAAGGCCCCTTGTACTCGTTCTTCACCCCATATCACCTCGTTCATTTCGAAGTGCCGAACTCGATTGCTCGTGCGTTTCTTTTCAAAGATTTGGTCGCCCCTCCCATCGCCGGTCCGGTCGTCGAGGTCTGTGCCGTCGCCAAGCGTGATTTGGCGGCGGGCGAGGTCCTCGATGACTATGGGATGTACATGACCTATGGCGAAGCCGTGAACTCCGAGGAAATGAGCCAAATGCAATACCTTCCCGAAGGTCTCGTAGAGGGCTGCAAGTTGCGGCACGCAGTCAAAAAGGATGCAGTCCTGACATATGCGGATGTTGATCTGCCGCCGGGTCGTCTGGCCGACAAGCTGCGTGCAGAACAGTACAAGCACTTCAATGGAAACACTTGGCTTGAGCAACGGATCATCCGAGATGATTCATTCGCTCTCACGGCTTGAAGGGCTGAATGATGACCACGTTTGCCGAGCCATGTGACGCAGGCTTGCGTACGCGTCGCGAGGAGTCCGTTCGCCCGCCTTACTCGTTGATCCTGAGCGAGCGGATCTTCGCATGAATATTCATTGGGAAGCCACACCCGACGCGATCGGCGGCTGCATCCAGGCCGCGGCGCGTCTTCCCATCTTGATCCCCGGCAGTTCAATGTATCGATACGTGAGTTCTGAAACGATTATCGTGGCGGGTATGCTCAGGCACGAAAGTAGCAGCATCCCAGGAACAGTCCCAGAGTAGTTGAAGAGGAGCCAAACGATCGCGGAGATGACAGGATAGTGACACAGAAAGATCGAGTAGGAGCGCGAACCAAAATATTGCGCCACGGCACTCGTGAGCGCGCAGGAGTATATATTGCCAGCAAGTCCCGGCCGCTCCTGGCACTTCCGCGGAAGACCAAAAAATACAATAAACCAGATCAGGAACGGTCGCAGTTCACTGCGCAACGGAAAAAGGACCATCGCCAAAGCCACGGCCGGGACAAGCCAATTGTGGCCTTCCACATACGGGTAGGTGAATCGGCTCACAATTCCCACCACGAAGTAACTAACTCCAAGCGGCAAGGCTCCGGGCTGAGCAGTGCCGACGACACTTCTGAACCAAAATTCACAAATCGCAACTGCGACGGCCAGCAACGGGATGAACAATTCATTTCGGATGATGCAGATTATCAGCGGCGCAACAAGATAGAATTGCCATTCCAGCGAAATGCTCCAGGCTGGCATGTTGAATGCGTACTCCGAATACGGCAGCGCTGCATTGGAAATGGCACCGTGCAGCATCGTGAGATGCGCGAGAAGGTGTGACCAGAAGTACTTATGATTGCTTGCGGCGACACCATTAACAACCCTTGCGAATTCGGAATCATTAAAACCAGGAACAGCTAGCGAAATGGCAAGCAGATCGTTGGTGAAGAAACCAAAAAAGCAGGTGGTGGCAAACAACGGAAACAGTCGTGCAAAACGCTGAACGAGATAGACCGGATATGGCTCCGCTTTTTCGATAACAACGTGTGTGATCACGAAGCCGCTGACGACGAGGAAAACGAGAACAGCTGGCGGGCCCAACGACCTGACATGCAATCCCAGTGCTCCCATATTGGAGCCCGAACAGTATGCGAGGTGCGCCAAGACTACGGTCCACGCCAGCCAGCCTCGCAGTCCCTCGATCGCTCGAAACTTCTTCAGCGCGGCGCCCTTTCCCTATTTCGGTGGAATCGAAAAGGATGGCACTTGTCGCTAACATTGGTTCGGAGAATGTTATTTCCATTTGTCGGGATTTTGGCGTCGGGTCATTAACAAATCTAAATTTCTCGGCTTTGGCTCACAATAAGGTGACGACTATCGCCGCACCAACGCCAGAGCGCTTCTCGGCTTATAGTCCTAATGAAGCTCGGCTGGCCGCTACTCGAGAGATTCCGACATTTGGTGATTTTCAAGAGGACGCGACCTTGCAATGCCTTACCCGCGACATTGTGGGCAAATTGGGCGAATGACTCGTCCTCTGCATGACGATCGGCAACCCGTCGTGCTGGCCGAGACACCGCCCGAAATCCAGCCAGTCAGCGCGGGCCCGCCCTAGCGAAACCGCGGGGCGCGACGGCGGTATACCCGCGCTGGCTTCCCGCCCACCGGCTTTTCGTCTACGGTGAGCTCACCATTCATGACACCGCTGCAAGCTGCAGTCTCGTGCGGCGCAAGTCACTACTGAGAATTCTCTCCGCCAGCAGCTTCCGAATATGGCCGATGCGTTGATATTGCGGCCCCTCGAACTCCTCCAAAGTCAACTTTGACGAACGATAGACTGTGTAGAGCTGTTCGGCGCCCATTCGAGCGTCCCAGCGTGGCTGGAACCCTGGCAACTTGCAGCGGATCTTTTCAAAGCTCACTCGGTAGGACCGCTCATCTGGACTCGCATCCTCGGCAAACTCCACCGTGGAATTCGGCACCACGCTCGCGACGATCTCGGCTAGATCCCGAATTCGATAATTGTGAGCAGTTTGACCGACATTGAATGCCTCATTGAAGACGGATTCGGCAGGCGCCTCCAATGCGGCTATGAAAGCTCGGGAAATATCCTCGATGTGGACGATCGGCCGCCAGGGCGAGCCATCCGATTTCAGGTGAATTCTTCCTGTCGTAAACGCCCATGCAACAAGGTTATTCAGGACAATATCGAAGCGCAGCCGCGGTGAGACTCCGTACGCTGTCGCGGGCCTCAGATACACCGGGCAAAACCCGTCGCCGGCCAACGACGAAATATCACGTTCGGAGGCAACCTTGGATTCTCCGTAGGCTGTCACCGGATTGAGCGCGGCGGTCTCATCGATCATTTCCTCGCCGGCTTTTCCATAGTTGCTGCAGGATGAGGCGAACACGAAACGGCGTACGCCGGCATGTTTCGCAATCTCGGCCATGCGAACGCTTGCGCGATGATTGATCTGGTCAGTCAGTTCAGGCCTCAGATTGCCAAGCGGATCGTTGGAGAGCGCGGCTAGATGCAGCACAGCGTCGAAGCCAACGAGATCCGAAACTTCCGCGTCTCTGACGTCCTTCCAAATCGTCGGGACCTCGAGAATGCTACCGCCGGCAGCGTATGTACACCGGGAGTAGATGTCGCTGTCCATTCCAGCCACCTCGTGACCGGCGCCGACCAGCATTGGCGTCAAGACCGTGCCGATGTAGCCAAGATGACCTGTTACAAGAACTCGCATTGCCATTCTCCATCGCACTCAATTTTCATCAACGAAACCTTGCCCGGCTTCAGTGTTTCGGCCTGCGTCCCGTCAAATGCCGCCCTCATATCGGGGAGACCGCCTCGAGCCCGCAAAGTCCAGTGCCAGGATGGCTGCACGCACGGCTTCGGCTTCTTCACGGGATGTTGTGGCACAGCAAGGGGACTCATGAAGCCAGAGCCTGCCGTTGCCGCGCGGTCGCAAGTCCTCGTTCGGAGCGCCACCACTTCACAAACTCCGTCAGTCCAAGTTCGAGCGGCACCGTGGCTTGGAAGCCTAGCAGACGTTCCATTTTCCCTGTCGACGCCACGCGGCGCGGTACAGGATTGATCGAGTGCTCGGGCGCGATTTGCGGGAGCACGCCGTCATGGCCCATAACGGAAGCCAAGGCCGAAGCGAGCTGTACCAGGCTTGTTTCGATACCGCTCCCCACGTTGAACACCTCGTCGCTGACCTTTGCCTTCGCAGCAAGGATGGTTGCGCGTGCTGCGTCACGGACATGCACTAAGTCCAAGGTCTGCTGATCGTGCCCAACTATCACCGGCGGCGTTCCAGCCTCCACTTCCTCCATCCAGCGGATCAACATCTCGGCGTATCGACCATGCACGTCCATTCGGCTGCCATACACGTCAAAATATCTCAAAGCGATATAGTCGAGACCATGCATATCGTTGTAGGCGCGGAGCAGGCCTTCATTGCAGACCTTCGCTGTTCCACAGACCGTACGGTTTCCATACGGGCTCTGATGCTCCGTCGTCGGAAATTCCTCCGCCGCGCCGTACACCGAAGCGGAGGACGCGGCGATGAACTTCTCGACGTCATACCTGACGCAAAATTCAAGCAGGTCGAAGGTACCGTTCACCATGACTTCCATGGCAAGACGCGGTTCGACCATGCAATGGGCGCTGCATGGTGCAGCGTGGTGAAAGATGATGTTGGCTCCCTTTACAAGAGCTTCTACCAACTTGGCGTCACGCAAATCGCCGCGGACCAATCGCACGGGTCCTCGATTAAGCGACTTCTTAAGATTCTCCGGTCGGCCGGACGTCATATTGTCGAGCGCGACGATCTCGACGCAGCCTTCGTCGCACAACAAATCTACGATATGCGAACCGATGAATCCGGCACCTCCGGTAACGAGAACGCGTTTGCCCTTGAGATCCATCCTGACCGCTCTCCTGGTTCTAGGCTAATCGGCCATATTGAGGCATTTTGTCCTGAAATGCCCAGTTGCTTCGGAATATTCGCGCCTCTCGTGTCGCGACCTTTCTCACTTCGGAGGCAACAATGCCGGGTCGCTCCGGCAACAGCTCGGGATAAATGGGAAGCCACAGAAACTCACGCGCAAGCCTCTCACTTACAGGCAGATCGCCGACGCGATATCCAAGTTCTACGTAGCTCTGTCGTAAATGGACCGGAACGGGGTAATGAATGCCAACGCCGATCCCCGCGCGGCCCAGCATGGCAAGAGCCTGATCGCGATGCCGAAGCCTAAGGGCGTAGATATGATAGACATGCCGGCTGTGGCTGGGTGGCCGCGGACGCGCGAGTGCCAGATTAGACAATTCCTGATCATACTCCGCGGCGATCGATCGACGTGCCTCGGTCCAGGCTTCGATGTGGTCCATCTTTACGTTCAGTACTGCCGCCTGCACTTCGTCCATTCGGCCATCGTACCTTGCGACAACATGATTGCACTCGTCCTCCTCCGTCCGATCGAGAAGCAAGGACACGCGTCGCGCAAGTTCCGGCTGATCGGTAACAACTGCTCCGGCCTCGCCATGGGCTCCGAGGTTCTTGTCGGGATAGAAGCTGAAGCAGCCGAAATCTCCGATCGAGCCGGCTCGCCTGCTCTTGTACACAGCACCATGCGCCTGCGCAGCGTCCTCGATTACAGAGAGACCATGGCGGCGGGCAATCGACATGATTGGATCCATGTCCGCCATGAGCCCATGCAGATGGGCCGGCAGGATCGCCCTCGTTTTGTTCGTAATCGCCGCCTCGATTAGAGCAGGGTTCATCGTCCAGGTGACTGGATCAACGTCCACAAAGACAGGTGTTGCACCGCAGCTGACAATGGCAGCCGTCGCCGCGACGAGATTCATCGAGACCGTGATCACCTCATTGCCCGGCCCCACTCCAGCGGCCAGCAATGCGAGACGGATTGCCGATGTGCCACTGTTAACGGCGCAGCAGCAAGCGACATTGCAGTAATCCGCGAAGCGCTTCTCGAAAGCGCCCGCTTCACGTCTCCATGTAGACCGTTCGTCTCGAATGGTATGCGCGATCGCAACGTCGATTTGCGATCCGACCGTCCGAGCTTGTGCTTTCAAGTCCAAGAAGGGTATCAAATCGGTTACCATACTCATCGTCGAGGCGAAATCAGTTTAATCGCACTATTCAATTTAAATCAAATCATAAATCGCAAAAAATAAAATAGAAAATAACGAAAACGCCGGCTGCTATTTCCGAGCTGAGCTGTATACCGCGAGCCGGATTAAATAGCCCGAAAGCTTGCCATTGGAAATTGGCCCGTAGGGGCCGCCGTTTGGACAGCGCAAAGTTTGCGACCCCAATCTGCGGCCGGCTCCGAGACGGTCGACTGGTCCTATCGAAGGAAATGCGAGACTTCGTTCAGGTACTTGCCGTAGCCACTTTTCTCCAAAGGCCTAGCCAGCGTGGCGACTTGATCGCGATCGATGAAGCCCTGCCTCAGGGCGATTTCCTCCAGACAGGCAACCTTCATCCCCTGTCGCTTTTCGAGCGTCTGCACGAACATCGCCGCATCGATCAGCGATTCCACCGTGCCTGTATCGAGCCAGGCGAAACCGCGCCCCATTCGCTCAACATGGAGCGCTTTAGCCGAAAGATAGCGCATCTGCAGATCCGTGATCTCGAGTTCGCCGCGTGACGACGGCTCGACGCGTCGTGCGTAGCGCACGACGTTGTTGTCGAAGAAATAGAGACCCGTGATCGCCCAGTTCGAGCTCGGCTGCTTGGGCTTTTCCTCGATTCGCAGCGGACGGTCGGCCTCATCAAATGTAACGACGCCATACCTCTCCGGATCCCGCACGTGGTAGGCGAAAACGGTTGCACCTTCCTCGCGCTCGGCAGCCCTTGCGAGCAAGTCGCTCAGGCCGTCGCCGAAGAAGATATTATCTCCAAGCACCATCGCAACGCGATCGCTCCCGATGAAGTCGGCGCCAACAATGAATGCATCCGCAAGACCGGCGGGTCGGGGCTGTTCCGCGTAACTGAGTCTAATTCCCCATTGACTGCCGTCCCCCAGCAAGCGTTCGAACTGACACCGATCTGAAGGCGTGGTTATGATGAGAATCTCGCGCACGCCTGCCAGCATCAGCGTCGACAATGGATAGTAGATCATCGGCTTGTCATAGATCGGCAGTAGCTGCTTGCTGACCGCTCTCGTGATTGGATACAGTCGAGTTCCGCTGCCGCCAGCCAGCACGATTCCTTTCAGCATCGATTCCACCTTCCGCGAGTTGGTCGAGACAGGTTTCGAGAGAACAAGGCCATAACGGCAATCGAATGCCTAAGACGCGTTCGGCCTTGGATGAATCGAGGCGCGAATTCCGTGGCCGTCGCGCGGCGGTCCGGTACTCCTCGCTCGTGATCGCCTCAAGCTGCGGCACTCGGATTCCGCGATGAGCGAGCAAGGCGAAAATCGCTTGGGCAAACCCATGCCAAGTCGTCTCACCTTGTCCGGCAAGATGAAAGATGCCGGCCATGGCTCTACGATCGTGGGTTAGCAGCCGTCCCGAGAGCTGAAGGATCGCCGACGCAAGATCGAACGCGGATGTTGGATTTCCGCATTGATCCTGAACGACCCTGACGCTCTGTTGCGCTTCACAGAGCCGCAGCATCGTCCGAACAAAGTTGTTGCCATGGGAACTATATAGCCATGAAGTGCGAATTACCGTTGCCAGGGGGTGAGCAGCTAGAACCACCGCTTCGCCAGCCAGTTTCGACGCGCCGTACACATTCAGTGGCGCAGGAACATCGCTTTCCTCGTAAGCATCCAGCTTTGTGCCGTCAAAGACATAGTCGGTTGAGATGTGGATGAACGGTATATTCATTTGCCATGCGACATCGGCCAACGCGGCCGCTGCGTCGCGATTAATGCTGAATGCTCTGGCTACTTCCGATTCTGCTAGGTCCACCGCCGTGTAAGCGGCAGCGTTGATGATCATGGACGGTGCGAGCGGATCGATCGCTCGGCGGAGTTCTCCATGGGCCTCCAGATTGAGTTCACTGCGTCCAAGGGCGACGACGGGCATGCTGTGCAGCGCCGCGAGGTCACGAAGACACCTTGCCAACTGACCGTTGCGACCAACAATCAAAATGGGCTTTTCCGTCATCTGCAGCCTCAATGTTGTGTGGCGAAGAGACCCAAACGCGAGCCGTCATAGACCCCGCTGCGGGCATACTCCCACCAGGCACGGCTCTTGAGATACCATGCGACGGTTTCGGCCAGGCCCTGCTCGAACGTCCTTGTGGGCCGCCAGCCGAGCTCTCGGTGAGCTTTCGACGCGTCAATCGCGTAGCGGACATCGTGTCCGGGACGATCTGGCACAAAAGTAATCATCGATCGTCTCGTTGCCGGACCGGGATGCAGTCTGTCGACGACGTCGCAGATTTGGGTGACCACCTCGAGGTTGGAACGTTCGCTATCGCCGCCGAAATTGTACTTCTCGCCGGGCTTGCCTTCCAACAGAAGCGTGATCAAACCTGCCGCATGATCTTCAACATGCAGCCAGTCGCGGACGTTTCGGCCGTTGCCATACACCGGCAGCGGCTTGCGCTCGATCGCATTGAGAATCGTCAAAGGGATGAGTTTTTCTGGAAATTGAAACGGCCCGTAGTTGTTCGAGCAATTCGACACAATGACCGGTAGGCCATAGGTCTTGAACCAGGCAAGCGCGAGATGATCCGAGGCTGCCTTGCTCGCCGAATAGGGCGAACTCGGCCGGTAAGGCGTTTCTTCCCGGAAGTAGTCAGCGGGTCCGAGTGACCCGTAAACCTCATCTGTCGAGACGTGAACGAAACGAAACCGCTTTCGTCGTGGTACCGAGAGGCCCTCATAATATTTTCTGGCTGCTTCCAATAACGTGTAGGTGCCCACAATGTTCGTGGCAATGAAAGCCGCCGAGCCGGTGATCGAGCGGTCGACGTGACTCTCGGCCGCGAGGTGAATGATCGCGTCAGGCTGGTAGCTGCTGAACACGAAATCCATGGCCTCGCGGTCGCAGATGTCCTGCTGCTCGAACAAATACGACTGTAGCCCCTGGATGGGCGCTAATGAGGCTAAGTTGGCCGCATAAGTCAGCTTGTCGACATTGATCACTGCGGCGCCCCTCTGCAGCAGCAAGCTGCGGCACACCGCAGAGCCGATAAATCCCGCTCCCCCTGTCACCAGAACGCGCATCTGACCGCTCTCCGTCACTCGAAAACGGCCGTAAGCTGGTCCAGCTTGGGCAGGGACCTGTCCTTTGGCGACACTTGGGCGTCGGCTGTTGTCACCGGCCACTCGATCGCCAGTGCCGGATCGGCCCAATAGAGCCCTCCGTCATGGCTTGGAGCGTAGACCTGGTCGACCTTGTAGAACACGACGGTCTCAGGTTGCAGCGTGCAGAAACCGTGCGCAAAGCCTTTCGGGACAAGCAGTTGTTCCCCCGTTTGGCTATCCAGCTTGACAGCTATATGCTTTCCGAAGGTCGCCGACGAACGCCGAAGATCGACGACGACATCGAGAATGGCGCCGCTTAGCACCCGGATGAGCTTCGCCTGGGCGAACGGCGGTCGCTGGAAGTGCAAGCCCCGGACTGTCCCGACCTTATCTGACCTGGATTGATTGTCCTGAACGAAATCGACGAGAATCCCTCTCTCTGCGAACGCCGATCGCCGGAACGTCTCACAGAAGTACCCCCGGGCGTCGGATACTCGATCCGTGTGAATCATCTTAATATCCGGGATCCCTAAAGACCGTACTTCCAGCATAGAAACGTCCTCCGGTACGTGGTGCTCAGTCCTGCCAGAAGGCATCGAGCCGGACTCGCAGCGCCTCGCCATGCCAGCAGAAACGCGGCCCATTCAAGCGTTCGACCGTCGTGGAATAATAGGGGAGACCCGACAAGCTTTTCACCATCACCATGGTCCCGCCGAGCTATCCTTTAACCACCAGAATTCATATCTCATTTAATTTCAATCACGGACTACCGCCCGAACAACCGCGGCGTGCAAATCGTGAAGAAATGCTCTCCCGTAACAATCGCCCAATTAATACTCGAATAACATTTAATTTGGCAATCATATTTTTTGCGGTATATTCAATTAATAAATCATATACTCGACGCTCGCATGCGGGCGACCAATCCGACATGCTCCCGACCCAGACAGGTACCCGATGCTCCAGAGCAATCTTCTACAGACCGACAGAACGCGCTTGCCTCTGGGTGAGCAGGCCCAGTCGAGCCAAATCAGCGGCGGGGGAATCGGCGATCTCGTCAAGTTCGCGGTCGGCTTTGTAAGACGTCGATATCTTATGATCGTGGTCACCGCGGCTCTCGCACTCGCTGCCGCGATGTTCTACCTGCGGTTCGCTCCTCCCACCTACACGGCGCAAGTACAAATCCTACTGTCCAATCCTCGAGCTCAATTCGTTCAGCAACAGTCGCTTGTTCCGGAGCCCGTCGTCGACGCGGCCCAGATCGAAACGCAACTACAGATGATAAGGTCGCGGGGAATTGCAGCGGCGGTCATAACACAGCTGGAACTCGCCAACGATCCAGACCTTACCGGTTCACGGTGGTCCTTTAGCTCGCTACTGCATCGCATTCGAAACCCCGGCCAGCAGCCGGCGCACGCTTCGAAGGCTGATACGCCCAACGAGGGCGCGATCGACGCGCTGTTGGACAGGCTCTCAGCGTACAGGATCGGATTTAGCAAGATCATCGAGGTCAGCTACAGTTCGAGCAACGCGGAACGCGCGGCGGAGATCGCTAACGCCGTGGCTAATGCGTACATCAACGACCAGATGAATGCGAAATTCGAGGCCACGCGAACGGCAGCCAGTTGGTTGCAGGAACGCCTCCATAACCTCAATGAGCAAGCACTGACGGCCGAACGCGCCGTGAGCGCATATAAGTCCCAGAACAACATCGTCTCGACCGGCGGAAAATCGATTGACGAACAGCCCGTCAACGATCTCAACGCCCGATTGGTCGCCGCCCGAACCCAGACCTCCGATGCACAGGTCAAGTTCAACCGCTACGAAGCGGCCCTGCGCGCCAATGCAGCTGGCTCATCCTCCATCAGCACTCCTGACGCGGCGAGCGCCGATATCCTCCAGAGTGCGATTATCAATACGCTTCGCCAGCAATATCTCGAGTTGTCACGTCGCGAAGCCGATTGGTCAGCCCGGTTCGGCCGCGACCATTTGGCGGTTGTCAACCTGCGGACCCGGATACGTGACATTCGCACATCGATCCTCGAGGAGGTCAAGAGGCTCGCCGAAACCAGCAGAAACGAATTGGAAGCCGCTCAGCAGCGCCAGCAGGAACTCGAGAAGCAACTTGCTCGAGCCGTCTCGCAATCGCGCCTGACGAACTCCGCAGAACTAACCATACGCGAGCTGGAGAGCCGAGCGAAAAGTCTGCGCGCCATGCATGAGGCGTTTCTGCAGCACTCCATGGGGGCGACTCAGCAGGAAACATTTCCGATTTCGGAAACACGGGTGATCTTTCCCGCCTCCCCGCCAGAGCGCAAGAGCAAGCCGAAGGCAAAGTTGGTGTTGGGCTTCGGCCTAGCCGCTGGACTCGCACTCGGGATCGGCTTGGCGCTTCTGAGAGATGTCGTGGACAGAGTTTTTCGTACCTCTTCACAGATAGAGGCCGCACTGGAGCTACCGTGCTTGTCGCTGGTCCCCTTGCTGTCGTCTCCGAAGGCGCAGAAGTCGACCGTCCGATCCCAGCAACTGGATGAAGATCTGCGATCACGCACGATGTCAAACGTGCCGACGCTTCACCGGGCCGTTATCGGGATGCCGCTCTCGCGCTTCACGGAAGCCATCCGTTCGATCAAGCTTGCTATAGACCACACCCCCGCGAAGGCCTCCAACCAGGTGATCGGAATCACGTCGGCTCTGCCAAATGAGGGCAAGACGACGATTGCAGCCTCTCTGGCTCACCTCATCGCACATAGCGGCAAGCGGGCCATTGTAGTCGATTGCGACCTCAGAAACCCCTCACTTTCTGCTGCTATGGCTCCAAACGCCTCTTTCGGCTTACTCGAGGTCGTAAACGGCAAGCGTTCCCTCGAAGAAGCGCTCTGGCACGATCCCAGAACCAATCTCGCATTCTTGCCCGCCGTCCGCCGTGGGCCCCTGCTTCACACGAGCGAGATCCTTTCTGCCGAAAACATAAGCAAGCTATTCGATCGTTTGCGGCAGACCTATGACTACGTCATTGTGGACTTCCCTCCACTCTCGCCTCTGGTGGATGTGCGCGTCACCGCGCCGTTGATCGACTGCTACGTTCTCGTTGTCGAATGGGGGCGGACGAAAATCGATGTGGTTCAGCATGCCCTGCATACTGCGCCGACCATCTGCGATTCCTTGATCGGCGTGGTCCTTAACAAGACTGATATAAGGGCAATGGCACGGTACGACGCTCACCGAAGTGATTACTACGATGACAGCCACTACATTAGATATGGCTTGTCTGACTCTTAGGACGATTTTCTCTGACATACGTCGGACCTAACGATGGAGCCAGCGCCTTCTGCAATATGCTCTCCGATTTAAGCGGGTCAGAGTCAGAGATGGTGTAAAATGGTTGTCCAGTCTACAATGCTCGCTGTGCCTGCGGCCATTTCTGCAGCTTTTGCTGTGGCCGAGAACCTAAGGGCTTCAGGTGTGCTATCGGGCATTCTTGCGGCCGCTATACTGACCGTCGGCCTCTTCTCCACCTCGTCGACCCTCGCCTGCTTCGCGAAGCTTCTGCGGCCCCTGTTCATTCTGGCTCTCGCCGCACCCGTGCTTTGGATCGTCTTGCAGTTGATTCCGATCCCGCTCCACGGCCTCGGAAATCAGATCTGGGCGACAGCGTCGGCAGCCCTGGACCAACCTCTCGCAGAGAGGTTCTCGGTTGATGTACGCGAGACGATACTGGCGCTTTCACATTACAACCTTGTCATCGCTGCGGCCCTCGTCACCGCACTCGTTACTCTGGACAAACATCGGGCGGCGCAGGTCCTCTATATCCTTGTATCGATCACCGCCGTCAGCTCCATATTTTCGGTATGGAGAAACAACAACCTGAGTGGCTCCTGGCCCGCCGAACAAGTTTGGACCGGCTCGACCGTGGCGGCACTTGGTGTCCTTCTCTCCACTGCAATGGCTATCCGTGCGGTCGACCGGCTGCGGCGACCTAGACGGTCCCCTCGCTCGCCGACAGGACCGCTCGCCATTCTTAGCTGCGCAATTCTATCATTGATCGTCTCCGTTGCAGCGATCGCGCTTTGTAGCGGTTCGACCGCGCTGATTGCCGCTCTGCTCGGAGCGACAACCATCCTCACGGTGGTCGCTATTCGCAAATGGTTCTTTGGCCTGTGGGGCAGAGCTGGTGTTCTCGCGACTGCCGCCATGTTGTTCGTCGCCGGCTTCACCTTCGTTCCGGTTAATCGGAATGCTGACCTGACGATTGCCTTGTCGACGCAAACTCGGGCAGCGACTGAGCGGATGCTACAGGACACTCACCCGATTGGAACCGGTGCGGGTACGTTTGTTGCGCTTCTGCCGATTTATGGGGACGTTGGCATGCTCGCAATGCGCGAACGGCCGACCGCTGCCGCCGCGGTCGCGGTCGAGATGGGACGTACGTTCCTCTGCGGCCTGTTGATAGCCGCCGTCATCAGCGCCTGCATCTTGTTCGGGCGCGCCCTGTCTCGCAATCATGCTTACTTATACCCGGCGGTCGGCGCAGGCGCTTCCGTATCGTTGACAATACTGGCCTTTGCCGAAAATAGCCTTTTCGATTTATGGGCATCACTATTGGTGGCGGCAGTCTACGGCCTGGCTTTTGCTCAGAGCCTGTCCGATACAGCCCGCGACGTGGAGTCCATCGAGTTGCGGCAGCTTACGCAGGAAGCCAGCGACCGAACCACGGCAGCGCGACGAATTCCTTCAATCACCTTCGCTTCCCCATGGCCTGTGACGCGCATTGCTCTGACAGTGATCGGATTGCTGTTAGGTGCGCAAGCGGCTTGGATGGTCTCGCAAAGCTGGCCTTTTGGAGATCGCCTCTCAGCTGCAGCGGTTGCCGGTTCGAACGAAGCCTGGGCCGCAGCGCTCCAATCCACGCGCGAGAATGCCGCGGCGACCTCAGGCTTCACTGCAACTGTGCGCCTTAAGTCTGACAAGGCTACGGACCCGCAGAACACCGGGCGGTCCGCGGACTTGAATGCTTTTTCTTCAGTGCTGGAATACTCACCCCTTCGAGGCGACGTTTGGCTCATGCTTGCGGCGCTTTCAAAGCAGCACGCGGCGACTTATGATACGACAAGCTTACTTAAGATGTCCTACTATACTGCACCAAACGCGCTGGATCTTATTCCACTACGGCTATCCGTCGCTCTCGGCACTGATGCTGCGATCAAGGAGCCCGAGCTTCGGGATCTTATCCGACGCGACCTTAAAGTTGCCATTACCGGCCGGACCGCACTCCGGCCAGCCATCGCCACCGCATACCAGTCGGCATCAGCGGACGGCAGGGCGTTTGCCGAGAGCTCGATTTCGGAGCTCGACCCAGGTTACGTTCAGAAGTTGCGCTCGCGAGGCCCATAACCGTTTTTCAGCAGTATGCCCGATCGCACCCAGATCAGTCCCTGATTGATATCGCGACGCGTTTGACGGGCTCCAATTAAATTTATCGAATCTGCGACGAATTCAGGTTGATTAATATATTTAAATTTATAGTATATTAATTATTAACCGCCTGCGTTCCTTGTTGATTAGCCATGAATTTTATCAACCGGCATATCGGCGACCATGAGAGCGATCTAACTCTCGTCAGCTCACAATCGTCCATTGCTGATGAAGGCAAATGGCCCGTCCGGTACGACTCTGTCGAATTTGTAGCGATCTGCGCCGATATCGCGACCATTTTATTCGCCGGCTTCCTTTCCGTGCTTCTTTCGCCCGGCAGCCCGGCACCAGCCGGCCTAGCCCAGGCATGCGCCTACGCGGCAGCAGCATCAGTATCTTTTGTCTACATTCTGAAAGGCAGGGGACTGTATCGGCCAACCGAGCTCCTCGTACTCCGAAGCCAAGTTCGCGCCATTTGCCTCACGTGGATCTTGTTGCACGTCCTGGCCGCCGCTGTGGAGATGCTCGATGACAATCCCCAGTTCTTCCGAGGTGCCGGCCTCCTGTTTGCGGCACTTGGACTGGCATCTTTGATTGCGCAACGGTGCGTTGCCAGGATACTGCTGATAAAATGCTTCAGTGGCAGGAGGTTCGCTCGGACGAATCTCGTCCTGATCACCGATCAGCCGCCCTCGGCTCATGCCGGCCTGTCGGAGACGCTCGCGCTCCTCGGCTATCGCGTTAAGGGCCGCTTTGGTTTGCCCGCGATGGGCTCGGACCCTGGTTCCAGAAAACGGCTCAGCTCCCGCGTGATCGAACATATTCGTAATTCCGAGGTCGATAAAATCGTGCTGGAGGCCAATCCCGAACGATGGGCCGACCTTCGTGCTTTTATCTCCGACCTGAGGGTGCTGCCTTTCCCTATCGTGTTCGTCCCGGTTGGTGCTGCATCCGAACTGCTTCGACATCCGACGAGGAGCTTGGGAAGTGCCGCTTGCGTAGAGATCCAGCCCGGCCCCCTCACCGCAATCGAGCGCGCAAGCAAGCGAATAGTTGATATTATCGGTGCGGGACTCGCGTTGACAGTCTTTGCACCATTGCTCGCGATAGCTGCGGTCGCGATCAGACTAGATTCTCCCGGTCCGATCCTCTTCAAGCAACAAAGATGCGGCTTCAATGGCCGAATATTTTCTATCCGAAAGTTTCGGACGATGCATGTGCTTGAGAATGGACCCGTCGTCGTTCAGGCAACGCCTCTTGACCCGCGCATCACCAGGGTCGGCAGATGGCTGCGGCGAACGAGCTTCGACGAGCTGCCGCAGCTGTTGAATGTTCTCGACGGCAGCATGTCACTGGTAGGCCCACGCCCCCATGCCGTGGCCCACGACGGACAGTTCGACAAGCTCGTCCGGAAGTATGCCTTCCGGCGCCGAGTGAGACCCGGATTGACCGGATGGGCTCAAATCCATGGCTGCCGTGGACCAACGCCTACAGCGACCATGGTTGAGAGACGTGTGGAGTACGATCTTTGGTACGTCGACAATTGGAGTCTTCGGCTTGATCTTGAGATCCTGCTTCGGACTCCTCTTGAGGTATTGCGGGGCCGCAATGCCTGTTGAGTTGCATCACTTATGGCGGCCCGCCGGCAATCACTTTTCAGCCGCGCGAGACTGGATGCTGCGATCGGATCAAATCACGCCCGCTGTCGGACCCTCGAATTTGTTTCGCCCAAGCGGAACTCCTCGATTTTGCGGCCCGACTTAATAGCTGCAACCAGCCATCGTGGCCGCTTCCCCCGACCCGACCAGGTTTCGGACGTCTGAGGATTGCGGTATTTCGGGAGCACTCGCGGATATTTGCGTCTGGGCTTTCCGGTCGACGAAATTTCGGGTCCCGCCGAGGAATTGGCAAAAGTGCCCATACCGCCCCCGAGCACCGCCAGCCGCTTCTCTAGTTCCTGCTTTTCAGCCTTAATCCGGGCTGATAAAATCCCGCTAATTTCCTCATGAAGCGACCAAAGATCGTCGAGGGACATTGCTTCTAGTTCAAGCTTCTTAGTCGTCATGCGAGCATCCTGTAGTTGCGCCCATTTGATACCGCCCCGGTTGATTAATCAAGTCCGAGTGTCAGTTTTCCAAAAAAAATGTATGGAACCGAACCGAAATGCGTGCCCCACTTAACTAAGTAACCGGCGCTAATCAAGACGGAAAAATAAACTATCCGCACAATTTAATCGCGGGGAAGGGACATAGCGTCGCCATACGTGGAGCCGCGTCCGCAGGCAAGGGACGATTCTAAGAATGAAGGAATGAATTAGACGGGCCGCAAGGGTAATCTGCCACGCCGCAATCTCAGCGAATGTGCGCGGCGGGCGAGGCGGCTTTTCCCCCTTCTGGGAAAACTTCTTATGATGCGCCCTTCCGTCAGCTGCAGCTGGAAGCGAATGGCCTCGATGTCGCTAAGCGCGCGCCGTCGAAGTTCAATTTGCTCCTTCAAAGCCCGGACGTCCGTCAATGCAGCCGAGGGAGCGATAAACCGGCTGATCGAACTCTCGAGGCGTCTGAGAGGGTAATCGACAATATTCATTTTGCTCTTGTGCCCTACCGCCACTTTTTGCTCACTCGTCGAGCCAATTAATAAAATAATCCTCGCAATAATTATTAAATAATATACTATTTATTTATTGCTGCGTCAATTGAAGCGCTGACCTTGGTCCATCGTTTCATTCGCCGCTCGAATAACGATACTCGCAAGGTGAGGATGATGGATCAGGGGTCAGGTAAACGGTGACGAGAATGCTGCATCGGCAAGATCTCGAAGCCATGGACTTTGAAGAACTTTGGCTCCTCCACGAGGAGCTAACAAAGATACTTGCCGAAAAGATCACGGCCGAGAAGCGGGAACTCGAAAAACGCCTTGCGCAGCTCAACCAGCCTGAGCAGTTCGCCGCAGCTGAAAGCGGCGCCGCCGAGACGGGAACGGGCCAGCCGCCGCGCCGCAAATACCCGAAGGTGGTGCCGAAATACTTCAATCCACTCCAGCCGACGGAGACTTGGTCGGGACGCGGTAAACAGCCTCGCTGGCTGGTTGCGGCGCTCCAATCAGGGCACACGCTCGAAGAGTTCAGAATTCGCGAGAACGGCGAATCGTCCGATCGGAATGCTGGTGGTCGAGGACACTCCTAGCTCTGCGCAGCTGCAGAGATGTCTTCGGTTGTCTGAGATGTTTGGCCCTGCGGATATGGAAAGCGATCTGCCGACCTGGACGGGGGTCCGGACCGCGAAGCAATTGCCAACGCTCGTCAGCGCCGCTTATGCCTTGCCATTGCACAGGTCCATCAGCAGCCCCCGAGCCTCAGCCGACTCGGAATAGGTAAGTTGGAACGATCGCGCGCCCGCAACAATACGCTTCAAAGCGAAAAAGCCGGCCTGCGAAAGTCTCCCGTCCGCGGCAAATGCCCCCTCAATGAGCCGCTTCATCGAACCAAGCTGATCCAGCGGGGTCAGCTCGACGGGACCGCTTGCAACCCGGTTCAGAAAGACGATCCAGCTGGCGGAAAGGCATCCGTTGTGCGCGTCCGGAATTGGCAAATACCGCACCTGAGCGCCATCGGGCCGGCAATGCGTCACGTCGTTCCAATCGCCATATAGTCGCGACAGGACCTCCCACGACCCCTCCTTGAGGGTGAGGGCAAATGGGATTCCGCAGATCGTTCCGTCAGCCCCGATCAGCGCAACATCATCACCGGCATACTGAAATCCAGCGTTCACCAGCCGCACTGTGAGAGTCGATTTTCCGGCTCCCGGTTGGCCGCATAGCAGCAGGCCCGTACCGCACTTCGCAAGAGAAGCGGCGTGGAGCGCGAAAACCCAACGATCGCTTCGGATAAGTCGCTCGGTGATGTGAGCTTTGATTGCCGGTGCCACGGCACCGGCTTCACACCTGTGGACCCTAGCATCATTCCCACGGAAGAACACCTGATCGTCCAGCACCATTGCCTCGATCACGATATCGTCTTCGCCGGAGCTGTCGTCCAGAGCGCAAAATAGCGAAATCAACTGTTGCAGGAGGTCCCAATTTGCGGCCCGGACACTGATCCTGCGCCGCCCCAGATCCGCTGAGAAGGCACAATTGGCCGGCATTCGCCAGTCGATGTCGAGCAACCCTCGATCGATCCAGATGTTCATGACCTGCCGCGTGAACTGGCGCGCTGCGTGCTCATCAAAGCCTAGCTGGCCGAGTTCCCGATGGACGTCTTCCAAAGAAGCGCCTTGTGCCAACTTGCACCAAATGAATGCCCCCACCTGGTCCAGCTCATAGATCTTTTGACTTGTCTCGCTGAAAAGCACTGATCGACCGTCCAGCAGCGCGAAGACTGCACCCGCGGCCGGTCTCAACGCCATCTCTACCGATGATTTTTCCAGCACGGCTCCAGCCAATATGAACAATATCTGTCTCGCCGCGGTCTCGACGCGGCGGCGGCAACTTCCTGAGATGCATTATTCATCGCGATCAAACGAACTGCTGTTGCCCAGAAAATTCAGACCACTACGCGCTGCAAGTCCTCATCCGGCGCGGGTGCACCTCCCCGGCTGCGCTTCGCTTCAAAATGACAATGTGACCCCAGTCACGCCGCCAGCTGACTGCCCTCGCCCGCCGCAGGTGGAGAAATATTCAACACTTGTTGCTCGAGAAAGCTCGTCCGCGCGATCAACCGGTGAGCTTCCAGCAAATACCGGTAAACTTCTCGATCGGCACTCCGCTCTCTTAGAACGCGCTCCTTTTCGCCGATACTCGCTAATTCCTCGCGCATTTGGGCCAATTGCTGCGCAGCCGAGGCGGAGTTGTGCTTATGAATTGATTCCCACATCGTCTCCTCCGACCGAAGAATTTGAAGAATTAGCTTACGCCATCGGCAGCAATTAACAACGCAATTATATCTTTACCATATAATAAAAATTTGTTTCGCATTCGAACCGGACGCGACCATTCAAAGACAAAGAAGCACATTGCATCGTAGCGATAGAGGGAACGGAAGCCGTCGAACAAGGGCGCGGCGGCGCTGTTGAGCCTGACGCCTTCAATTGCCTTGCTTCCCGTACGAACGACGACACAAATAAATCCGGACAAGAGTCGCAAACCAGACCGACAGCGCCGAATTTAGTTTGCACATTAAAATCCGATAGCGAATATTTGCCTCGTAGACGAGCGTGGGAGCGAAGCCAGTGATCGAGTTAGGCGATTGGTCCATCACGGGCGACGTGGTCGTTTTCGTCGCGAGACACAATTCCGCATCCGTTCAGCCGGGCCAGTTTTCAATGGCGCCCAACGGGTTCTCGGGTGCGACCGCATAATCGATACTCACGCGCTGCCGAGCCAAAGCCCGGCGAATCGCTCAAGCAGCGATCCGGCCGGTTGGAGAAGCGCCGTCACGAGCACGCCGCCCTTTGCTCGAACAAACGACCCTCGGTGCGCGATGCCCCCCAAGTAACCCGCACTGATGACGACGCACTCCAGCCGGCCGGTCCTCTTCGCTTCAACAACAAATAAATTTCCAAGGGAGGCTCACATGGGTATGGTCATGGTCAAATGCCCGCAAACTGGTCGTGTGATTCCAACTGGTATCAAGTCCGACCGTGAGACTTTCCTGCGGAGCGTTGTGTTTTATGGCAATACCCATTGCCCGGACTGTCGTGCCAATCACAACTGGTTCGCTCGCGAGGCATGGGTCGAGGAGCCGGTCGTTCGGCCCGTGGAAATGTTCGTTGCCGCCCGTTGTGCCGATGCGTAGCGTGTTTCGACACGGACGCGGATCCAAACTAAGTGGCATCACGCCAATTCGGGCGGACGGTCTCATCTCGCACCATGCTTGCTGAATTCAGTTGGAGCGGCGTTGCCGCCGGCATGCACTGGCTTATCTGGGAGCCGGACCTCAGGAGATTCTAGACCATCGAGCGCTCCGTCCTCACACGCGTCATGTCGCATGCATTCATCAAGTTCTTATATTGATGAGTTTTTTTGAAGAGACGTTCAAAAAATTTTTCGGCGTATTGTCGTAAAGCGAACTGACGATCCCGCGATCCCTCGGCTAGACGTCATGCTGGCACGTCACAAGCTCAAGGTTTCCGTCGCTGATCCAGCAAGGACGTGTTTGGGGGGTACTGTAGTGAGTAGTGGGGTTTGCCGCCGCTTGGCTGTTCTGCGTCACACGTCCATCGCACTCGTTGGCCTACTTGCTCAATTGGTCAGGCTTCGAGAGAAAGTACGAAGGGCGGAAGCGCCAAGCTCCGGAGAAAGACGGAGATCGGGCTCGGCGTCGCGGATGCGACGACCCCGGTCTGGGACAAGTTACCGCACGCGGGTCCAATCCTAGCGAGGGCTTCCAAGTGGCTTTTCGAGCCACGCGACCGCCGGCGACGCGCTGCCGCCGATCATGCGCTCCACCTGAGTTGCACTTGTCCCTTCTGATATCTGCCTATCTCGTTTTATTAAGGCGTCGCTTCAACTGTGTCCGGCCGTTGCGCGCTCGAGAGGCGATTTGAAAGCAAAGCGCAAGTTGCGGGCCTCCGAATTACCGCCTTGGAAGTTAAACTTGATTATTTGGCATAATCATAATGGCTACTAAGCAAAACAGAAAATAAGGTGGGGAAAACTAATGGGAGGAGTGGATGGAGACCGTACGCCGCTTGCGCGCGATGGCGTTGTTGTGCCGACAGACTTCTGCGCATTATCCTGATCGAAGCTGGAAGCTTCTCGCCGAGGCTGAGTTCTGGGAGCACTTGGCTAATGACACCCTTCGTCAGCATGTCGATCAATGCACGGCCAGCTCCTCGCCCCCGCCAATCGGAGATAATCCGAATACCGCAGGATCGAGCGCGCCCATCACTGCGTAGCGCTTCGTTGATCTCTACGCGCCGCTCGCCCTTTGTCAGGTGGCAGCACGACAAGGCGTCCTATGGAGAATCAGGCGTCGCCGGCGTATTCCCGCTTTGCTCTCCTCGGCCCTCGACACCCGGCTCCGCAGGTTGTTGAGCGCTGCAAGCTCGAAGGCGAGAGCCGAAACGCGCTGATGCAGGACAACCGAACGGTCGTACACCCAACCATCGCTGCTCATCACAGGCCCCCTCAGCATCAGCTGCTTAGAATGGCAGGCCGAGTTCTGGACAGGAACGGCTATTGTATTGGTCAAGCGACAGTAGCAGACGTTCAAGTACAAGGGAGGTCTTGCGGCCGGCGCCGGCGCTCCGGCGGGCATTGACCAGGCGTTCCGGCCATTGCTAGGCCCCATCGACCAGACAGCGCTAATTTCCAATGAGCGGCTCGGCGAGGTGCCGCTCCTAGCGTCCACAGCTCGGTCGCTCGGGCAGCGATCACGACCCGCTCGCGCAGCAAATGACCGGCGAACGGGGTTACGGGACGTTTTTGCAGGAACGACTGCACGGTCCGGCTCTTCGAGCCGCAGACTTCCCGGCCGCCAGTTCGTCATCGGCTGCTGACGATTCCAGCTCTTCGAGCTCGAGCCTCATCTGCTCCAAAAGTCGCTTGAGCCCGAAGAGAGAACCCGACCTTCGTTGCGTTCTCGCGGCCGCCCGGTGGTTGGGAGAGATGCGCGAACCGGCGTGCGTGACCTGCTCGCCTCCTGTCAGGGCTACACCGATGAAAGCGGGCAAGGTGAATCTGGGACCGGCCCTCGTCGACTGATGGCCTGACGAGCCGCAGCCACCGGGTTATCTGCAAGGCTTACGGCTACGCGGCGTGATTGTGCGCGGCGGCAGCGAGCCAAGCCTGCTGGCTGGTCGCCCATCGAGGCTTTTGGCGGGGCACCTGCCTTTGATCGTCCTATAAAATGTGAACGAAGGTAAGCCAGGCTGCGACTGCGAGACAAACCGCAAAGCCGGTATAAGGCAGAGCTAGTCTCATCGGAGTCCTCCTCGAAAAGAGGTCAGTGAGATCAGTGAGAATTGGCGCTCGTTGCGACGCTTGTATCCATAACGAGCCTGAGGTTGTTCCTTTTTGTGGGCCGGCTGTTCTGCTGCCTGCTTCTCACTTCGGCCTCTGCAAGGTTGATAAGTCTGCGTAGCCGCTGGATCTCCTGCATTATATCTTTCAGCTTTCGGCCTTCCGAAGAAACACGCTGGAGACGCGCACTATGAACATCCATCGGCCCCTCACAATATATAACAACAACATGAGTTTACCAGTTAATTCAGCCATATTAGCCTCATTTTGTGGTTGTGGAAATAACCTATTTCACACTGCGCGGTCAGCAGATCCTTGTTAAAAAATATCCCCGAACGTGCCCCGGGGGCGGCCGTGGGACAAACAAGGCTTGGTGTTTTTGGATTGAAGGCTCGCTGGTGCTCCCATCGTCAGCCTCCAGATACGAGGCCGTCGCAGATAACGGGTTGGTGAACGAAATCATTTACTGCCTCCCCGAAGCAGTCCGGAAACCGTGCGGGTCTAGCTTCCCCTCTGTTGGCGAGGGAGTTTCAAAATGATCACGCTCAAAGCAATTGCAGTTGTGCTTGGCGCCGAGTTGCTCTTGTCGATGTATTCGGGTGACCTCGCCGCCGATGTAGTTCTCGCGATCGTCGCTTGTCTTCCTTAAGGCGAGGCTCTCCAACATGAAGCGGCGAACCTCTGGTTTCCGCCGCGTCGGCCGGCGGCATGTGCCGCCAACAGTTGTTTGCAATCGATCTTTCGTTGTTTTTGTGGGTCAAATCCGAAAAGCAGTCGTCTGGGCCATCTCAGGGGCCCTCGCGGGCATGAGGTATCCTCATACTGGTCATTGACCCTATCGTCCAACTTACCCGCTTGGCGGACGGTTGTTGCGCACGTCCCAATCGTGAGCGCTTTTGGCGCAGTGTCTGGATTGGGAAAAACGGCCGATGGGTCAGATCGCCTGCATTTTCCGAATCGCGCCTCTGTGCTCGTTCTTGCTGTTAGTTTCAGATCTTGCGGGGACACACGCGTGAGCCATTTCCTCTCCATGCTTCTGCTCGCCCTCGCCCTGACCCTGACCTTGTGCTTCGGGGTAGCAGCTTGGCGCCTGTCGGCCGGCAAAGATGTCGATATTGCCACAACGATCCAGCATCAGGAGTACGGCTGGAGAACTAGGCCCAACAACTGAAGGTCGTTGCGTTCGCCCTGAGCTTGCGATCGGATCAGGGTTTAAGGTTATCGATTTAAATGAGCCTCAGATTTATTATGACGAAAGTTCAAACGAACTTGCATCCGATCGTTACCACCATAAATCGAGCTTGAAAAGTATTACCCAACTCTAGCTGGAGCTTGCCGCCGGGACTTCAATAATCCCGATCGGTGCACGCATCACACGTTACGCTGAGCAAGCTTGAAACTAGGATTGTTCCCATGCTCGCACGTTTATGGGCGCTACGGAACTCGCGGCCTGAGACGATCGCCGCGAATATGAAAGCCAGCACGCATGCGGCGGCCAACGACCAAAGGGCAATTGCGATCTGCTTCTGCATGGCCAGCGGCAATCGAGGAGATAGCCTCGCCTCTTCAACTCATTTCCGGTTAGGTTCAAGGTCTGGGCGATAAAGCCCGGTGACGCTCAGTGTCCACCAGCTTCTAAAGAATTTTGTCTTCGCATCTTGTCCAGCGCCCGGGGGAACGCTCAATCCGATTCTTCTCACCCGAGTACTCGGAGAAACGGCTCCTGCATCCTGGGGCTAAAGCGGAATGCTGGAGTCGTCTCTTCCGAGATCCTTGTGCGTTCGTCCGGCACAATTGGCTCATCGTAACCCAAATTAAATTATTATTCCATATTATTTTTGGCTTTTATTACACATTTAATTATTTAATTTTGCCTATCCGGTCGGATTCGGCGATTATCATGTCAGCCATGCCACTGTGTGAAATCTTGCGACGAGCGCGCCGCCGTTGTCCAAGCGCCGATCTAATCCGATATTGCAGCCTTCGGCAGATCAATGCTCTGACTGACGGCCGATCGGGGATTTCGTGTGGAGCAATCCCAAACGCTTTTCAAGTTCGTCCTTCTTGGCAATGAGCCTCGCCGCAAGAATAGCTTCGACGACGCTGTGGAGGTCCCACAGCTCATCAATGGACCTGTCCTTGAACTGCTCCAGATTCATCATTTTCTCGAATCACGTTCCACATAGGCTGGGCCTACGCCGTGCGGGGTGGCAACTAACCGCGAGTTGGCGCGGAGTGGATATCTGTGAATTCCGCCGCTTACGGTGCCAACTCAGGCTTTCGCTGCTGGGACGGGAATGACGAGGGCTGACATGGAAAAGTCGCGCGGCAGATGCGTCAGAAGTCGACGCCGAGTCGGAGTTATTCACGCTGGTACACCACCATCGGATGGGCGCCGCGGTTGAAGACGTAGATCTGGTCCTTGCTGTCGGCCGCGACGGAGGCGACGTCGGAAGCTGCCGGCCGTCCGGCAGCTTCCCCCAATTGACACGATAAGATGCGCCCCCAACTGAGAATGGCTGACACCCGATCTCCCATCATTGCTCGCGAGCGGCGCCTGACACGCGACTCGCCTTTCGACAATCCAATGGTTCGAGCGGCGAAGGAAACACGCCGCGCCGTTTGGAGATGCGATCACGCAAATTTCAGGACTCCGTCGAGCCACGGTACATGATGCGATAAATAACGCTCCGCCGCGCGTACGATGCGTGCGTTCTGCGTCGCATTGAAGAAATGCCTCCCCTTCCGCTACACCATCGGCAAGCCGCTTCTCCAGGAACTCGCGCAACTGCTCGGCAACCGCATTCTCGCAATCGGCGCGACCGGCGAGAAAGGCGGCCGGGTCGGACTGCCAGGGAGTCAGACAGCCGTAGCGTTGCCGCGCCGCACGGGCGCGTACAGGATCAACCTTCTCAAGATAATCGATCACGGCGGCGATGGACCGGCCGAGACTGTAAAAGTCAAGCAAGCGGAACCGGCGAGCCGCTCGGTCCATCGGAAACTCGGGCCGCGATGGACTGTTCCCAACGGCCCATGGAAACCTTTACGCCGACTTCTTGTTGGGAATACCACGGTTCGCGTGGTCATGACGGAGGGGCTGGCTTTTGCTTGAAGACGCTCAAGCTGCGGCGCAGATCATGACCAAGCACCACATGCAACGTCCTGCCGCCCTCGATCGCGACAAGCCACCGGCCGGGCCGTGGCTGTCGACACACAAGTCGACACACAAGAAGAATTGCCGTTTGGACGTTCGGCCCGGACCAACATCTTGGTGGCAAGCTTCGAAGCGCGGCCGGCGAGACAGGTGCCACACACAATGGGAACACGAATGAAAGTCGAAATAGCGTTTCGAGCGCTGAACTTGCGTTACCATCGAGCAACGGCCAATTGCGGCGCGGCCGTGGCGGCACTAGCGACAATCAGCGCGGCCGTTGCCCAGCCGATCTCCACGCACCACGGCTCCAATCCCGCAGTCAGCCCTGAGGGCGCGATTCACTTAATTCGAGATGTCGCGCCGCCCAATGGGCCAAATAGCCTTGCCGACGTCGCTGAGAGAGTTCAACCCGCTGTTATCGGCGTCATCTCTCGATCTGCCGGATCCAGGCAACTGATGCCAGCCCCACCGTTCGACGATGTACCCGACGAGGACGCTCCCGAAGACCATCCCGGCAAGGGATCTCCTGGACCGAATGGCCTGGACCCGAGAAATGGCTCGAATGCGCGCCAATCGATCGCGATGGGATCAGGATTTTTCATCTCTCCGGACGGCTACGCCGTGACCAACAGCCACGTCGTGAGGGACAACGACACGGCTGCGATTCTCACGAGCGACAAGAAGACCTACTCAGCAAAGGTGGTAGGACGGGATTCACTCAGCGACCTTGCCTTGATCAAGGTTGAAGGACGAACGGACTTTGGCTACGTGAAAATAGCGGAACAATCGCCACGCGTCGGCGACTGGGTGCTCACCGTTGGCAATCCATTCGGGCTTGGAGGTACGGTCACGGCGGGGATTATCTCGGCTCGCGAACGCGAAATCGAGAATGGTCCGAGCGAGGGTTTCCTTCAGATCGATGCACCGATCAACAGCGGAGATTCCGGCGGACCAAGCCTTAACACCAACGGCGATGTCATCGGTGTGAACAGCATGATCTTCTCGCTGTCCGGTGGATGGTCCGGGGTTGCCTTCGCGATCCCTGCCGACACCGTCCGATCAGTGATCCCCCAATTGAAGGAAAAAGGTACCGTAACGCGGGGGTCGATGGGTGCCGAAGTCCAATCAGTGACTCCCGAGATTGCCGATAGTCTCGGTGCCGACAATCTTCATGGTGCGATCGTCGCCAACGTTCAACAGAATGGTCCCGCGGCGAAGGCCGGTTTGCGAAGCGGCGACGTAGTTACGTCCGTGGACGGAGAGTCGATCAAGAGCGCCACCGAATTGACGAAGAAGGTTCACGCGATGGCGCCCGGCTCTACAGTTCAGCTCGCGATGGTTCGCGCCGGGAACCAAAGCTCATTGAACGTGACGCTGGATCAACTCCCGCATGAGCCTCAGCAGTCCCAGTCGGGCAAGGCGAAGTAGTCCAACATCGTGTCTTCGGGGCGGAACCGCGTCTCGGCGGCGTGGCTTCTGGGTCCACCAATAGGCCGATCCAACACAGCGCCTCGCTTCATTGCCCCTGGCTGGTTTGCGTCGCCGCAGACGATCAGGTTGACAAGCCGGGGCCTGCAATCGAGGCGGCGCGCGGGGCTCTCGAGAGGTGAACTCCGCATTTATCCGGGCATCGATCATTTCGATATTTACGATGGGCCGCCTCACGAGGCGGTGGTCGCTGACGAGGTCGAATTTCTTCAACGCCATCTTCTGGGCCGGAACCTGAGCGGGAAGACCTACGCCGGTGCGGGGTTTTCGCGGATCGGTCTACCGGAACGGCAGAAACCTTTGCCTTGACCTGTCGTTGGGCAGAAGACGGCAATCCTTTGTTCAGGAGAACGCCTATGCAAGTCCAGCAGATCATGCAGCGAAACGTAGCGATCGCAGATCCCAACATGACGGTTCGAGACATCGCACGCCGGATGCGCGCCGACAACATTGGTTCATTGCCGGTCGGCGAGCATGGTCGTCTGATCGGGATGGTGACGGACCGTGACATCGTCATGCGCGGCGTCGCAACCGATCGCGCGCCCGGGAACATCGCAGTGCGCGAGGTGATGTCGAAGGGAATCAGCTACTGCTTCGAGGATGATGACGCCCAAGCTGCCGCGCAAATCATGGCAAAGCACCAGGTGCGGCGGCTTCCTGTCCTCAATCGCGACAAGCGGCTGGTCGGAGTGGTCGCACTGGCCGATCTCGGCCGCTGCGAAGTTGGCGCCGCACAGGATGCTCTGCAAGGTAACTCGGAGGCGACCGACCAGGAACGTCGCCAGATGCACAGCAACTAGCAAAGGAGGCCGCAATGGCATTCAGCTTGACGAGCCCTGCGTTCCGCGACGGCGAGCGCATACCGGCCAAATATACTGCGGATGGCGAGAACTTCTCCCCGCCCCTGCAATGGTCAGATCCACCGCCGGGCACCAAGAGCTTCGCACTCGTCGTCGAAGATCCGGATGCACCCTCGGGTACTTTCCGCCATTGGGGACTCTATAACATCATGGGCGAGCGTACCGTCCTGCCGGAAGGTGTTGGCGGCCGTAAGGCGAAAGCGGAGGACATCGGCAAAGGTGTCAACGATTTCGGCGAGCCAAACTACCACGGACCTGCACCGCCCAGAGGTCACGGGACGCATCACTATCATTTCAAGCTTGCGGCGCTCGACGTTGAAGCGCTCTCGCAGGCCCCCAAACTCGCGGTCGGCGATATCTGGAAGGCGGCCCAGACGCACCTGCTCGGACAGGCCGAGCTCGTCGGCACCTACAGCCGCTGAGCCTTGGCCAGTCCACGCCAATGCAGGAACCTGGAACATTAAAAATAGCCGCCGTCCGGAACGTCCACGGAAGTCATCGGTTGGTAATTCAGTGAGCGATCGATGGAATGGCGAGGCCAGAGCGCAAGCTACGGATAGACCAAACCCAAGATTCGTTCACAGCCCCGTCAGGTTACCTCGGTAACCGGCGGGGTCTTTTTTGATCGGCGGCTCCCGGGCGAAATGCAGCGACCGAAGCGACTTCCGATCAGGCCGCAAGAGCGTCGGAGTTGACTTCGCTCTTCGCAAGCGTCGTCAGCAGGGCGTCGGTCGCCTTCTCCTCCTCCAGGCTCTCGTGCAGGATGTTCTGGTCTTCCCTGAACTCGAGCTGCCCGGCAAGAGCGGCTGCGCTGCCATAGGCGGCAATCTCGTAATGTTTCAGCTTCTGGACGGAGGCGATCATAGCGGCGTCGCGCAAGTCATCCTGCGTCACCATTTTCATCATCTTCGCAGTCTCTTTGATCAAGGACTCGACCGCCTGATCGGTGTGCACACGTGCGTTTGCTCCATGTCTCCGCAGGATGATCTGAAGCCGCTGGCCTTGTTGCACGGTGTCTTGCTGATGGTCAGCCAGGGCAATTTTCAGGGAGGGATGCACCGCCATCTCGGCCAATCGTTTGAGCGCATCACCAAGCTGGTCCTCCATGCTGACGAGTTCCTGCAGCTCGGCGATGTACATATCTTTGAAGTTTTCGATTCTCATGATGTCCGCCTATGGCTTGGGTTTAGGATGACCGAGTTCCAGATTTGGCCGTCAACCACCTATCCGCCAGACTGTTCCTCCGGCCGAGCTGCCAAAAAACTTTGAGCTTGAAGTCGATGAAGACGGAGGAGAATTAGGAACACCGAGACGGAGCAGCGCTTGCAGCATCGGGCAGGGTTTGCGAGGCGATATCGCCATGAATCATCCCGAAAACGTTCCCTTCGACAATGTCCAGGACCATCTCGGTGACCGTGGCTACTTCGTGGCTCCGCTCGACGACCTCATCACATGGGCGCGATCGGGTTCTCTGATGTGGATGACATTTGGGCTCGCATGCTGTGCGATCGAGCAGATGCAGGTGTCGATGCCGCGGTACGACATTGAACGATTTGGTGCCGCTCCGCGCGCATCGCCAAGGCAGTCTGACGTCATGATCGTCTCGGGCACACTCTGCAACAAAATGGCGCCAGCCCTGCGCAAAGTCTATGACCAGATGCCGGAGCCGCGCTACGTCATCTCGATGGGATCGTGCGCCAACGGGGGCGGCTACTATCACTATTCGTACTCGGTCGTGCGCGGCTGCGACCGTATCGTGCCCGTTGACATCTATGTGCCCGGCTGCCCTCCGACGGCTGAAGCCCTGCTCTACGGACTCGTGCTCCTTCAGAAGAAGATTCGGCGAACCGGAACGATCGAGCGGTGACTCGACGAGTCGTCGGACCGAACCGGATGAGTCCGGCACGGCACTTCAGCAGGTGCGTCCGCACATGCAGAAAATATTCCTTGGAGCCTCCCAGACCCAATGCCGCAAGGATAATCATGCTCGTGAGATGCATTCGAGGCACAGCACAACCAAATGTGAATCCCTGAATGTCTGTTCCCTTGCGAACCATCCCGGAGTGGTGGTTGTTGGCGGAGAAGATCCCGAAAGGCGGAGCCAAATCACAGCTTCGACTCTGGCTGAACCTTTTTGGAACGTATCCGCGGACGCTCTATTGCCTTCGCAAACCAGCGATGGAGTGATCCCATGAGCGCCACAGGTCTCGATGTATTCGACAGAACGATCCACCTGACGAACGTCTGGCTGGATGAGATCATGACGACACTGCCGCGCGACAGACAATTGGCGTGGCACGTCTTGGGGGCGGTACTACGGACCGTCCGTGATCGCGTTCCGCTCAACCTCGCCGTTCACCTTGGGGCGCAACTACCGCTCTTGGTGCGCGGCACCTATTTCGAACAGTGGCGTCCGAGCGACACGCCACAGACCTGGAGGTCGGTGGATGAATTTATTGCGCTCGTATCGGCACAGATGAAGTCGGGGAAACCGGTCGATACCGTTGATGCGGCGCGCGCAGTGTTCCGCGTGCTAAGTCACCATGTCGATCCCAATCAGATAGAGAAGGTGCAACACTCGCTGCCCGAGGAGATCCGATCATTGTGGCCGGCGCAAAGGTCGTCAGCAGCCTGAACGAGGAAACTCCGCCACCTCCCGAAACTCGCCGTCGTCGACCACATTGAGCGCGGTGACAGCAGAGAGGTTATCGCCCTTCTCGTCCCAGACGACCGGACTTGGTCGAATCGTGAATTCGTCCGATCTCGGACGTGACGGACAACACCAGGACGCCCTCTCCACGAGCACACGCATCGCCGGCCGGTACCAAGAAATTCGCGCGATCCCAGCATCCGTCGCCAGCGGCAAACAGCTGATCAAGTCCCGCCGTCTTCCTGCGCGAGTCCACGATGCGAAGCGGCGCGATTGCGGGGTGGAGCGTCGTCTGGCGGAGCCGCCCGCGATCGGCGTGCCGACCATCATGCTTCAGGGGGCCGAGGACCGGGACAATCTTCCGATCACCTCTGAGAACAGAGAGCAATATTTGACCAGCCGTTATGAGCGTCACTTACTTCCTGGTGTCGGTCACTTCGTCCCTCGCGAAGCACCGAAGGCGTTCGTAGATGCGATCCAGAACATCGTCTACGGAAACAGCACCGCCTAGGAGACACCATCCTCGATAACTGGACACGGAGCACGAGCCCTTTCGGAGAAGCATCAGCCTGGGCGCCCCTGCCGTTCCGCCACTATAAACACCGGTACGGAGGCGAGCTGCATCACGATCGAGAACGTGATCAATTCGGCTCGCGAGTTCTCGTACAGCAGGCCGGTCGCGATACTTCCGACGAGCCACCCAACGCCGTAGCCCGCATAGTACCGCCCGAACGCGAAGTTTCGCTTTCCTTCGGGAAGCACCTCCGCAACGATCGCCTTGAGCAGCGTGTCCTGAATAGCGTAGCCGGCGCCCCAGAGCAGCATGCCGAACAGCACCAGCCAGAAGCCACCCAAGAACACGAATGGCGAGAACGCGGCCGCGATGCACACCGCGACGATCACGATGGGAAGCCCGATGCGATCATAGATCTTTCCGAAGGCCAGGTTCGCAAGAACGCCGAATGCCGTCGAGATCGCAAGCATCACGGGGATCCACTGCTCGGAGGCAATCTTCGCCTTGGATAGATGGTAGGAGATCAGTTCGAAGCTCATCAGCCCGGACGCAAACAGCGCGCCGGCCAGCATGTACAGCCAATAGGCTTTGGAGAAGTTCCTAGCCGGTGCCGTGCGGCCGTGTTCCAGGCGCGATGGCGTCGGGAAGTTCACCCGGGCGACCACCAGCGCGATGAGCGCCGCCGCGGCCGAGATCGTCAGGAAGGCGTAGCCCGTCCTGAAATCGCCCTTCAGCAGGAGCACCAGCGCAACGATAAGCGGCCCCAAGGTCGCGCCGATCTCGTCGAGCGCGGTGTTCAGCGCGTAGACCCACCCTTTGCCGAGCTCACCCGTCGTGTAGGAGAGCATGGCTTCGATCGTGGGCTTCCGCAGCGCCCGCCCTATCCGCTCGGCGAGAACGAGAGCGGCGGCCAACTGCCAGCTCCCGGCGAGGGCCATTGCCGGCACCGCGAAGAGATTGATCACGTAGCCGATGATTGTGATCAGCCAATAGCGGCCGGTGCGGTCCGCTGCGTAGCCGGCGGGCAGACGCAAGGCATAGCCGAGAAACTCACCCAGCCCCGCCGTGACGCTGACGACGGCCGCGCTCGCACCCAGCGTCGCCATGAAGGGCCCGTTGATGCTGGCGCCGCCTTCGTAGGTGATATCCCCGAACAGGTTGACAATACCCGTCGTCATCACGAAGAGAAACGCGGGCGAGCCGCCACCAGCCTTTCGGGACTGCGCCATCCGCTACTCTCCGCCGATCTCGGCACCTAGCGGGCCAAAACGAAGAAGAATACCGCCAGCACCAGGGCACCGATAAGCCCGGCCAAGAAGATCGCTCTTCTCGCCGGCGTGCGAAGAATGATCTCTCCGCCCCTTGCCTTCTCTGCCGGATAGGGCTCCTTGGGCGGAGGGGGCGGCTCTGCTGGGCCTTCACGAACCATACCAAAACAACGCCCAGGCGGGACTTTGTTCCAGAACGGCATCCTCAATCTACGATCGCTGACGGGTCAGGATGAACTCTTGGATCAGAAACGTTTATTCCGGGGGGAAGAGCGTCCCACCTCTCGCGGCCGGCGCGTGAATGCATCATGCCCGAATACGGCAGACTGCTTGGTCAGACTTGCCGAGCGCCTTCAGGATAAAGCGAATCTGGCCGCGCATGTCTGTCTCCATGTCGCCGCGCTGTTGAACACAGTGCTTGATCAGAATCGGATGGAAGAATGGCATGAACGCCAACCTGACCGCTCGTGCGGCTTCCGCGGCATCTTCAACCTGGAATTCGCCGGATTCGATGCCCTCGCGTATGATCGCCTCCACGATCGCTACCATCCTCTCAATATGCGCTTTGGCGATCGCCCAGTTCTCCCGCGTGGCAGTGGCAATCAAGTCATGCATGTACCTTTCCTTGACCAGCGTCATCTTAGTATGGCTGTGAATGGCGGTCAGGAGTTGGTCGAGTTTCTCCGTGGCCGGCCCGTTCGTGCGGGCGATCGCAAAGGCAATTTCCGCGATCTCGTTCACAAGCCGGCCGCAGATGGATTCGTTGATCGCATTCCTGGAGGGAAAGAAACGGTAGACATTCGCCGGGCTCATGCCGAGTTTGGCGGCGATGTCGGCCACCGACGTCCTGTGGTAACCGACGCTACGAAAGCGCTCCTCGGCCACCTCCAGAATGCGCGCGCGCACCTCGTCTGAATCATTTCCCGCTCGGATCGGACGATTCATGGATCTGACGGAGCCCTACTCGGCAGCCAATGCTGGTCGCAATTCGGGCTTCTCGCGCGAAACCTCGTGGATGTCATCTGCGGTCGGCTTGATCCGAAACCAGGCGGCATAAAGCGCAGGAAGGAACAGCAGAATCAGGACCGTTCCGATCGCCGTGCCGCCGATCAGCGTATAGGCCATCGATCCCCAGAAGACTGAGTGAGTTAGAGGAATGAAGGCCAGCACCGCAGCAAGCGCGGTCAGGATCACCGGCCTCGTACGTTGCACCGTGGCCTCGATGACGGCGTGATAGTCATCAAGGCCGGCGGCGCGGTTCTCCTTGATTTGTTCGGTCAGGATCAGAGTATTGCGCATCAGGATGCCGGCCAGGCCTATCAGGCCCAGAATCGCGTTGAATCCGAACGGTTGATTGAAGGTGAGCAACATCGGCACGACGCCGACCAAGCCCAGCGGAGCCGTTAGCATGACCATCGCCATCGTCGAGAACGATCGCACCTGCAGCATGACGACGATCAACATGGCGGCTATCATGGCGGGAAAGATCGTCGTCAGCGCGTCATTGGCCTTGGTTGCCTCCTCGATCGATCCGCCCAACTCGATACGATAGCCGGCCGGAAGGGATGCGATAAGCGGCTGAAGGGCCGTCTTGATCTCCTTGGAAACCTCCGGAGGTTGGGTCGCCTCATTAATGTCCGAGCGGATCGTGACGACCGGTGTGCGATCACGGCGCTTCAGAATCGGCTCTTCAAGTCGGACTTCCGAGTGACCGACCTGGTCGAGCGGGATCGAGCGGCCATCCCGGCTCGTCAACGAGAAATCCGCCAGACGCGCCGGATCCAGCCGCTCGCCGCCGGCGCTGCGCGCCACGATGGGGACATTGCGGATATCTTCGCGGACCTGCGTAACCGTGATGCCTGTAAGCAGGAACTGGAGCTGCCGGCCCACCTCGGCTGGCGAAAGTCCGATGAGGTTCAGTCGATCCTGATCCGGGATGAAGCGGAGCACGGGCGTGCGGTTACCCCAGTCGCGATTCGCCTGCCGTACGTCGGGAACGCCACGCATGACACCGAGGGCCTTTTGAGAAATATCGTACAATTGCGCCGGATCGGGGCCCATCACCCGAAACTCCACGGGGAAAGGCGTATAGGGTCCGAAAACGAGCTGAGTGACGCGCACATTGGCCTCAGCCGCAAGGCCCTGTGATACCGCTTCTCGGAGCCGGTGCTTCAAAGCCTCGCGGGCCTCTGCGTCCGGTGTCAGTACGACGATCTTGGCGAAGGCGGGATCGGGCAGCTCCGGCGCCATCGCGAAGAAGAAGCGCGGCGCCCCCTGACCGACATAGCTCGTGATGATTTTGGCCTCGGACTGGTGATCAAGCCAGTGTTCGAGCTTCTCGACTGTAGCGGTCGTCGTCTCGATGCTGGTGCCTTCCGGCAGACGGACCTCCACCAGCACTTCCGGGCGGTCGGAGGTCGGGAAGAACTGCTGTTTGACGGCGCCCATGCCGGCCCCGGCAAGCACGAAGGCGACCGCGACGATGGCGCTGGTCACGAATTTGTGGCGGACTGCGAAGGTGATCAGCCCTCGCAGGCGCCGATAGTTCGGTGTGTCGTAGATCGCGTGGTGACCGCCTGCGACGGGCTTGATCGCGGGCAGCATCTTGACGCCAAGATAGGGCGTGAAGACCACCGCGACGATCCAGGAGACGATGAGGGCAAAGCCCACCACCCAGAAGATGTTGCCGGCGTATTCGCCGGCCGTCGAGCGGGCGAAGCCCACCGGCAGGAAACCGGCGACCGTTACGAGTGTTCCGGACAGCATCGGCGCCGCCGTGTGACTCCACGCATAAGCCGCCGCCGACAGGCGATCCATGCCCTCTTCCATTTTCACCACCATCACCTCGATGGCGATGATGGCATCGTCGACGAGAAGACCAAGCGCCAGGATGAGAGCGCCGAGCGTGATCCGGTCGAAGAACCGTCCGGTCTCCAACATGATGAGGAACACGACGGCAAGCGTCAAAGGGACGGCAGCCGCGACAACGATGCCAACGCGCCAGCCGAGGCTGAGCAGGCTCACCAGCAGCACCACGCCGAGCGCCATCGCAAACTTCATCATGAATTCGTCAACCGCCGAGGTGATGTTGACGGCCTGGTCGCTGACCTTGGCCAGCGTCATCCCGAGTGGGAGCGTGCGAGAGATAGCTGCGGACCTCGCTTCCAGCGCCTTGCCGAGCGCGAGGCCATCCCAGCCCTCTTGCATAACCGCAGCGAGCATCACAGCGGGCTCGCCCTGATGTCGGATGAGGTAGGTGGGAGGATCCTCGTAACCGCGGCGGACTTCCGCGATGTCGGAGAGTTTCAGCGTCCGCCCCGCAGCGACGATCGGGGTGTCGGCGATCGCCTGAACGCTATCATAAGCGCCATCGACCCGGATGAAGACCTGCGGCCCCCTGGTGTCGATCGATCCTGCTGGAGTGACCGTGTTCTGCCGCTGCAAGGCGGCAACGATATCTTGTGCCGATACGCCGAGGGTCGTCAGTTTGGCATAGGAAAACTCGATGAAGATCTGTTCAGGACGCTCACCGAGAATGTTGATCTTCTTGACGCCGGGCACATGCAGGAGATCCTGACGAACGGTCTCGGCTTGCCTGGCGAGCTCGCGCATCGGCATGCCCTTGGCTTTGAGGGCATAAAGGGCGAAGCTCACGTCTGAATATTCGTCGTTGACGAAGGGGCCGAGCACGCCAGAGGGCAGCTTGCGGGCTTCATCCCCCAGCTTCTTGCGGGCCTGATAAAACTCCTCCTGCACGCTCGATGGCGGCGTGCTGTCCTTCAGCGTCACCGTCATGTACGCATAACCGGGCCGCGTGGTCGTCTCCACCCGGTCGTACCAGGTCAGCTCCTGAATCCGCTTCTCCAGGGGTTCGGCGACCTGGTCCTGCATCTCGCGCGCCGTCGCGCCCGGCCATACCGTGGTCACCGTCAGTGTCTTGATGGTGAAGGACGGGTCCTCGGCCCGCCCGAGCATGACGAAGGCGTAGGCACCCGCGGCCGCCAGCAGGAGGATGAAGAAGAAGGTTACGGCCCGCTCGCGAACGGCCAGCGCGGAAAGATTGAAGCTCATCAGTTGCTCCTGCTTTCAGAGGCAGTCCTGACGCGCGCGCCCTCGTGTAGGAGGTGAGCACCGAGGGAAACAATTTGGTCACCGGAATTCGATCCAGAAATAACGGCCGTTTCGCTGGTCACTCGCAGGAGCTTGATGGACTGAAAGCGTACGGTCGAGGTGGCGCTGTCGAACACCCAAACGCCTGTCATTCTGCCGTTATCAAGCACGGCTCCCAGCGGGACCTGGACTTCCGGCTTGGCCTCCTGGCTTGCAAGCCGAATAGTGACCGTCGCCCCAAGCGGTGCTACCGCAGCCTCACCGTCGAGCACATAGCGAGCTTCGTAGGTGCGGGTTTGGGCGTCGGCGGAATCCGACAACTGCCGGAGATGCGCCGTATAGCGGTGTCCATCATTCCCATACAGGCTTGCCTCGGCGAGCGAGCCGATCGCCGGCCGGATCGTTTCGGGAAGCGTCACCACGGCTTCGCGAGGACCGGCCTGTGCAAGCCGAACCACGGTCTGGCCGGCGGAGACCACTTGTCCGGGCTCGCCAAGCGTTTGGGTGACCGTTCCGTCCGCATCCGCCACCAGCACGGAGTAAGTTGCTTGGTTCTCGGCGACCCCTGCTTCGGCTTCGGCCGCGGCGAGCTGCGCTTTGGCTGTATCCGACGCGGCCTTCGCCTGCTCGTAGCGTTGCCGGGACGTCCACCCGTCGTTGACCAGGTTGGCGTATCGCCGCTCATCCGCATCCGTCTGAACGACCGTTGCGCGCGCTGCGGCGACTGCGTTGCGCTTCGCCGTAAGCGCAAGGCGCAGGTCGGTTTCATCAATCCGCATCAGCGGCTGCCCGGACTTGACCTGCTCACCGATATTCACGAGCCGTTCGACAATCTTACCGGCGACGCGAAAGCCCAGATTGCCTTCCACCCTCGCGCCGATGGTGCCCGTGAAACCGCGCTCGGATCCGCTCACCCGCGCGGCCGTAATCAGCCTGACCATCGGCGGCTCTTGCCTCGGGTCACTCACGGTAGAGGCTTCTTTAGCTGGAATGGCGAGAGCAACGAATGTGGCCACCCCTGCCGGGATCAAAATACCGGCCAAAACCGCAAAACCCCGCATCTTCATGTCCGCCTCCCGAATTAGATTACATTCGAACTCTATATTAAGTTTAGATGTCGTACGCAATCTAAACTGGAGGAAGCAACGAAAATGTGATTCGGGCCGCAAGCGAGATTGGACGGTGGGTGACTTCCCGCAGCTCCTGCCCAACGGCTCCTCTTTTACCCCTTGATAGATTGCGTTCAGCTTCTATCTGATATATTAGAGTTCGGATGTAATCTAAAATGGAGGATTGCCGATGCGAGTAAGTCGCATTCAGGCCGCGGAGAACCGCCAAACCGTGATCAATGTGGCGAGCCGCCTCTTCAGGGAGCGCGGCTTTGATGGCATCGGGCTCAAAGATCTGATGGAGGCGGCCGGGCTAACCCAGGGCGCCTTCTACAAGCAATTCGCGTCAAAAGAGGATTTGGCGATAGAGGCGTCCAGGCGCGCGTTGGAAAGCGCATCCCACCGATGGTCGGACGCGGCCGAGCAGAATCCGGACGATCCGCTTGGCGCGGTGATCGCGTTCTATCTCAGCGGCGACCATCGCGAAGAAAAGATGGACGGCTGCCCGATCGTGGCGCTCGGCTCAGATGCTGCCCGACAGGGCCCCGACGTGAAAGCGGCCTTCGAAGCGGGAATCAAGGCGCATCTCGACGTGCTCGGCCGCTTCATTGCCGAGACCGGCCGCGAGGCGTCCCGCGGCAAGGCCATGGCCATTCTCTCAACCATGGTCGGCGCGGTGACGCTATCGCGCGTCGTCAACGACCCTGATCTGGCTCAGGCGCTTTTGGATGCAGCGGTCGAACAGGTTCGCGACGCCGCTGCCGTTTGAAAGATCACCCCTTAAAGCACAGAGAGATCGAATGCTTAGCCCGAGTGACATCAAACCAAGTCTGCTCAAGATATCCGACACGCTGAGTGTACGTTTTCAAAAGACCGGCAACGGGCCTCCGCTGCTCCTCATACATACGATCCGGACTCAGCTCGAATATTTCCGCAGTCTTGCCCCCCTTCTCGCCGGATCGCACACGGTATACGCCATTGACCTTCCAGGCCACGGACACTCACCAATAGATTCAACTGCGAGCTTTGACGAACCCTATTTCAGGCGGGCTGTCATTGGCTTCATCGACGAGTTCGATCTCTCGGACGTCACGATCGTGGGCGAGTCGATCGGCGGGGCACTGGCCCTCACGGTGGCGGCGTCGCTTCCACAGCGCGTGAAGCGGGTCTATGCGATCAACCCTTACGACTACGAGACCCGCTACGGGGACGGGATTCGACGCGGCAACTGGCTCGCGAACTTCATCATCGGAAGTTTGCAGATCCCGGTGCTCGGCGCGATGAATGCGTCGCTCGAAAACAAGATGATCCTCGGCAAGATCATGGGCGGGGGATATCACGATCCCCACAGGCTGCCGGCCGATCTGCTCGCCGAGTTCGACGAAGTCGCCCACCGCCCGGGATACAAGCGGATCGCACGCAAGGTGCTGGCTGGTTGGCGATCCTGGAGCAAGGCCCGCGACTATTATCGGCAGATCTCGGCTCCGGTAACGCTCATCTATGGCGACAGCGACTGGTCTCGGCCAAATGAGCGCGAGCGCACACAGTCGCTGATCCCTGGCGTGCAGATGGTGACGCTCAAGAATACCGGCCACTTCTCGGCTGTTGAGAATCCGTCGGAACTGGCTCGCGTCATTCTAGGGACGGAATGATCGCAATAATCAAACACAGGCGCGCGATGCTCAAGCGCTCCTGGCAAGCTTGAGTACAGTAGGATGTCACGTAACCATCGGATTTGCATCGTCTATCGATAGGCGAACAACCAAAGGAGCACTCCGGCGTGCGACGTCCGGCTAAACAACGTCGCACGAAACCCGTTTTGTTCTCGGCAAGTGTTCCGGCAAATCTATCGAACAACAGGTTTGCAAATGGTGGGCGCACCAGGGCTCGAACCTGGGACCCGCTGATTAAGAGTCAGCGATGGGTTAAGAACAATCAATGACTTACTGGTCGACCCACTGGGCTTATCCGGCCCTAAATGGGTATTCGTCGCACGATCGTAATGCTTAGTTGCTCTATTAGCGGCGCTTTGAGGGTTCGCCAAATGTCGACTTTCTTGAGCTACAGCCTCAATACGCCGGCATTGACACCCGTGCTCCCGGTATCAAACCGACACCAAATCTCCGGTTTCCGCTGCGCGTTTGATCGCCTCGATCACTCTGAGGGTCTTCAACCCCTCGCGCCCACTCACGACAGGCGCGGCTGTACCGCGGATCACCCCGCAGAAATTTGTGATCTGCAGGCCGAGCGGGTCTTCTTTCTCGTAACTCAGCCGCTCGCGCTCAATCGGCGCCCACCAGCTGGCCTCGCTTGGGTGATGCCATAGATCGAGTTGCGGAAGAGCCAGCGATGCCCTCGTGCCGCCGATCTGGTAACACGTCTCCTGCGTATGACTGTAGGCCGGGTTCTCACCAGCGGTGAATTCCCAGCTCCAAGGCGACTGGATGGTGTCGGAGACATTGACCGTTCCCAGCGCGCCGGAAGCGAAGTGCAGGATGATCACCGCTGTCTCTTCAACCGCGTTTCCACGCAGTCGATTGGATTGGGCAGCCTGTACCGCCACGATATCCCCACACAGGTACCGCAGCAGGTCGACATCGTGGATGAGATTCAAGAAAACAGGCCCCGCCCCTTTTTCGCGACGCCAGGCCACATCGAAATAATCGCCCGGCTTGATCAGCCAAAACATGCCATGCACCGACACGATCGGGCCGAGCCGGCCGCTGTCGATCTCCGCCTTGGCGCGCTGGACCATCGGGTTGTGGCGGCGATGATGGCCGGTGAGCAGCGGGACGCCCGCCCGCTCGGAGGCTTCGACCAGGGCCTGTGCAGCGGCGACATCATCCGCTAACGGCTTCTCGATGAGCGCTGGAATGCCAGCAGCGATGCAATCCATGCCGTTGGCCACATGCACCTGGTTAGGGGTGGCGACAACCACCCCGTCCGGCCGATTTTCGGATAGCATGTCTTGAAAGGACGGAAACCAGCCCACGTTCAGCGAAACCGCCAACTCTCGGGCCGCCGGCATCGGATCGACGATCGACGACAGTATCGCCTCCGGCCGCGCGAGAATGTGTTCGATGTGTCGCTTGCCGATGAGACCCGCTCCCATCACCGACAGGCGGACAGGTGCACTCATACGATGCTATCCATTCTTCTCGTCAAGCAGCTTGGCCACGCGACGCAGGCCGAGCAGATAACCCTGCGTGCCGAAGCCCGCGATGACCCCATCAGCTCGTTTGGAGACAAACGAGTGGTGGCGGAATTCCTCGCGCTTGTGCACGTTGGAAATATGCACCTCGATCACTGTCCCATCGAACGTGTTCAAGGCATCCAGGATGGCGACCGACGTGTGGGTGAAAGCCGCGGGATTCATCACGATACCGGCAGCCGTCTCGCGCGCCTCGTGGATCCAGTCGATCAGCTCGTATTCCCTGTTCGACTGGTGAAAGCGCATCTCCATTGCGAGCTCCCCGGCCAGCGCCCGGCAATCCCGCTCCACGTCCGCAAGCGTCTCGTGACCGTAGATGTGGGGCTGGCGCTTGCCGAGCAAATTGAGATTTGGCCCGTTGAGGACGTAGACAAGACGATTCATGAAACAACTCCGTTCAGTGATGGGCAAGGATCTCGCCAAGGAACTGCTTGGTGCGGGCGTGCTGTGGATTGCGGAAGAAAGCGTCGGGCGCGCCTTCTTCGATGATCTTCCCCTCAGCCATGAAGATGACACGATCGGCAACCTGGCGGGCAAAGCCCATCTCGTGGGTGACGCAAATCATGGTCATGCCGTCGTTGGCGAGGCCGATCATCGTATCGAGCACTTCCTTGACCATTTCCGGATCGAGAGCCGAGGTCGGTTCATCAAACAGCATGACCTTGGGCTGCATGCAGAGCGCGCGCGCGATCGCGACGCGCTGTTGCTGACCGCCCGAAAGCTGGGCCGGATACTTCTCGGCCTGGTCACCGATGCGCACGCGCTCGAGGTATTTTCGCGCCGTCGCTTCCGCCTCGGTCTTGCTGATGCTGCGCGCGCGAATGGGCGCGAGCGTACAGTTCTGCAGGACCGTCATATGCGGAAAAAGGTTGAAGCTCTGAAAGACCATTCCGACGTCCTGACGCACGACATCGATAGCCTTGATGCTGTCGTCCAACCGATGACCGTTCACCACGATACTGCCTTGCTGGATCGCCTCGAGGCGGTTGATGCAGCGGATCAGCGTCGATTTGCCCGAACCGGACGGACCGCAGAGCACGATCTTTTCGCCCTTGCGTACGGTGAGATCGACGTTGCGGAGAGCTTGGTACCCGCCGTACCACTTCTGCACACCCGTCATTTCGATCAGGATCTGGTCCTGCATGCTGGTCTCCGCTATCGGGCGGCGGCCAACGCGGATCGCGCGTCGGCCGCTCGCAGTGGCTACTGGACGGTGAAGGGAACGCCGGGGACGGAGTCGGGGAAGGTCGGCACGGGCACCTTCATCCACTTGGCGTAGAAGGCGGCCAACTTGCCGTTCGACTTGATCTGGTCGATGAACTTGTTGGCCGTCTCGTTCCACTCCTTGTCTCCCAGGCGCGTGCAGGCTCCGTTGTACAGAGCGGTGAAGTGAAGCTTGGGTTCGAACCCGAGTTCCGGCTTCGCGGCATTCAGACGCTGCGGGTAGAAGCTGTTTGCGCCGACGGCCTGCACCTGACCGGAGAGCAGCGCCTGGATCGTGGCCGCGTCATCATCAAACCTGCGGATTTCGGTGCCCGCTGGAGCACTATTGGTGACCTGGGTGTCCTGCGTGGAGGACCTCGGAACGCCAATAACGTACTTGCCCATATCGGCATTGCTGTTGATCGGGGTCGCCTGGGCAGCGACAAGGGTAATCTCGTTGGCAACATACGGCTTGGAATACTGCACCGCCTTTGCGCGCTCGGGCAGCATAGCCATGGTTGCGAACAGAATGTCGACGCGGCCTGTGGTCAGCGCCGGAATACGATTGGCCACCGCCAGCGGAACGAACTCGGCCTTCACACCGAGATATTCAGCGAAGGCACGCCCCAGGTCGGCATCGATGCCATCCTGCTTTCCTGAGCTATCGACATAACCCCAAGGAGGATTGTCGCCCTGAATGCCGATCACGACGGCGCCCTTCTTCTTCACGTCTTCCAGAGTGCCCGCCTGCGATTCGCCTGCGACAGCGATGGCCCCCAGCGTCAGCAGCGCAATGCCGAGCTGGCGACGATTGAGTGAAAATGACATCTGATGTTTCCTCCTGCTGGTGATGGCTGTGTTTGATTGGGTAGGTGCGCCGTTCCTACCTTTGATTGGCCAGGGCGAGCCTGGCCTCCATCCGGCTGCCCCACCACGACAGTGGCCAGCAGAGGATGAAGTACATCGCGCCGACCACGCCGAAGACGAGCAACGGCTGAAAGGTCTGGTTCGATACGATTTGACCGGCGCGGGCGAGTTCGATGAAGCCGACGATGGCAGCGAGCGAAGTGCCCTTGATGAGCTGTACGAGATAGCCGATGGTCGCCGGCAGCGAGATGCGGATCGCCTGCGGCAGCACGATGTCGCGCATGCGGGACGAATAGTGCAGTCCAAGCGCCATCGCCGCCTCGGTCTGGCCGCGCGGCACCGCCTGTATCGCTCCGCGCCAAATTTCACCAAGGAAGGCGGATGCATTCACGGTGAAACCGATCGCCACCGCGACGAAGGCGTCGAGCTTCAGCCCGGTTAGCGCCAATCCGTAGTACACGACGAAAAGCTGCAGCAGCAACGGAGTGCCTTGGAATATCCCGATGTAAATGCGGGTGATCCGTTCCACGCCCTTGTGACCACAGGTGCGCAGCAATGCGACAGCCAGCCCCGCCGTGCAGCCGCCCGCAAACGCGACCAGCGTAAGCAGCATCGTCCATTGCAACCCACGCAACAGGAAACCGAACTCAGGGAGGCCAAAATGCGGTGCCATGATCTCCCCCTCAGCGTGTCGGATATGAGAATAAGCGGTGAGAGATGACCGCGAAGCCCAGCATCAAGAGCCAGGAGATCGCGAGGTAGAGGAAAGTGACGAAGAAGTAGACCTCGAAGCTGCGGAATGTGTCGCTTTCGATGCGCTGCGCAACCGACGTCAATTCGTAGGCCGATACGGCCGAGCAGATCGACGAGGTCAGCGTCAGCATGATGAACTGACCCGTGAGCGAGGGATAGATCGCGCGAAGCGCTGGCTTGAGCACGATGAACCGGAATACCTGCCCTTTGTGCAGTCCGAGCGCGTAGCCGGCTTCTACCTGTCCGTTATGAATAGACTGCACGCCACCGCGGATGATCTCGATGGCGTAAGCGCCGCCATTGACACCGAGCGCGATAATGGCGGTGGCTGTCGGATTGAGCTTCAATCCGACGAGCGGCAGGGCGAAGAACAGAAAAAAGATCTGCACCAGGAAAGGTGTATTACGCACAGTCTCGACGAAGCCGATCACGAGAGCACGCAACCACGCCGCCCTCGAATCGCGTGCCGCGACGCCCGCGACACCGATCATCATTGCGAGCGTCATTCCGGCAAGCGCCAAGCCCAAGGTACCAACGCACCCCCACAGCAGCGCGGGCATTGCATGCCAAACCACCGAGAAATCGAGCGTGTAGCCCATCTTGCGTTTCCTCTCGGGCGTTGTGCGTGCCGCTCGCCCATCGGCCGGGTGTCACCCTCCCAGGGATGCAAATGTCGCGAAGAAGACGTCTGGATCAGGTGAGGTGCCCGTGAACAGGCGAAATGCCTCAGTGCCCTGGAAGATCGCCATGCCACCGCCATCGACGGTGCGGCAGCCGAGGGCACGCGCCGCGCGCAGCAGCGCGGTTTCCATCGGGAAGTAGACGATCTCGGCGACCCACAGATCGGGACGCAGCAGGGCCGTCGGCAGCGGCGTGCCTGGATACTTGTCCATGCCGATCGGCGTCGCGTTGACAATTCCGTCTGCGGCAGCCACGGCCGCTGCGACATCCTGGCCGGCTCTCAAGCGCCCTTCTACAAATCGGGGGGACAAACCGTCCACCAAACTCTGAGCCTTTACCAAGTTGACGTCTATGATGGTCAGTTCCTGCACGCCGAGCTTCATGAGCGCGAAAGCGACCGCCGCGCCTGCGCCGCCCGCGCCGAATTGGACGACGCGACCGAGTGATGCACCTTGCATGTTGCGGCGAAAGTTCTCGGCGAAACCGAACCAGTCGGTGTTGTGGCCGGTCATTCGACCATTCCTGACGACCACGGTGTTCACGGCACCAAGCGCCTGCGCGTCAGGCGAAAGTTCGTCCAACAGCGGAAGGATCGCCTGCTTGCAGGGATGGGTCACATTCAGCCCGTCAAAGCCCATCCGCTTTGCTGCCGTGAGCAATTCCGGCAGCGCTTCGGCACCAAGTTTCAACTCGGCCAGATCGATCTTCTTGTAGAGATAGCGGATGCCGGCTGCATCAGCGGCGGCTTCGTGCATCGGCGGCGTGCGCGACGCCGCGATGCCGCTGCCGATCAGGCCGACGAGAAAACTGGATTTCGGATGCATGGTCGGCATCGCCCGTCAGCTCAATGGGACAGTCAGTTCGGCGATGACCTGAGCCGTGCTCGGGCGAACGCCGCGCCACCAGGAAAAAGCTTCCGCCGCCTGCTCGACCAGCATGCCGACGCCGTCGGCCAGCTTGGCCACGCCTTCGGCGCGGGCCGCTTGCAGAAAGGGCGTCAGCCCTTTGCCGTAGGCGAGTTCGTACGCCAGCTCCGCACCGCGGAAGACATTGCCTGGAAGCGGCGGCATTTCACCGCGCAGGCTGGCCGACGTCGCGTTGACCACGACGTCATAGCCCTCGGCAAGATCGGCCAGTTCAGCATAGCCGCTGACAATCAGGGGACCACAACCGGCAAACTCTTCGGCCAATGCCACCGCTTTCGACAGCGTTCGGTTGACCAGAACCAACTCGGACGGCTCCTGACGCAGGAACGGCAGCAGCGCGCCACGCGCTGCTCCTCCAGCCCCGAGCATCAGGACGCGCCGGCCGGCCACTTTGACGCCGAGATTGACCGTGATGTCACGCGCCAGGCCAATCCCGTCGAAATTCTCGGCAATGATACGATCGCCGTCGAACTTCAGGCAGTTTGCGGCGCCTGCTCGCTTGGCGCTTTCTGAGAGTTCGTTTGCATAGGCGAAGGCATCGAGCTTGAACGGGGCGGTGATATTGAGCCCCTTGGCGCCCTCTGTCCGGAATTGATCAACCCGTTCGCTGAAGCCGTTGAGGGGGCCCTCGATCGCCTCATAGACAAGGTCCTGTCCCGTCATCTTGGCGAAAGTGCCATGGATGAGGGGTGATTTGCTGAAGCCGATCGGATTGCCAATCACCGCATAACGATCGCTCATGGCTCACTCCTGCACTGCAGCTTCGTTGTAGAGGACACCGTCACGCACCATCGCCTCGACAAGCTCGGCCGACAGTCCCAGCGACTCTGCAATGCGGCGATTGTCCTGGCCGAGCAGTGGCGCCGGAGTACGCACCGTGGTGTCGCAGTCGGAGAAGCGGAAGGGCAGGTTCGGCAACGTCACCTTGCCGAGGACGGGATGCTCCTGCTCGACCAGCATGCCACGCGCTTGGATCTGCGGATCCTTCACGACCTCTTCGATGGTCTGCACGGGAGCGGACGGCACACCTGCTTCCTCGAGTGCTGCAAGACAAGCATCCCGAGACGGCTGCGACAGCGTCCAGTTGCGCACAATATCCATCGCTTCAGCATAATGGGCGTTCCGCGCGGCAGGCGTGGTGAAGCGTTCGTCGGATGCCAACCTGCTTCCTCCGATCAGCGCCGCCAATCGTCGCCACGCATCATCGACTTGCGCAGCGATGACAAGATTGCCGTCCTTAGCCGGAAAGACTCCGTAAATGGTCGAGTCCGGCTGTCCGCTGCCGGTCTGTTTCGGCAGGTCAGTACCGCCGGAGAGGAAGTAGCGCTGAACCGCATAGTCGTGCATCGAGACCATGCAGTCGTACAGCGCCAGATCGATATGCTGGCCGCGCCCGGACGACGCGCGGCCGACCAGCGCTGCATTGATGGCAGCCACACCGTGAATGCCGGTATACATGTCGGCCAGTGGCATCCGCAGCAGCGGCGGCGCGTCGCCGGGAGTGCCCAGTTGCGCCAGGGCACCCGACATCGCCTCCGCGATCAGGCCGAAGCCCGGACGGTCGGCATAGGGACCGGTGTGGCCATAGGCGGAGACCGAGCAGTAGATCAATCTGGGATTCCGCGCCGACAGCGCCTTGTAGCCGAGCCCGAGGCGTTCGAGTGCGCCGGGGCGGTAGTTCTCAATGAAGACGTCGGCCATGTCGACCAGCTTCATCATCATGTCGAGACCGCGCTTGTCGCGCAGGTCGATGCAGAGCCCCTGCTTCCCCATGTTCTGCTGCAGGAAGTAGCCGGATTGTCCGTCCTTGAAATATCCATGGGCCCGGCCCGCATCGCCTTCCTTCGGACGCTCCACCTTGATGACTTCCGCGCCCATCGCGGCGAGGCAACGGCCCATGAACGGGCCTGCCAGGAAATGGCTGTAGTCGATGACGCGAATGCCTTTGAGCGGCAGGTCTTGCGCGGTCATGCCTGCTCTCCTGCGGAATTGGTCTTCGGGCGCATCGGAATCATCAGCCGATGCTCACCGAGCTGCACCACTTCGCTGCGTTGATTGATGAGCTCTGAGGGCAACACAACGATGCCCCACCCATCACGCTTCGTGGTGCGCATTGAACCGACGCGAAACTTCACGTGCACGATGTCACCGAGCTTGATCGGTAGCTTGAAGTCCCACGTCCAGCCCAGCGACATTCCCGGAAGGAAGCGATAGTCGGCACGGGTCTTCAAACCGTCGGCCAGCGACAGACCAAACAGCCCGTGCGCGACGCGCGTACCGAATGGTGTGGTCTTGGCGTATTCTTCGTCGACGTGGACCGGCGTAAAATCACCCGTCAGTTCGGCATAGGCATTCACCATCGCTTCGGTGACCGTCACTGAGGGGGTGACGCATTCGTCACCGACCTTGGCATCGTCCCAGTAGCGCTCATCGGTCATGTCGCGTCTTCCTCTAGGCACGGGGATTGATCGCCAGGGCGGCTTCCACGGCGCCTGTGCTGGCTTGCAAGATTTCGACGTTGAGCCCGCCGGGCAGCTCGAGCCAGTTCGGCCCGGCGGGCAACGCCTTGGCGCCCCACGCGGCGGCACGGGCGAGCACACCTTCGTAATCGTCGACCATGATGCCGAGATGGGCGAGACGCCCCTCTGGTCCGACAAAATTCGGATCTTCGATGAGTTGCACGCTTCCGAGCACCCACACCTGACGCGGGCGCGCACCATCGGCGGGTTGCTCGTCGCGAATGGCAAGACCAAGCACCTCACGAAAGAAGTCGACGTGACGATCAACGTCCGGCACGCGGATCGCAACGTGCTCGACATAGGCGCGGGGCAACGACATCG
>NZ_PSRT01000004.1 GCF_004212635.1 Bradyrhizobium genosp. SA-3 | reverse complement strand
GCACTGGACGATGCTTGCGCATCGCCAGATGCAATTCGACCTCTCCCCGCTGGGGAGAGGTAAAAAAGGCCGGCGTCTTTCATCCCTTCACGCCGCGCGCTTTGGCTTCTTCGCGGCCACCGGCGCCGGCGCGCAAGACAGCCGCTGTTGGTGGCTCTCGCCCCAGGCCTTCAGGATATCGATCACGGGCTTGAGGCTCTCGCCGAGCTCGGAGAGGCAATACTCCACGCGCGGCGGCACCTCGGCATAGACCTTGCGGATGACGAGCTTGTCCTCCTCCAGCGCGCGAAGCTGCTTGGTCAGCATGCGTTGGGTGATGCCGGGCATCCGGCGGCGCAGTTCGCCGAAGCGCTGGGTGCCGCTCTGGAGGTGATAGAGGATCACACCCTTCCATTTGCCGTCGATCAGGTCCAGCGTCGCCTCGACCGAACAGCCGGGGCGCCGGGCAAAATTGCGCCGTTTCATGCGTGTTTTCCAATAGTATCCAAACAGGGACTATATCCCCGAATATACAGTACTTGCCAAATCGGGGCCAGAGCGACAGTTAGGATGGCGGGCGAACAAAGCCATCTGATGGAGACAAGCCATGAAGGCCGTCGGCTACAAGAAATCGCTTCCGATCGAGGACGCGGATTCACTGATTGATTTCGAGACCGCAAAACCCGAGCCCGGAGGGCGCGACATCCGCGTCGCCGTGAAAGCGATCTCGGCCAATCCGGTCGATTACAAGGTGCGCAAGCGCGCCGCCCCGCCCGAGGGCGAGATGAAAATTCTCGGCTATGACGCGGCCGGCGTGGTCGATGCCGTCGGCCCTGACGTCACGCTGTTCAAGCCCGGCGACGAGGTGTTTTACGCAGGTTCCATCCTGCGCCAGGGCACCAACTCGGAGTACCATCTGGTCGACGAACGCATCGTCGGCAACAAGCCGAAGAGCCTGTCGTTCGCGCAAGCGGCCGCGCTTCCCCTCACCTCCATCACCGCCTGGGAACTGCTGTTCGACCGCCTCGGCGCGGTACCCGGCAAGAGCGTCGATCCACGCACGCTGCTGATCATCGGCGGCGCCGGCGGCGTCGGCTCGATCCTGATCCAGCTCGCGCGTCGTCTCACCGGGCTGACCGTGCTCGCGACCGCGACGCGGCCGGAGTCGCAAAAATGGTGCCTCGATCTCGGCGCGCATGCGGTGATCGACCACGGCCAGCCGATGAAGGAGCAGATCGAGAAACTTAGGCTGCCGCCGGTCGCGCTGGTCGCGAGCCTCACCTTCACCGACCAGCACTACAAGGCGATCGCGGAGTTCATGGCACCGCAGGGCAAGTTCGGCCTGATCGACGATCCGCCGGAATTCGCCATGAGCACATTCAAGGGCAAGGCCATCTCGGTGCACTGGGAATCGATGTTCACGCGCTCCTCGTTCCAGACGCCTGACATGATCGCGCAGCATCATCTGCTCAACGACGTCGCCGACCTCATCGACAAGGGCGTGTTGCGCACCACGCTCGACCAGACCTTTGGCACGATCAATGCGGCCAATCTCAAGCGCGCCCACGCGCTGCTCGAGAGCGGCAAGTCGCGTGGCAAGATCGTGCTGGAGGGGTGGTAGCAGCTACAACGTCGGTGCGTAGGGTGGGTTAGCCCTGCGACTGCGCGAAGCGCGGTTCGCAGGGCGTAACCCACCTCTTCTATCTCTGCGGAAACACACAGCGGTGGGTTACGCCTTCGGCTAACCCACCCTACGTTTCCCTCGCCCCCTCGACGAACAGCAGCCGCCGCTCCAGCGCAGTCTGCCGCAGCTTGAGTGCTTCGGCATATTCCGGCGAGGCATACCATTCCTTCAGCCTCGCCATCGAGGCGAATTCGACGATGACGATGGCCTTCGGCGGAAGATTGCCTTCGGCAAGCTCCGCCTTGCCGCCACGGACGAGATAGCGCCCGCCATATTGCGCGATCGTCTTCGCTGCGAGCGTACGATAGGCCTCGAATCCATCGGGATCGCGCAGCTCGACTTCGGAAATCACATAGGCCGTCATGCGCACCTCAAGCGATCGTATTGACGATGCCACCTTCCGCCCGCAGCGCCGCGCCGTTGGTCGCGGAAGATTCCTTCGACGCGACGTAAACCACCATGTTGGCGATCTCGTCCACGCTGGCGAAGCGCTGGATCAGCGAGCTCGGACGATGCTGCTTGACGAAATTGGCAGCGGCTTCGTCCACCGATTGGCCGTTTTGCTTCGCCAGATCCTTCACGAACGTCTCGACGCCTTCCGACATTGTCGGGCCCGGCAGCACGGAATTGACGGTGACGCCGGTGCCGCGGGTGAGCTGCGCGAGCCCGCGCGCAACCGAGAGCTGGGCCGTCTTGGTCATGCCGTAATGAATCATCTCGACGGGAATATTCAGCCCGGACTCGGAGGAGATGAAGACGATGCGGCCCCAGTTGCGCTTGAGCATGCCCTTCATGTACGCGCGCGACAGCCGCACGCCGCTCATTACGTTGACCTCGAAGAAGCGCGTCCAATCCTCGTCGGGGATGTCGAAAAAGTCCTTCGGCTCGAAGATGCCGGCATTGTTGATGAGGATGTCGATTTCGGGAAGCGCCGCCACGAGCGCCTTGCAGCCTTCCGCCGTCGAGACGTCGGCGGCGATGCCGCGGACCTTTGCGCCGGTCCCTTCCAGCTTGCGGACGGCCGCATCGACCTTGTCCTGGCCGCGACCGTTGATCACGACGCTGGCGCCCGAAGCGGCGAGGCCCTTGGCGATGGCGTGGCCGATGCCGGCGGTCGAGCCGGTCACCAGTGCAGTTTTTCCCGAAAGGTCGATGTTCATGTAGTATCTCCATCAGAACGACGACGGGGATATCGGACCTGGCGAATTGGGCCGCAATTGGCGCTCACCAATCAGTGACGATCACGAGCTGTTCCGGCAGCGATATGGCGCCTCGTATGCCCCTGTCGCAGCTGGAACGATTATTGCTAAGCCTGACCGAGCTCTTTTGCTCATGTGAACACGGAAGGACCTTGCGATGAAAAGAACGGCCCTCACTGTTGCGCTCGGGTTGCTGGGTCTGATCAGCGGCAATTCGCTCGCGCAGGCCCAAGCGGTCTATCCGGAAAAACCGTTGCAATTGATCGTCCCCTTCCCGCCCGGCGGCGCCTCCGACGTGGTCGCGCGCATCATCGGCGGCGAACTGGAGACGCGTCTCGGCAAGCCCGTGATCATCATGAACCGTCCCGGCGGCGGCACCACGATCGCGGCCAAGGAAGTCGCGCGCTCGGCGCCCGACGGATACACCCTGTTCTTCAGCTCGAATTCGAGCTTCACGCTGCCGGCGGCCGTGAAGGAAAGTGTGCCCTACGACGCGGCCAAGGATTTCGAGCCGCTCGGCCAGGTCGGCAAGATCACGCTGGCGCTGGTCACCTACAAGGACAACCCGGTCAAGGACGTGGCTGCGCTTGTCACTGAGGCAAAGGCCAATCCCGACAAGCTGTCGCTGGCGTCCTTCGGCGTCGCGACCGTCTCGCACTTCGCCGGCGAGCTGTTCAAATCGGCCGCCGGAATCAAGATGGTCCACCTGCCCTACAAGGGCAGTGCGCCGGCGATGAACGATCTTATCGGCAAGCACATCCAGTACCACGTCGACACAGTGATCGCCGTGAAACCGCAGATCGAGGCCGGCACCGTCAAGGTGCTCGCCGTGTTCTCGGCCAAGCGGACGCCTTTCCTGCCCGACGTGCCGACGCTCGCCGAGCTCGGCTATGGCAACATCGACTTCGCCTCATGGGGCGCCGTGGTCGCGCCCAAGGGCCTACCGCCGGCCGTTCGTGACAAGCTGACGTCGGCCCTGGAGGAGACGATCAACAATCCCTCCGTGGCCGCGCGCTTCGCCAAGGTCGGATTCGAGCCCGGCTTTGCGCGCCACAGCGATTGGGCGGGAGCCATCGGCAAGGAGACCGCTGAAATGAAGGAGATCGCGCAAAAGGCGGGTATCAAGGAGGAATAGTCCTCCCGACACGCCCTATTCCTCGAAACAAAAACGGCGCCCAGAAGGGCGCCGTTTTCAATCCGTATCTGCCGGGTGACTTACGCCGCCTCGGCTTCCTTCTCCTGCACCGGACCGGAATCCTGGCCCTTGGCATCGACGTCGCGGTCGACGAACTCGATCACGGCCATCGCCGCGTTGTCGCCGTAGCGGAAGCCGGCCTTGATGATGCGGGTGTAGCCGCCCTGGCGGTCCTTGTAGCGGGTCGCGAGCGTGTCGAAGAGCTTCTTGACCATGTCGACGTCGCGCAGCTCCGCGATCGCCTGGCGGCGCAGCGACAGGCCGCCCTTCTTGCCGAGGGTGACGAGCTTCTCGACGATCGGGCGAAGCTCTTTGGCCTTGGGCAGCGTGGTGACGATCTGCTCGTGCTTGATCAGCGCGGCCGCCATGTTGGCGAACATCGCCTTGCGATGCTCGGCCGTGCGGTTGAGCTTCCGATGAACCTTGCCGTGACGCATGTGTGTAGTCCTTACGTTAAAACTGCCGCGACGGTTCGTCGGACATGTTGCTCAGGTGGGCTGCCTGCGTTCGCCCTGCCGTCATTCCGGGGCAGCTCGCAGAGCTGAACCCGGAATCTCGAGGTTCCGAGTTCGATGCTCCGCATCGCCCCGGAACGACGAATTCTCAGTAGTGATCCTCGAAGCGCTTGGCGAGCTCGTCGATGTTCTCCGGCGGCCAGCCCGGCACTTCCATGCCGAGGTGCAGACCCATCTGGGCCAGCACTTCCTTGATCTCGTTCAGCGACTTGCGGCCGAAGTTCGGGGTGCGGAGCATTTCGGCTTCCGACTTCTGCACGAGATCGCCGATGTAGACGATATTGTCGTTCTTCAGGCAGTTGGCCGAACGCACCGACAGCTCGAGCTCGTCCACCTTCTTGAGGAAAGCCGGGTTGAAGGCGAGGTCCGGGATGATCTCCTGGGCGACTTCCTTGCGCGGCTCTTCGAAGTTCACGAACACGTTGAGCTGATCCTGCAGGATGCGCGCAGCGTAAGCCACCGAATCATCCGGCGAGATCGCGCCGTTGGTCTCGATCGTCATGGTCAGCTTGTCGTAGTCGAGGATCTGGCCCTCACGGGTGTTCTCGACTTTGTAGGAGACCTTGCGGACCGGCGAGTACAGGCTGTCGACCGGGATCAGGCCGATCGGCGCGTCCTCGGGGCGGTTGCGCTCGGCGGGCACGTAGCCCTTGCCAGTCGAGACCGTGAACTCCATGCGGATCTCCGCGCCCTCGTCGAGGGTGCAGATCTGCAGGTCCGGGTTGAGCACGGTGACGTCGCCGACGGTCTGGATGTCGCCGGCGGTGACGACGCCCGGGCCCTGCTTCTTCACGACCATGCGCTTCGGGCCTTCGCCCTGCATCTTGATCGAGATGTCCTTGATGTTGAGCACGATGTCGGTGACGTCCTCACGGACGCCCGCGATCGAGGAGAACTCGTGCAGCACGCCGTCGATATGCACCGACTGCACCGCCGCGCCCTGGAGCGAGGAGAGCAGGATGCGGCGCAGCGCATTGCCGAGGGTCTGGCCGAAGCCGCGCTCGAGCGGCTCGGCGACGATGGTCGCGAAACGCGAGGGATCGCTGCCGGGGGACACCTGCAGCTTGTTCGGCCGAATCAGTTCTTGCCAATTTTTCTGGATCGTCACTGTTTCACCCATACAGGCCAGTCAATTTGACAGTTCAAATACTGGCGTTGGAGAAAGGCCGCAGAGCATTCCCGCGGCTTCTTAGAAAAGTCGTCGCGGGCGCCGATGCGCCCGCAACCTCGTATCAAACGCGCCGACGCTTACGGGGACGGCAACCGTTGTGCGGGATCGTGGTCACGTCGCGGATCGAGGTGACGGTGAAGCCCGCGGCCTGGAGCGCGCGGAGCGCCGACTCACGGCCCGAACCCGGACCGGCGACCTCGACTTCCAGCGTGCGCATGCCGTGCTCCTGCGCCTTCTTCGAGACGTCTTCCGCGGCAACCTGCGCGGCGTACGGGGTCGACTTGCGCGAGCCCTTGAAGCCCATCGTACCGGCGGAGGACCAGGCAATCGTGTTGCCCTGCGCGTCGGTGATGGTGATGGTCGTGTTGTTGAACGACGAGTTCACGTGCGCGACGCCGGAGGCGATGTTCTTGCGCTCACGACGACGAACGCGGGTGGCTTCCTTGCCCATTGAGTACCTTTCCTGGAGATCTCAAACGCCGCCGTAATGCCAGCGGCTACACCTGTGGAACGAAAGGCGCGCGGCGAACGGGTCATCCCCTGTTCGCCGCACGCCGCGACTGAGTTCGAAAACTTACTTCTTCTTGCCGGCGATGGCCTTAGCCGGGCCCTTGCGCGTGCGCGCGTTGGTGTGGGTGCGCTGACCGCGCACCGGCAGACCGCGACGATGACGCAGGCCGCGATAGCAGCCAAGGTCCATCAGACGCTTGATGTTGATACCGACCTCACGGCGCAGATCGCCCTCGACGAGATAGTCGCGGTCGATCACTTCGCGGATCTGGAGCACTTCGGCGTCGCTGAGCTGATTGACGCGACGATCCACGGGGATCTTCACCTTCTCCAGGATCTCACCGGCGATCTTCTGACCGATGCCATGGATGTACTGGAGCGCGATCAGCACGCGCTTGTTGGTGGGAATGTTCACGCCGGCAATACGGGCCACGGCCTTCTCTCCTGTCGCCGACCCTCGTCAGGATCGGGCTTTAAGTGCTTGTGTTCTCGGGCAGGTGTTCACAAACGCGAACACGACGCCCACCCCCGGTCTTCCTGGGGCCCGGCATCGTCTGAAACTATCCGACTTGGATGCGGGGCTTATTAGGGGATTCCAGGGGCTTTCGTCAACCGCTGCTAGCGTTTCGCTCGCTTTTTCGTGACCTTTTTTGCGGCCTTTTTGGCACCCTTCTTGACAGCCTTCTTGGCGGTCCTTTTGGCCGCCTTCTTTGCCGTCTTCTTGGTCGCCTTCCTGGTGCCCTTCACGGCTTTCTTGGCGGCCTTTTTAGGGGATTTGGCAGCCTTTTTGGTCGTTTTCGCCGGTTTTACGGCCGCCTTCGCCTTCTTCCCCGCCTTGGCCTTCTTGGCCGGGGCCGCCTTGGCCGCACTTCTGGCATGGGTCTTGGGCGCGACCGCGCCGAGCGCCAGGAGCTGGCGGTGGATGGCGCGGGTGACCTCGTCGATGGCCATCATGCCGTCGATGGTCGAGAGCTTCCGCCGCTCGGAATAGTAGTGAATCAGCGGTTCCGTCTGGCTGCGGTAGCTAGCGAGACGCTTGGTCAGGACCTCGGGGGTGTCGTCGACCCGGACCTCCTCCCCGCGCTCGCGCATCTGGGCGACGCGGGTCTCGACGCGGTTGAGCAGCGCGCTTTCGTTGACACGCAGCTCGATCACCGCATCGAGCTTGAGATGCTTGTGCTTGAGCAACTCGTCCAGCGCCTCGGCCTGCGGCACTGTGCGCGGGAAACCGTCGAGGATGAAACCGTTCTTGGCGTCCGGCTGGTCGATTCGGTCGGAGATGATTCCGACCACGATCTCGTCCGGCACGAGGCCGCCGCTGGCCATGATCTCCTTGGCCTTCAGCCCGACCGGCGTTCCGGCCGCAACGGCCGCGCGCAGCATCTCGCCGGTCGAGAGCTGGACGATGCCATAGCGCTGCACCAAGAGCTGCGCCTGGGTCCCCTTGCCCGACCCCGGCGGTCCCAGAAGTATAATTCTCATCGGCGTACGCCCCCCGGATTGGTGAGCGATACGTCGCGCACCTGTGTTTGAAGATCAAGGACAGTGCAAACCATAATCGGCGCCGCACCGCCACCCATATCATAGGGGAGCGGATGGGCTGACGCCAAGAAGGGCTTTGAAATCTGTGATTGCGCAGCAGTGAGAGCAGCTCTACCGATGCGACCGAATGGCTGGCTGGTGCCGTGCAGGCGCCGCGCGTTGCTGGCACGGCGAATCGGCGGCGCAATCATCGCGCCGCCTTCAGGGGACGCCGCGCTTAGCGGCGGCGTCCGCGTAGTTTCGACTTGCGGATCAGGCCTTCGTACTGATGCGCCAGCAGATAGCCCTGCACCTGCGCCACCGTGTCCATGGTGACGCTGACGACGATCAGCAGCGAGGTGCCGCCGAAGTAGAACGGCACCGAGGCGTAGGAGATCAGGATCTCCGGGATCAAGCAGACGATCGCCAGATAAATCGCACCTAACACGGTGATGCGCGACAGCACGTAGTCGATGTATTCGGCGGTGCGCTCGCCGGGGCGAATGCCCGGAACGAAGCCGCCATGCTTCTTCAGATTGTCCGCGGTCTCGGTCGGGTTGAACACGATCGCGGTGTAGAAGAAGGCGAAGAACACGATCAGCGCCAGATACATGATCAGGAACAGCGGACGGCCGTGGCCGAGCTGGGTGGTGATCCACTGGAACCATTCCGGCCCGCTGCCCGCGTTGAAGTTCGCAACCGTGGTCGGCAGCAGCAGCAGCGAGGACGCGAAGATCGGCGGGATCACGCCCGAGGTGTTGAGCTTGAGCGGCAGATGCGAGGACTGGCCCTCGAACATCTTGTTGCCGACCTGGCGCTTCGGATACTGGATCAGCAGGCGGCGCTGCGCGCGCTCCATGAACACGATGAAGGCGATCACGGCGACTGCCATGATGATGACGACCAGGATCAGACCGGTCGACATCGCGCCCTGACGGCCGAGCTCGAGCATGTTGGCGAGCGCGGCGGGCAGCTCGGCGACGATGCCGGCGAGAATGATCAGCGAGATGCCGTTGCCGATGCCGCGCGATGTGATCTGCTCGCCCAGCCACATCAGGAACATAGTGCCGCCGGTCAGCGTGATCGCCGTCGACAGGCGGAAGAACATGCCGGGCTCGCTGACGACGTTGCCGGCGCCCTCGAGGCCCACCGCGATACCATAGGACTGGAACGCGGCCAGGATCACCGTGAGATAGCGGGTGTACTGGTTCAGAGTCTTGCGGCCGGCCTCACCCTCCTTCTTCAGCGCCTCGAGCTGCGGCGAGACGGTGGTCAGGAGCTGGATGATGATCGAGGCCGAGATGTACGGCATGATGTTCAGCGCGAAGATCGCCATGCGGTGGATGCCGCCGCCGGCGAACATGTTGAACATGCCGAGGATGCCGCCCGCCTGGGACCGGAACACCTGTTCCCAGATGTTGGGATCGATGCCGGGTAGCGGGATGTAGGTACCGAGCCGATAAACGAGCAGCGCACCCAGGGTGAACCAGATGCGCTTCTTCAGTTCGTCGGCCTTGGCAAACGCGCCGAAATTGAGATTGGCTGCCAGTTGTTCCGCTGCAGAGACCATCTTGGACTTTCTCCCGCCGCCTGTTGCGCCGTCATGCCCGCGGCCGGGCTACTTTAGCGGACGCCGGACATTATCTGGGGCTCGGCTTCGATAAGTCCATCGTCCCGCATGCGTAAAGGCCCGCGAGGCGCGGGCCAATGACGCAGTTGTTACGCCGCCTCGCCTTCTTCCTTGGCCGGGGCGAGGATCTTCACCGAACCGCCGGCCTTCTCGACCGCCGCGATCGCGGTCTTCGAGGCGCCGTGCACTTCAATGTTGAGCTTGGACTTGAGCTCGCCGCGGCCGAGCAGCCGCAGACCGCCCTTGGCGCGGCGCAGCACGCCGCCCTTCACCAGGGCCTCGACATTCACGACGCTGCCGGCGTCGATCTTCTTGGCATCGACCGCTTCCTGGAGCCGGTCGAGATTGATCTCGGCGAACTCGACGCGGAAGATGTTGTTGAAGCCGCGCTTGGGCAGACGGCGATGCATCGGCATCTGGCCGCCTTCGAAACCCTTGATGCGCACGCCCGAACGCGCGGTCTGGCCCTTGCCGCCGCGGCCGGACTGCTTGCCCTTGCCCGAACCGATGCCGCGGCCGACGCGCATACGCTTCTTGCGCGAGCCGGCGTTGTCGGCGATATCGCTGAGCTTCATCGCCCTTCTCCTTATGTCTTGCGCACGATCTTCACCGAAAACCGGGTGTCCGCTTTTCGGGATCCTGCGCCGTTTCTTACTTCTCGTCGACGATGCGGACGAGATGGTGAACCTTCTCGATCATGCCGCGGACCGCCGGGGTATCCGGCAGTTCGCTGGTGCGGCCGATCTTGTTGAGCTTGAGCCCGATCAGCGTCGAGCGCTGCGAGTGATGGCGGCGGATCGCGCTGCCCGTCTGCTCGAGCTTGATCGTCTTTGCGGCCTTGGCCATGGGAGTCTACTCCGAAAAGCTTCCGTTAGTCGGCAGCCGCCTCGGCGTCACCGCCGATACGACGGGACTGGAGGGTGGACACCTTGATGTTGCGGCGGGCAGCGACCGAGCGCGGCGAATCCTGATGCTTCAGCGCGTCGAACGTCGCGCGAACCATGTTGTACGGGTTCGACGAGCCGATCGACTTCGCCACCACGTCCTGGACGCCGAGCGTCTCGAACACGGCGCGCATCGGGCCGCCGGCGATGATGCCGGTACCGGCCGGGGCGGCACGCAGGTAGACACGGCCCGCGCCATGACGGCCGGCGATGTCGTGATGGAGCGTGCGGCCCTCGCGCAGCGACACGCGGGTCAGGTTGCGCTTGGCGGATTCGGTCGCCTTGCGGATCGCCTCTGGCACTTCGCGCGCCTTGCCGTGACCGAAGCCGGCGCGGCCCTTCTGATCGCCGATCACGACCAGCGCAGCGAATCCGAAGCGCTTGCCGCCCTTGACGACCTTGGCCACGCGGTTGATGTGGACGAGCTTGTCGACGAACTCGCTGTCGCGCTCCTCGCGCTCCCTGCGTTCACGTCCGCCGCCGCGTTGATCGCGTCCACCACGTTGTTCGCGTTCAGCTGCCATGGTTTTTCCAATCCTTCAGAGGCTTACGCCTCAATCCTCAAATTCTGTTAGAAGCTCAGCCCGCTCTCACGCGCGGCGTCGGCAAGAGCCTTGACGCGCCCGTGATAGAGATAGCTGCCGCGATCGAACACGACTTCCTTGACGCCCTTCTCGGCAGCGCGCTCGGCCAGCAGCTTGCCGACCGCCTTCGCCGCATCGATGTCGGCGCCGGTCTTGCCGCCGTCGCGCATCGACTTCTCGAGCGAGGAGGCAGAGGCCAGCGTCTCGCCCTTCAGGTCGTCGATGACCTGGGCGTAGATGTGCTTGGACGAGCGGAACACCGACAGGCGCGGACGGCCGCCACCGGAGCGGCGCAGCTTCAGCCGCACACTCCGCTTGCGCCGGGCATTCGTAACCTTGGCTTTCGACATGACCGGCTCCGTTACTTCTTCTTGCCTTCCTTGCGGAAGATGAATTCGCCAACATACTTCACGCCCTTGCCCTTATAAGGCTCCGGCGGGCGATAGGCGCGGATCTCGGCCGCAACCTGGCCGACGCGCTGGATGTCGCTGCCCGACACGGTGATTTCGGTGGGCTTCGGCACAGCGATCGTGATGCCTTCCGGGATCGGATAGATCACGTCGTGGCTGTAGCCGAGCGCGAGCTGGAGGTTCTTGCCCTGCATCGCAGCGCGATAACCGACGCCGGTGATCTCGAGCTTCTTCTCGAAGCCCTTGGTGACACCTTCGACCAGGTTCGCGACCTGGGCGCGAGCGGTGCCGTACAGGGCCCGCGCGCGGTTGGTCTCTCCCCGCGGCTTGACCTTGATCTGGCCGCTCTCGAGCTTCACCTCGACGTCGTCATGGACGACGAACTGAAGCTGGCCCTTCGGCCCCTTCATCTTGACGGTCTGCCCATCAACGGTCGCGGTAACACCCGACGGAACCGCCACAGGCCTTTTGCCAACACGTGACATGGATGAAAAATCCTTCTCAGAACACCGTGAAGAGGACTTCACCGCCCACATTCGCGTCGCGCGCGCTGTGGTCGGCCATGATCCCCTTCGGCGTCGACAACACCGAAATGCCGAGCCCGTTGTTGACCCGCGGCAGAGCCTTCACCGAGGCGTAGACTCTGCGCCCGGGCTTGGAAACACGTTCGATCTCGCGGATGACGGGCTCGCCGTCGAAATACTTCAGCTCGATCTCGATCTCGCTGCGGCCCGAGGGATGCTCGAGCGTGGCGTAACCGCGGATGTAACCCTCGGACTTCAGCACCTCGAGCACGTTCTCGCGCATCTTCGAGCCAGGCGTGGAGACCTTGGTCTTGGAGCGCATCTGCGCGTTGCGGATGCGGGTGATCAGATCGCTGATTGGATCGTGCGTAGACATCTAAACGACCCTCCTTACCAGCTCGACTTCACGAGGCCCGGGACCATGCCCTTGGAGCCAAGGTCGCGCAGCGCGATACGGGACAGCTTGTTCTTGCGATAGTTCGAGCGCGGGCGGCCCGACAGCTCGCAGCGCAGGCGGACGCGGGTCGCCGACGAGTTGCGCGGCATTTCCGCCAGCTTCAACGTCGCAGCGAAGCGCTCTTCCATCGGCAGCTTCTTGTCGGCGATGATCGCCTTCAACCGCTCGCGCTTGGCGGCGGCGTTCTTCACCATCCGCTTGCGCCGGTTGTTCTTCTCGACTGAACTCTTCTTTGCCATGCTTGGCTCCTGGGTATCCGCGTTTGAGAGGCTTTAGGTCAGCGTCTCACTGCCGGAACGGGAAATTGAAAGCGGTCAACAAGGCCCTCGCCTCTTCGTCGGTCTTGGCCGTGGTGCAGACGGTGATGTCCATACCGCGGGCTTCCGAGACCTTGTCGAAGTCGATCTCGGGGAAAATGATGTGCTCCTTGATGCCGAGCGAGTAGTTGCCGCGGCCGTCGAAGCTCTTCGGGTTCAGGCCGCGGAAGTCGCGGACGCGCGGCAGCGCGACCGTCACCAGGCGATCGATGAACTCGTACATCCGCGCCTTGCGCAGCGTGACCTTGCAACCGATCGGCTGGTTCTCACGCAGCTTGAAGGTCGCGATCGCAATGCGCGAATAGGTCACGATCGCCTTCTGGCCGGCGATCTGGGTCAATTCGGCAGCGGCGGTCTCGGCCTTCTTGCGGTCGTTGACGGAATCGCCAACGCCCATGTTCAGCACGACCTTGTCCAGACGCGGAACCTGCATGACGTTCTCGTAACCGAACTTCTCGGTCAGAGCCGTGCGGATCTTCGCATCATATTCCGCGCGCAGGCGCGGCGTGTAAGCGGCCTCAGCCATCGATCTCAGCTCCCGAGCTCTTGGCGATGCGGACCTTCTTGCCGTCCGCCAGAATCTTGAATCCGATGCGGGTCGGCTTTCCGTCCTTGCCGACATACGCGATGTTGGACAGTTGGATCGGCGCCTCTTTCGAGATGATGCCGCCCTCCTGGGCCTGCGTCTGCTTCTGGTGACGCTTGACCATGTTGATGCCGCGCACGAGCGCCGTGCCGGCGTCGGGGCGCACCTCGAACACCTCGCCGGTGCGGCCCTTGTCGCGACCGGTCAGCACGACGACCTTGTCGCCCTTGCGGATCTTCGCAGCCATCACAGCACCTCCGGCGCGAGCGAAATGATCTTCATGTGGTTCTTGGCGCGCAGTTCACGCGGCACGGGCCCGAAGATGCGGGTGCCGACCGGCTCGGCCTGGTTGTTGATCAGGACGGCGGCGTTGCGGTCGAAGCGGATGACCGAACCGTCGGCGCGGCGGATGTCCTTGCGGACGCGCACCACGACGGCCTTCATCACGTCGCCCTTCTTCACCTTGCCACGCGGGATAGCTTCCTTGATCGAGACGACGATGATGTCGCCGATCGTGGCGTAGCGGCGCTTGGAGCCTCCGAGCACCTTGATACACATGACACGGCGTGCGCCAGAATTGTCGGCCACGTCGAGGTTGGTCTGCATCTGAATCATTGATGCACCTCGTCCTCTTTCTCTTTGCGCCAGCCCAGCCGGCGCTCAACATTTCCCTGAAGTCAGTCGGCTAAAGCCAACAGATCAGGCGCTTTTCTTGTGCTCGCCCCGGATCACGACCCAGCGCTTCAACTTCGAAATCGGCTTCGATTCCTCGATCCACACCACGTCGCCCGGCTTGAACTGATTGCTCTCGTCGTGCGCGTGATAATTCTTCGAACGGCGGATCGTCTTCTTGTAGATCGGGTGCGTGAAACGGCGATCGACGCGCACCACGATGGTCTTGGCTTGCTTGTCGCTGACGACCACGCCCTGCAAAGTACGTTTCGGCATCTTCGTAAGCCTCTTACTTCTTCTTGGCGCGCGTCTGCGCGGCGACGGTCTTGATCCGGGCGATGTCACGGCGGGCCTCGCGCAGGCGCGAGGTGTTCTCGAGCTGCCCGGTGGCGCGCTGGAAGCGCAGGTTGAAGCGCTCCTTCTTCAGGTTCAGGATGGCGTCATCCTGCTGGTCGGGGCTCATCGCGCGGATGTCTTCGATCTTCATCTGGGCCATGGCCATTACTCCGCAATGCGCTCGACGAAGCGCGTCTTGATCGGCAGCTTGGCCGCCGCCAGGGTCAGCGCCTCACGCGCGGTCTGGGTGTTGACGCCGTCGATCTCGAACAGCACCCGGCCCGGCTTGACGCGCGCGACCCACAGTTCCGGCGAACCCTTGCCGGAGCCCATGCGGACTTCGGCCGGCTTCTTCGACACCGGAACGTCGGGGAACACGCGGATCCAGACGCGGCCGGCGCGCTTCATGTGGCGGGTCAGCGCGCGGCGGGCGGCTTCGATCTGGCGCGCGGTGACGCGCTCAGGTTCGGTCGCCTTCAGGCCGAACTGGCCGAACGCCAACGTCGCGCCCGAAGACGCAACGCCGTGGATGCGGCCTTTATGCGCCTTCCGGAACTTCGTTTTCTTAGGTTGCATCATGGCTTTAAGCCCTCAAATTCCTATGCTGGATCAGGCTGCAGCCGCATCGCGGCGCTGACGGCCACCACGATCACCACTGCCGCCCGTCTCGCCTTCGGCCATTCTCTTGTCCTGGGCCATCGGATCGTGCTCGAGGATCTCGCCCTTGAAGATCCAGACCTTGACGCCGCAGGTGCCGAAGGTCGTGAACGCGGTCGCAACGCCGTAGTCGATGTCGGCGCGCAGCGTGTGCAGCGGCACGCGACCTTCGCGGTACCACTCCATGCGCGCGATTTCCGCACCGCCGAGGCGTCCCGAGCAGTTGATGCGGATGCCTTCCGCGCCGAGACGCATCGCCGACTGCACGGCGCGCTTCATGGCACGGCGGAACGCGACGCGGCGCTCGAGCTGCTGCGCGATCGACTCGGCCACCAGCGTCGCATCGAGCTCAGGCTTCCTGATCTCGACGATGTTGATGACGACGTCGGACGAGGTGATGTCCGCGACCTTCTTGCGCAGCTTGTCGATGTCGGCGCCCTTCTTGCCGATCACCACGCCCGGACGGGCCGAGTGGATCGTGACGCGGCACTTCTTGTGCGGACGCTCGATCACGATGCGGGCGACGGCGGCCTGCTTGAGCTCCTTGTGCAGGATCTCGCGGATCTTGACGTCCTCGTGCAGCAGCTTGCCGTATTCCTGCTTGCCGGCGAACCAGCGGGAATCCCAGGTCCGGTTGATGCCGAGACGCAGACCGATCGGATTGATCTTTTGACCCATCGTGTTCTCCTGCGCCCTTAAGCGGCTGCTTCGGCTTCGACCTGACGAACGATGATCGTCAGCTGCGAAAATGGTTTGTAGACACGGCCCGAGCGGCCACGGCCGCGGGCGGCGAAGCGCTTCATCACGAGGCCGTTGCCGACGAAGGCCTGCGCCACGACGAGATCGTCGACGTCGAGGTCGTGGTTGTTCTCGGCATTGGCGATAGCCGATTCCAGGCACTTCTTCACGTCGACCGCGATCCGCTTGCGCGAAAACTGCAGGTCGGCGAGCGCGGCAGACGCCTTCCGGCCGCGAATGAGCTGGGCGACCAGATTGAGCTTCTGCGGGCTCACCCGCAGCATCCGGGCGACCGCCTTGGCCTCGTTGTCGGCGAGGCTCCGTTCGCGCTTAGGTTTGCTCATCGTTTAATCCTCAAGCCTTCTTGGCTTTCTTGTCGCCGGAGTGGCCATGGAAGGTCCGGGTCGGCGAGAACTCGCCGAACTTGTGACCGACCATTTCCTCGTTGACGGCCACCGGCACGTGCTTCTGACCGTTGTAGACGCCGAAGGTCAGGCCGACGAACTGTGGCAGGATCGTCGAGCGACGGCTCCAGATCTTGATGACGTCGTGACGGCCGGACGCGCGCGCGGCATCTGCCTTCTTGAGCAGAGAACCCTCGACGAACGGGCCTTTCCAGACTGAACGAACCATGTCCGGCGTTCCTTACTTCTTCCGCTTGTGGCGGCTTAGGAGAATGAATTTGTTGGTCGACTTGTTGGTGCGGGTCTTCTTGCCCTTGGTCGGCTTGCCCCACGGAGTGACCGGGTGGCGACCGCCCGAGGTACGACCTTCACCACCGCCGTGCGGATGGTCGATCGGGTTCATCGAAACGCCGCGGTTGTGCGGCTTGCGGCCCAACCATCGGTTGCGGCCGGCCTTGCCGATCGAGGTGTTCATGTGATCTGGGTTCGACACCGCGCCGATCGTGCCGCGGCAACGGCCGTGGACCAGACGCTGCTCGCCCGAATTCAGGCGGATGATCACATAGTCCTGGTCGCGACCGACGAGCTGGGCATAGGTGCCCGCGGAACGGGCGAGCTGGCCGCCCTTCCCGATCTTGACCTCGATGTTGTGGATGATCGTACCGACCGGCATGTTGCCGAGCGGCATGACGTTGCCCGGCTTCACGTCGACATAGTTGCCAGCAACGACGGAATCACCGACGGCCAGGCGCTGCGGCGCCAGGATATAGGCCTGGGTGCCGTCCTCATACTTGACCAGCGCGATGAACGCGGTGCGGTTCGGATCGTATTCGAGACGCTCGACCGTCGCGGGAGCATCGACCTTGTCGCGCTTGAAGTCGACGGTGCGGAGGGTCTTCTTGTGACCGCCGCCGCGAAAGCGCACGGTGATGCGACCGGTGTTGTTGCGACCGCCCGAGGAGTGCTTGCCTTCGGTGAGCGCCTTGACCGGCTTGCCCTTGTAGAGGGCTGAACGATCGACCATGACCAGCTGGCGCTGGCCCGGCGTCGTGGGATTGAATGTCTTCAGTGCCATCGTCGTAGGACCTTACAGACCAGTGGTCACGTCGATCCGGTGACCCTCTTCGAGAGTCACGATCGCGCGCTTGGAGTTCGACTGCGAGCCGAGATTGCCGCGGAAGACCTTGGTCTTGCCCTTGCGGACCAGCGTGTTGACGCTCTTGACCTTGACGTCGAACAGCTTCTCGATCGCTTCCTTGATCTGCGGCTTGGTCGCCTTCGCGGCCACCTTGAACAGCACCTTGTTGTGCTCCGAGGCGATCGTCGCCTTTTCGGTCACGACCGGCGACAGGATCACGTCGTAGTGGCGAGGCTCGATGTTCTTCGTCATTTGAAGCGCGCCTCCAGCGCATCGATGGCGGCCTTGGTCAGAACGAGCTTCTGACGGCGCAGGATGTCATAGACGTTGATGCCCTGGATCGGCAGCACGTCCATGTTCGGGATGTTGCGGGCCGCAGCGGCGAAGCCGTTGTTGAGCTCGGCGCCGTCGATGATCAGCGCATTGGTCAAGCCCAGACCCGAGAAGTGACCGAGCAGCGCCTTGGTCTTGGCGGCTTCCAGCGCGGCCTTCTCGATCACGACGAGATCGCCGTCCTTGGCCTTGGCCGAGAGCGCATGCTTCAGGGCGAGCGCGCGGACCTTCTTCGGCAGGTCGGTGGCGTGCGAACGCACCACCGGACCGAAGGCACGGCCGCCGCCACGGAACTGCGGCACGCGGGCCGAGCCGTGACGAGCACCGCCGGTGCCCTTCTGCTTGTACATCTTCTTGCCGGTGCGCCAGATCTCGGCGCGGCCCTTGGCCTTGTGTGTACCGGCCTGGCGCTTGTTGAGCTGCCACTGCACGCAGCGCGCGATGATGTCCTCGCGCGGCTCGAGACCGAAAATGGCGTCGGAGAGCTGGACGGAGCCCGCTTCCTTACCTTCGAGGGTGGTGACCTTCAGTTCCATCTCACGCCTCCTGCGCAGCCGGAGCGGCGTCCGCTTCGCCAGCAACCTTGAACTTGCCGGGCTTCGGAGCATCCTTCGGCAGCGGCTTCTTGACGGCGTCACGCACGCGGATCCAGCCGCCCTTGGAGCCCGGAACAGCGCCTTCGACGAGGATCAGACCGCGCTCGACATCGAGCTGGACGACCCGAAGATTGAGCGTGGTGATGCGGTCGACCCCCATGTGGCCGGGCATCTTCTTGTTCTTCCAGGTCTTGCCGGGGTCCTGACGGCCACCGGTCGAACCGATCGAACGGTGCGAGACCGACACGCCGTGCGTGGCGCGCAGACCGCCGAAGTTCCAGCGCTTCATACCGCCGGCAAAGCCCTTACCGACCGAGGTCCCGGTGACGTCGACGAACTGGCCGACGACGAAGTGATCGGCCTGGATCTCGGCGCCGACCGGGATCATGGCATCCGCGGTGACGCGGAATTCCTCGACCCGGCGCTTCGGCTCGACCTTGGCGACGGCGAACTGGCCGCGCTCGGCCTTGGGCATGTAAACGGTCTTGCGGCTGCCAGAACCGAGCTGGAGCGCGACGTAACCGTTCTTCTCTTCGGTGCGGTGGCCTACGACCTGGCAATTGCCGAGCTTCAGCACGGTCACGGGGATATGTTCGCCGGCCTCCGTGAAGACCCGCGTCATCCCGACCTTTTGTGCGATCACTCCGGAGCGCATCGGCTTGCTTCCTGTTCTTTCTGTCCTTGCGGACTAGCTAATCTTCGTTGTGAGCAAGACCCGGTCCGAAAACCGTTGCCCACTTTTCGGGGTCTTGCTCAGAGCTTGATCTCGACGTCGACACCGGCGGCCAGATCGAGCTTCATCAAAGCATCGACGGTCTGCGGGGTCGGATCGACGATGTCGAGCAGGCGCTTGTGAGTGCGCATCTCGAACTGTTCGCGGCTCTTCTTGTCGACGTGGGGCGAACGGTTGACGGTGAACTTCTCGATGCGGGTGGGCAGCGGAATGGGTCCGCGGACCTGCGCGCCGGTGCGCTTCGCCGTGTTCACGATCTCACGGGTCGACGTATCAAGGATACGATGGTCGAACGCCTTGAGACGGATACGAATGTTTTGGCCGTTCATTGCCGTGCTTTCTTTAGTGAGTGGCGAGTAGCGAGTAGCGAATAGAAATCCCTATTCGCCACTCACCATTCCCTATCCGCTTGTTACTCGATGATCGAGGCGACGACGCCGGCGCCGACGGTGCGGCCGCCTTCGCGGATCGCGAAGCGGAGCTTCTCTTCCATCGCGATCGGCACGATCAGGTGCACTTCCATCGCGATGTTGTCGCCCGGCATCACCATCTCGGTGCCTTCCGGCAGGTGCACGACACCGGTCACGTCGGTGGTGCGGAAGTAGAACTGCGGACGGTAGTTGGTGAAGAACGGGGTGTGGCGACCGCCCTCTTCCTTGGTGAGGATGTAGGCCTCGGCCTTGAACTTGGTGTGCGGCTTGACCGAACCGGGCTTGGCCAGGACCTGGCCGCGCTCGACGTCCTCACGCTTGGTGCCGCGGAGCAGTGCGCCGATGTTGTCGCCGGCCTGGCCCTGATCGAGCAGCTTGCGGAACATTTCGACGCCGGTGACGGTGGTCTTCTGGGTCGCACGCAGACCGACGATCTCGATTTCCTCGCCGACCTTGACGACGCCGCGCTCGACACGGCCGGTCACGACGGTGCCGCGGCCCGAGATCGAGAATACGTCTTCAACCGGCATCAGGAACGGCTGGTCGATCGGACGCTCCGGCTGCGGGATGTACTCGTCGACGTTGCGCATCAGCTCGAGGATGGCGTCGTGGCCGAGCTTCTTGTCGGAATCTTCGAGAGCAGCGAGCGCCGAACCCTTGATGATCGGGATCTTGTCGCCGGGGAATTCGTACTTCGAGAGCAGCTCGCGGACTTCGAGCTCGACGAGCTCGAGCAGCTCCGGATCGTCGACCATGTCGCACTTGTTGAGGAACACGACGAGCGCGGGCACGCCGACCTGGCGGGCGAGCAGGATGTGCTCGCGGGTCTGCGGCATCGGGCCGTCAGCGGCCGACACGACCAGGATCGCACCGTCCATCTGGGCGGCGCCGGTGATCATGTTCTTGACGTAGTCGGCGTGGCCGGGGCAGTCGACGTGGGCGTAGTGGCGGTTCTTGGTCTCGTACTCGACGTGCGCGGTCGAGATGGTGATGCCGCGCGCCTTCTCTTCCGGCGCCTTGTCGATCTGATCGTACGCGGTGAACGTCGCGCCGCCGGTCTCGGCGAGGATCTTGGTGATCGCCGCGGTCAGCGACGTCTTGCCATGGTCGACGTGACCGATGGTGCCGATGTTGCAGTGCGGCTTGGTACGTTCAAACTTTGCTTTGGCCATTTGACTCTCCGTTCAATCGTCAGCTTGAGACCGACGACAATCAGGCAAACTTCTTCTGGACTTCTGCCGACACGTTGGCCGGCGCTTCTGCGTAGTGATCGAACTGCATGGTGAAGGTCGCGCGACCCTGGCTCATCGAGCGCAGATTGTTCACGTAACCGAACATGTTCATGAGCGGCACCATCGCGTTGATGACGTTGGCGTTGCCGCGCATGTCCTGCCCCTGGATCTGACCGCGCCGGGAGTTCAGGTCACCGATGACCGAGCCGGTGTAGTCTTCCGGGGTCACCACTTCGACCTTCATGATCGGCTCGAGCAGGACGGACTTGCCCATCTGGAGCGCTTCGCGGAAGCAGGCGCGCGAGGCGATTTCGAAGGCGAGCGCCGACGAGTCGACGTCGTGATACTTGCCGTCAACGAGCTGCACCTTGACGTCGACCACGGGGAAGCCCGCGACCACGCCAGACGACAGCACGCTCTCCAGGCCCTTCTCGACGCCGGGGATGTATTCCTTCGGCACCGCGCCGCCGACGATCTTCGATTCGAACTCGTAGCCCTTGCCGGGCTCGTTCGGCTCGACGATGAACGACACCGCCGCGAACTGGCCGGTACCGCCGGTCTGCTTCTTGTGGGTGTAGCTGTGCTCCACCCGCTTGGTGACGCGCTCACGGAAGGCCACCTGCGGCGCGCCGATGTTGGCGTCGACCTTGTAGGTGCGCTTGAGGATGTCGACCTTGATGTCGAGATGGAGTTCGCCCATGCCCTTGAGGATGGTCTGGCCAGACTCGTGGTCGGTCGACACACGGAAGGACGGATCCTCCGCGGCGAGCTTGGCCAGCGCCACGCCCAGCTTCTCCTGGTCGGCCTTGGACTTCGGCTCGATCGCGATCTCGATGACCGGCTCGGGGAATTCCATCTTCTCCAGGATCACCTGCTTGTCGGGATCGCACAGCGTGTCACCGGTGCGCGCTTCCTTCAGACCTGCCAGCGCGACGATGTCGCCGGCATAGGCTTCCTTGATGTCCTCGCGGTTGTTCGCATGCATCAACAGCATGCGCCCGATCCGCTCCTTCTTCTCGCGGGTCGAGTTCACGACGCCGGTGCCGCTCTGCAGAATGCCGGAGTAGATGCGGCAGAAGGTGATGGTGCCGACGAACGGGTCGTCCATGATCTTGAACGCGAGCAGCGCCAGCGGCTCCTTGTCGTCCGCCTTGCGCACGACTTCGTTGCCCTTGTCGTCGGTACCCTTGATCGCGGGCACGTCGAGCGGCGACGGCAGATAGTCGACGACGGCGTCGAGCAGCGGCTGCACGCCCTTGTTCTTGAAGGCCGAACCGCACAGCACGGGATAGAACGCGCCGGTCAGCACCGCCTTGCGGATCAGGCGCTTCAGGGTCGCCTCGTCCGGCTCCTTGCCGTCGAGATAGGCGGCCATGGCGTCGTCATCGAGCTCGACGGCGGCTTCCACCATCTTCTCGCGGTATTCCTTGGCCTGGTCGACGAGGTCTTCCGGAATGTCGACATAGTCGAACTTCGCGCCGAGCGCTTCATCGTTCCAGACGACGCCCTTCATCTTCACGAGGTCGACGAGACCCTTGAAGTTGTTCTCGGCACCGATCGGAAGCTGGATCGCGACGGGCTTGGCGCCCAGACGGTCAACGATGTCGGACAGGCACTTGAAGAAGTCCGCACCGATCTTGTCCATCTTGTTGGCGAAGACGATGCGCGGAACCTTGTACTTGTCACCCTGGCGCCAGACGGTCTCGGTCTGGGGCTCGACGCCCTGGTTGGAGTCGAGCACGCAGACGGCGCCGTCGAGCACGCGCAGCGAACGCTCGACTTCGATGGTGAAGTCGACGTGGCCGGGAGTGTCGATGATGTTCAGGCGCTTGCCGGCCCAGAAGGCGGTGGTCGCAGCCGAGGTGATCGTGATGCCACGCTCCTGCTCCTGCTCCATCCAGTCCATCGTCGCGGCACCTTCGTGCACTTCGCCGATCTTGTGGCTCTTGCCGGTGTAGTAGAGGATGCGCTCGGTCGTCGTCGTCTTGCCGGCGTCGATATGCGCCATGATACCGAAGTTACGGTAGTCCTCGATGGCATGTTGGCGGGGCATGGGGTGTTCCTTGCGAGTCCGTTTGTTTCGCCGTTACCAGCGATAGTGCGAGAAGGCGCGGTTGGCTTCCGCCATCCGGTGCACGTCTTCACGCTTCTTGACGGCGTTCCCACGGTTGTTCGACGCATCCAGCAGCTCAGCCGAGAGTCGCTCGGTCATGGTCTTCTCGTTGCGCTCGCGCGCGGCCGAGATCAGCCAGCGGATGCCCAGCGCCTGACGGCGGGTCGAGCGAACTTCGACCGGCACCTGGTAGGTCGCGCCGCCGACGCGGCGGGAGCGAACCTCGATCGTCGGCATGACGTTCTCGAGCGCCTGCTCGAACACGCCGAGCGGGTTCTGCTTGGTCTTGGTTTCGATGATACCGAACGCACCGTAGACGATGCCTTCGGCGACCGACTTCTTGCCGGCGTACATCACCGAGTTCATGAACTTCGTGACGATGATGTTCCCGAACTTCGGATCGGGAAGAACTTCGCGCTTTTCCGCTGAGTGGCGACGAGACATTGAGCTGGTTCCCGCTTACTTCGGACGCTTCGCGCCGTACTTCGAACGACGCTGCTTACGGTTCTTGACGCCCTGGGTATCCAGAACGCCGCGGAGAATGTGGTAGCGCACGCCGGGCAAGTCCTTGACGCGGCCGCCGCGGATCATGACCACCGAGTGCTCCTGGAGGTTATGACCCTCGCCGGGGATGTAGCCGATCACCTCGAAGCCGTTGGTCAGGCGCACCTTGGCGACCTTACGAAGCGCCGAGTTCGGCTTCTTCGGGGTCGTGGTGTAGACGCGGGTGCAAACACCACGCTTCTGCGGCGACTGCTGCAGCGCCGGCACCTTCTTGCGCGACTTCTGCACTTCCCGCGGTTGAGCGATCAGCTGGTTGATCGTCGGCATCCTGGCCTTACCCTTTTGTTCTGCGGCCCCTTCCGGGCCCGCTGTCTTGCCGCGGCCCGTTGCCGGGACCGCAAATTCTTTCGAGCCACCCGCCCGACGAGGCCGCCCTGCGCAGATCAATCCGCGCAAAGCGAAATTGCGCCAACCGCTCCATCACCGAGCGGAAAGCGCTTCGACGCCACAGAGGACCGCAGTAGTTAGACCGGTCAGCACAATGCCGTGGCCCGCGCACTGAGGTCATGCATCCGAGTTCGATCTCATGAGAACGTGCTCAAGAGAACTAAAATCGCACTGGCATTGCCTAGCTATGATCGACAGCGTTTGAGCGGCATTCGTCGAGGTTGGTGCCCGCCTTTACGACCCTTGTGGATCTAGTCCTTGGGGATCAAACGGGTGGCCCGTTCCGACGCTGGCGATGCTCACCGCCTGTCGTTAAGTGAGGCGCTTTCTATAAGTGAGAATCGGTCAAGTCAAGGTGAAACGACAGTCACAAAGCGCTTCAGCGCCTGCAAAAATAGCCTCTTGGCCGCTTCCCCGCGCCTGTCTGACATGGGATCGAAGCGCTTGGTCTACAGGTCCGAAGGAAATTATACCCGGGCGAAATGTAGTTTTATTATCAAACCTGAAGGCTTTTTCCTGCCCATGCACAAATCCGCTGGCTGGCGGCGGCTTTCCAGCTTCCCTGGCGTGCCGCGATGTCCGGTCTCGCAGGGATTTCGGCAGTGCTGGTCGGTCCGCGAGGGGCCGATGCGCCCAAGCCAAGTGTCAATAAATTCGCCGGCTTCGCGTCGGCCGAACGCCTTGCGTCAGGGAATCACTGAGTCGGCGCTGGGCCGCGCATGCTTGGGCGACGAGACCTGGATCGGACGCGGCGCTCCCTCCGCCCCCGGTCACTCCTCCTCGTCGTCCTCATCATCCTCGAGGTCTTCATCCTCGTCGTCATCGTCGCTATCGTCGTCGGCGTGAGCCGCCGCGCCATGGGGCTGGTGAATCTGATCGTTCCACAGCTTGCGATAGGTGCCGTTGCTGGCGAGCAGCTGGGCATGGGAGCCGCGCTCGATCGCCTTGCCCCCTGAGATCACGATGATCTCGTCCATCTCGACCACCGAGGCCAGGCGGTGGGTCGACCAGATCATGGTGCGGCCCTTGGCGACCTTCAGCAGCGTGCGGTTGATCGCGGCTTCCGTGGTCTGGTCGAGCGCCGAGGTGGCTTCGTCCAGCAGCAGCACGGACGGGTTACGGATGATCGCGCGCGCGATCGCGATGCGCTGGCGCTGGCCCCCTGAGAGCGTTTCGCCGCGCTCGCCGACCGGCGTGTCGTATCGCTGCGGCAGGCCCATGATGTAGCGGTGGATCTCGGCCTTCTTGGCCGCCTCCTCCACCTCTTCGTCGGTCGCGCCCTCCTTGCCGAGCCGGATGTTCTCGCGGATCGACATGTTGAACAGCATGTTCTCCTGGAACACCACCGCCATGCTCCGGCGCAGCGAATCCAACGTCACCTTGCGGACGTCAACGCCGTCGATGGTGACGCGGCCGTCGTCGGGCACGTAGAGCCGCAGGATCAGATTGAGCAGCGTGCTCTTGCCGGAGCCTGACGGTCCGACGATGGCAATGCGCTTGCCGGCCTTGAGCTTGAGGCTGAGATTGTCCAGCACCGGCGTCTCGCTACCTTCGTATTGGAACGTCACGCGGTCGAAGGTGATGTCGTTGGTGATGCGCGGCAGGTCGGGCGCGCCGGGGCGATCGGCACCCCGCGTCGGCTCGTCGAGCAGCTCCTGGATGTGCCGGATCGCGGCGGCCGAGGAGATCGACACCGGGATGAAATGCATCACATGGGCGATGTTGTAGGAGACCTCCCAGAACGCGCTCTCGAAGGTGACGAAGGTGCCGATGGTGATCTGGCCCTTGGTCGCCAGATATGCGCCGATCGCGAGCACGACCAGGTGCAGGAGCAGCACCGAGATGGTGACCGTCCGTTCCACCATGGTCGACAGGAACGCGGCCGAGGCGATCTTGTTGCGCGTCTCGTCGTTGCGGAAGGTGAAGAAGCCGAACATCTTGCGCTGCAGGCTGAACGCCTTGATCACGGCCTGGGCCGCCACGTTCTCCTGCACCATGCCGAGCAGCGCGCTCTCGTTGAGCTTCTGCTCGTAATTGGCCTGCACCGCCTTCGGGGTGAGGATGCGCGGGCCGATCAGCGTGATCGGGAACACCAGCAGCGCGACCACCGCGAGCTGCCAGTTCAGGAACACCATCAGGATGATGCCGGCGATCAGTTCCAGGAACGGCAGCGCTGCGCTGTTGGCAAAGCTCTTGACCGAGCCTTCGAAGGCCGAGAGATCGACGGAAAAGCGCGACAGGATCTCGCCGCGCTTGGTGCGGCCGAAATAGGCCGCCGGCAGATCCTGGACGTGCTCGAACAGGCGTTTGCGCACGTCGGAAATGATGCAGGCAGCGAGCCGCGCGTCCCAGCGCTCGTACCAGACCGCGACGATCGAGGTGAAGATGCCGGCGGCCGCGAGCACGCCGAGGATCTTGTACAGAGCCTGGAAGTCCTCCTCGCCGAGCGCGTCGTCGATCAGGTACTTCAGGCTGAGCGGCATGATGACGTTGAACAGCGTCTCGACGCAGACGCCGAACGCGACGAATGACAGCATCCGCTTGTAGTTGGTCAGATAGGGCCTGACGAACCCGACGATGGTGGCGAGCGCGCCGGCGGCCTCGCGCGCGGTAAAGACGACGAGATCCTCGTCCTCATCGTCGTCATCGAGCTCCAGCTCGTCCTTGCCCTCGTCCTCCTCCTCGTCTTCGAATTCCGGCTTCGCGGCGGCGGCGAGCTTGTCGTCGAGCTCGGCCGCCTCTTCCGCGGCGAGCTTCTGTTTGTCGGGCGAGAGGGGCTTGGACGCCATGAAACCAACCGATGCTGACGGCCGGCATGACCGCAGAGAAAGCAGGAATAGCGGCAGCCGCTATTGCACCGATTCTATGCCATCAAGATGAATTCGGCAAAGCAATTGGCGAAGGCGCCCGACGTCTTGGCTAGTCGTCGTCCTCGTCCTCGACCTTGTCGAAGAAGGAATAGCGCAAGCTGTCAGCGTCGGCGTACCACTGGCCTGGCCCCTTGCTCGCGGCGAGCGTCGCCTCCCAGAGCGCATCGGTGCAGTCCTTGCGGTGCATCGACAGATCGAAGCCGTTGCCGAAGAACAGTTCGGACCATTCCCACCAGGTGCCGAGCTTCTTGACCCCGCGCAGCAGGTCGTAGCGGTCGATCAGTGCCGGCGCCATGTCCGACGTGATCGAGCCGAACACGAGGCCGGTCTTGACCACACGATTCAGCTCGCGGATCGCGCGGACCACCTGCTTGGGGGAAACGTGGCAGAGGCTGGTCTCGAACACGAAGTCGAACGCACCGTCCTTGAACGGCATGTCGGTGATCGAGCCAAGCTTGTTGTACTTCTTCAGCGCCTTCGGCGTTTTGGCATGGATGGCGCGGTTGTTCTCGATTCCCCATGCATCGATGCCGCGATCGCGCAGCGCACCGACCAGCTCGCCGCTGGCGGAGCCCGCGACCAGCAGCTTGGCGTCCTTCGCCTCGCCCCAGACGATGCCGATCAGCCTGGTGAGATAATCGGGATCGGTGAAGTGGCGCCACGCCTCGTCATAGGGACCGAGGCCGCGATAGTTCTCGAAATAATCGCGGTCGATCTTGTCGGAGAGCGGCTTGTCCTCCTGCGCGCGCTCGCGGCGCAGGCGCATCATCTCGGTCAGGATGATGTCGGTCGCCGCGTCCGAGGAGTCGAGCAGACCATTCAGCGTCGAGTCGAACAGATAGTCGCCGACCACGACGATGCCGGGATGCTGCTTCGGCTCGGGCCGGTGATTGGTCATGACGTCGCGCACCGGCAGACCGCCCGGCAGCGCGTTCACCGACGACAGCCAGTGGTGGATCTTGCCTTCCATGAAATGCGAACGCGCATTGCCGAGCGATGCCGGCAGCGATTTCAGCGCCGCGTCGATCAGCTCCTGGTCCGACAGGTTGGCGAAGGCCAGCGCGTCGGAGCCGGGAATGAGCCAGTTCAAGACGCCGTGCTTGCCGACGTCGTGGCGCGCGCCCTCGTTGTAGACGCAGCAGCCGCCGAAGGCCTCCGACATGAACCAGGCGCCGGGAATCTTCTCGCCCCAGAACGGCGTGTCGAACAGGATCGAGACGCGCAGGTAGTGCGCGGGGCGGTCGAAATATGAGACGTGCTTGACCATCGACTTGCGCAGCTGCTCGCCTTCCCAGCCGACGGTCGCGAGCCAGGAATGCGGCAGGCACATCAGCACGAGATCGAAGTCGCGCGTCTCCGGCCCCTTGCCGTTCATCATCTTGAGCTGATAACGGCCGGTCGACGCCTTGCCGACAGTGAGCACCCGGTGATTGAGCTGGATGTCGGCATTGACCTCCGACTGCAGGCACTCGATCAGCTGCTCGTTGCCGTTCTGGATGGAATAGAGGCCGATATAGCCGTCGACGTCCATCAGATAGTTCTTGAGCGCGTTGAGGCCGTTGGTGTTGTGGCTCTCGGTCGCGATGTCCGAGCGCGCCATGACCTTGAAGAAACGCTTTGCCGTCTCGTCCTCGACCTCCTCGTCGAGCACCTGCTCGGCGGTCTTGTAGGCCCAGGGGTTCTCGTTGTCGTGCGCGCCGACGCCCTCGTAATACTCGATCGGCGACATCACCTCGGTGCAGCGCTTGCGGAACGCCTCGATCGCGGCCGCGGTCTTGGCGCCGTATTTGCGGCGCATGCCAGCGACGTCGTTGAGGAGCTCGCCGCCGAACTGGACCTGCTCGGCATCCATCGGAATGGTCTGAAGCCCGAAATGCTGGATCAGCTCGCGCAGCGGATCGGGCCCGGTCATCGAGTAGTCGTAGATCTCGGCAACGCCGGCCTCGTACATCGCGGGCGCGGAATCGAATTTGCGCGTGACGATCTTACCGCCGAGCCGGTCGGATGCCTCGAAGATGGTGACGCGGCAGAGGTCGCCGAGCTTGCGCTTAAGATACCAGGCGCTCATCAGCCCGCCGGGGCCGCCGCCTACGATTGCGAGATCAAGCATGTGAGTTCCGTGGTCTCCGGCCCTGCCCCCGTCACGGGACCACCGGTCTAAGCTCTCCTAGCAGAAGCGCTTTTGCGGCTGAAGGAAAGATGAACAAAGGCTGACCCCGCATAGCAGCAAACACAGAAAGCAGCAAAAAGGCCGGCAAAAGCCGGCCTTTTCATTGTCCTCAGTATTCTTACGGATGAACCATCATTCAGCCGGCGGCAGCGCCATCGGCTCCGCTTCCGGCGCGGGCGACACGACGGCCGCCTGCTTCTCGCGCTCGTCCAGGATCAGCTTGTCGCGCTTCATGGCGACTTCGCGGATCTTGGCCATGGAGGCGCCGGTGCCCGCCGGGATCAGCCGGCCGACGATGACGTTCTCCTTGAGGCCCTCGAGCGGATCGACCTTGCCGTTGACCGCCGCTTCCGTGAGGACGCGGGTGGTCTCCTGGAACGAGGCCGCCGAGAAGAACGAGCGGGTCTGGAGGCTCGCCTTGGTGATGCCGAGCAGAACCGGCGTCCCCGTGGCGGGCTTCTTGCCCTCCTCCTTGGCCTTCTCGTTCAGCGCGTCGAACTCGATCTTGTCGACCTGCTCGCCCGAGATCATGTCCGTATCGCCCTGGTCGGTGACTTCCACCTTCTGGAGCATCTGACGGACAATCACCTCAATGTGCTTGTCGTTGATGAGCACGCCCTGGAGCCGGTAGACCTCCTGGATTTCGTTGACCAGGTAAGCCGCAAGCTCCTCGATGCCCTTCACGGCAAGAATGTCGTGCGGCGCCGGGTTGCCTTCCACGATGAAGTCGCCCTTTTCGACGACGTCGCCGTCCTGAAGGTGGATATGCTTGCCCTTCGGGATCAGGTACTCGCGCGGCTCCTCGGTCTTGTCCATCGGCTCGATCGAGATGCGACGCTTGTTCTTGTAGTCGCGTCCGAACCGGATGGTGCCCGCGATTTCGGCGATGATCGCCGCATCCTTCGGACGCCGTGCCTCGAACAGTTCCGCCACCCGCGGCAGACCGCCGGTGATGTCACGCGTCTTGGCGCTTTCGGTCGAGACACGGGCGAGGATGTCGCCCGGATTGACCTTGGCTCCGACGTCGACCGAGAGAATGGCGTCGACCGACAGCATGTAGCGGGCATCGCCGCCACGGGGGAGCTTGAGCACCTTGCCGTCCTTGCCCTTGACCACGATGGCCGGACGCAGGTCCGAGCCGCCGCGGGTCGAGCGCCAGTCGATAACCACGCGCTTGGCGATACCGGTGGCCTCGTCGAGCGTTTCCGAGATCGACTGCCCTTCGACCAGATCCTCGAAGCCGATCGTACCTTCGACTTCGGTGAGGAGCGGACGGGTGTAGGGATCCCACTCGACGACGCGCTGGCCGCGCTTGACCATGTCGCCCTCGTCGACGTGCAGGCGCGAGCCGTACTGGACGCGGTGCGTCGCACGCTCGGTACCGTCAGCATCGACGATCGCCACCACCATGTTGCGCACCATCGCGATCAGGTGACCTTCGCTGTTGCGGGCGATGGCCTTGTTCCTGATCACGATCTTGCCGTCGAAGTTGGCTTCGACGAAGGACTGCTCGTTGAGCTGCGCCGCACCGCCGATGTGGAAGGTGCGCATGGTGAGCTGGGTGCCCGGCTCGCCGATGGACTGCGCCGCGATGACGCCGACCGCTTCGCCGTGGTTGACCGGCGTGCCGCGGGCGAGGTCGCGGCCGTAGCACTTGCCGCAGATGCCGTTGACGAGCTCGCAGGTCAGTGCCGAACGGATCTTGACCTCCTGCACGCCACCCTGCTGGATGGCATCCAGATGGCTCTCTTCCATCAGCGTGTCGCGCTTGATGATCACCTTGCCCGAGCTGTCGCGCACGTCTTCGCAGGCCGTGCGTCCGAGGATGCGCGAACCGAGTGAAGCGACCACGGTGCCGGCATCGACGATGGCGCGCATCTTGATGCCGAGCTTGGTGCCGCAGTCGCTCTGCGTGATGATGCAGTCCTGCGCCACGTCGACGAGACGACGGGTCAGGTAGCCGGAGTTCGCGGTCTTCAACGCGGTGTCCGCGAGGCCCTTGCGGGCGCCGTGGGTCGAGTTGAAGTACTCGAGCACCGAGAGGCCTTCCTTGAAGTTCGAGATGATCGGCGTCTCGATGATCTCACCCGACGGCTTGGCCATCAGGCCGCGCATGCCGGCGAGCTGGCGCATCTGGGCCGGCGAACCGCGGGCACCGGAGTGAGCCATCATGTAGATCGAGTTGATGTCGGCGTCGGCTCCGCTCGCCGTCTTCTTGGTGGCGGAGATCTCCTTCATCATCGCCTTGGCGATTTCTTCCGTGGCCTTCGACCAGGCGTCGACGACCTTGTTGTACTTCTCGCCATGGGTGATCAGACCGTCATTGTACTGCTGCTCGAAATCCTTCGCCAGCGTACGGGTGGTATCGACGATCTTCCACTTGCCGTGCGGCACGACCATGTCGTCCTTGCCGAACGAGATGCCGGCCTTGAACGCGTTGTAGAAGCCGAGCGCCATGATGCGGTCGCAGAAGATCACCGTCTCCTTCTGGCCGCAATGACGGTAGACCTGGTCGATCACGCCCGAGATCTCGCGCTTGGTCATCAGCTTGTTGATGATCTCGTACGAGATCCGCGGGTTCTTCGGCAGCAGATTGCCCAGCATGACGCGGCCGGCGGTGGTCTCGATCCAGCGCTTGGAGACCTTGCCGGTCTCGTCCATGCCTTCCCACCGGTACTTGATCTTGGTGTGGAGGTGGATGACCTTCGCGTGCAGCGCGTGCTCGAGCTCGGCCATGTCGCCGAACACCTTGCCCTCGCCGGGCAGGCCTTCGCGCATGATCGAGACGTAGTACAGACCCAGCACGATGTCCTGCGACGGCACGATGATCGGCTGGCCGTTCGCCGGATGCAGGATGTTGTTGGTCGACATCATCAGCACGCGCGCTTCCAGCTGCGCTTCGAGCGACAGCGGAACGTGCACGGCCATCTGGTCGCCGTCGAAGTCGGCGTTGAACGCGGAGCAGACCAGCGGGTGCAGCTGGATCGCCTTGCCCTCGATCAGCACGGGTTCGAACGCCTGGATGCCGAGGCGATGCAGCGTCGGCGCGCGGTTGAGCAGCACCGGATGCTCGCGGATGACCTCGTCCAGGATGTCCCAGACCTCGGGCCGCTCCTTCTCGACCAGCTTCTTGGCCTGCTTCACGGTGGTTGACAGGCCCTTGGCGTCAAGCCGCGAGTAGATGAACGGCTTGAACAGCTCGAGCGCCATCTTCTTCGGCAGGCCGCACTGATGCAGGCGCAGCTCGGGACCGACCACGATCACCGAACGGCCCGAATAGTCGACGCGCTTGCCGAGCAGGTTCTGACGGAAGCGGCCCTGCTTGCCCTTGAGCATATCGGCGAGCGACTTCAACGGGCGCTTGTTGGCGCCGGTGATGACGCGGCCGCGGCGGCCGTTGTCGAACAGCGCATCGACCGCTTCCTGAAGCATGCGCTTCTCGTTGCGGATGATGATGTCGGGCGCGCGCAGCTCCATCAGCCGCTTCAAGCGGTTGTTGCGGTTGATGACGCGGCGGTAGAGGTCGTTGAGGTCCGAGGTCGCGAAGCGGCCGCCGTCCAGCGGCACCAGCGGACGCAGGTCCGGCGGGATCACCGGGACCACGGTCATGATCATCCATTCCGGCTTGTTGCCGGAGTGGCGGAACGCTTCCACGATCTTCAGGCGCTTGGCGAGCTTCTTGTGCTTGATGTCGGAGTCGGTCTCCTGCATCTCGACGCGCAAGGAAGCCTCGAGCTTCTCGAGGTCCATGCCCTTGAGCAGCTCGCGGATCGCTTCTGCGCCGATCATGGCGGTGAACGAATCCTGGCCGTACTCATCCTGCGCCCTCAGATACTCGTCTTCCGACAAGAGCTGACGGTCCTTCAGCGCAGTGAGACCCGGCTCCAGCACGACGTAGTATTCGAAGTAAAGGATCCGCTCGAGATCCTTCAGCGTCATGTCCAGCAGGAGGCCGATGCGCGAGGGCAGCGACTTCAGGAACCAGATGTGGGCGACGGGGGCTGCGAGCTCGATGTGGCCCATGCGCTCGCGCCGGACGCGCGACAGCGTGACCTCGACCGAGCACTTCTCGCAGATGATGCCCTTGTACTTCATGCGCTTGTACTTGCCGCACAAGCACTCGTAGTCCTTGATCGGCCCGAAGATGCGGGCGCAGAACAGGCCGTCGCGCTCGGGCTTGAAGGTACGGTAGTTGATGGTCTCCGGCTTCTTGATCTCGCCGTAGGACCAGGACAGAATCTTTTCTGGAGACGCGATCGAGATCCGGATCTGGTCGAAGACCTGAGCCGGCGTCGTCGGATTGAAGAGATTCATAATTTCTTGGTTCATCGTCTTCTCCTCGCGTGCCGGTCGCCTCCGGCCGCAAATTCGAAAATCACTTAGCGGGGCGCCCTGCCCTCAAGGCCTCAGGCGGGGCGCCAACGCCCGGCCGCGAAGGCCGGGCACGACAGGTCGAATTACTCGGCCGCTTCCGACGTCGCGCCGGTCCCATCTTGGAGTTGTGCAGGTCGACGTTGAGGCCGAGCGAGCGCATTTCCTTGACCAGCACGTTGAACGACTCCGGAATACCGGCCTCGAACGTGTCGTCGCCGCGCACGATCGCCTCGTACACCTTGGTGCGGCCGGCGACGTCGTCCGACTTCACCGTCAGCATCTCCTGGAGCGTGTACGCCGCGCCGTAAGCCTCGAGCGCCCACACCTCCATTTCGCCGAAGCGCTGGCCGCCGAACTGCGCCTTGCCGCCCAGCGGCTGCTGGGTGACGAGCGAGTACGGACCGATCGAACGCGCGTGGATCTTGTCGTCGACGAGATGGTGCAGCTTGAGCATGTAGATGTAGCCCACCGTCACCTTGCGATCGAACGGATCGCCGGTGCGGCCGTCATAGACGGTCGACTGACCCGAAGCGTCGAGACCGGCGAGCTTCAGCATCTCCTCGATGTCGGCTTCCTTGGCGCCGTCGAACACCGGCGTCGCGATCGGCACGCCGCGGCTTAAGTTGTGGCCGAGCTCGATCAGTTCGTTGTCGTTGAGCGACTTGATCGTCTCGTCCTCGCCGTAGACCTTCTTCAAGGTTTCCTTCAGCGGCTTGATGTCCTGCTTCGACAGGTAAGCATCGACCGTCTGGCCGATACGCTTGCCGAGGCCGGCGCAGGCCCAGCCGAGATGGGTCTCGAGGATCTGTCCCACGTTCATGCGCGAGGGCACGCCCAGCGGATTGAGCACGATGTCGGCATGCGTGCCGTCTTCGAGGAACGGCATGTCCTCGATCGGCACGATCTTCGACACCACGCCCTTGTTGCCATGGCGGCCGGCCATCTTGTCGCCGGGCTGGATCTTGCGCTTCACCGCGACGAAGACCTTGACCATCTTCATCACGCCGGGCGGCAACTCGTCACCACGCTGAAGCTTCTCGACCTTGTCGAGGAAGCGCTGTTCCAGCCCCTTCTTCGACTCGTCGTACTGCTTCCGCATGGCCTCGATCTCGGCCATCAGCTTGTCGTTCGGGGAGGCGAACAGCCACCACTGCGACTTCGGGTACTCCTCGAGCACCGCACGGGTGATCTTGGTGTCCTTCTTGAAGCCCTTCGGACCGGCAATGCCCTGCCGTCCCTCGAGCAGCTCGGCAAGACGGTTGTAGACGTTGCGGTCGAGGATCGCCTGCTCGTCGTCACGGTCCTTGGCCAGACGCTCGATCTCTTCCCGCTCGATCGCCAGCGCACGCTCGTCCTTGTCGACGCCGTGACGGTTGAACACGCGCACTTCGACGATCGTGCCCTGCACGCCCGGAGGAACGCGCAGCGAAGTGTCGCGAACGTCGGAGGCCTTCTCGCCGAAGATGGCGCGCAGGAGCTTCTCTTCCGGCGTCATCGGGCTTTCGCCCTTCGGCGTGATCTTGCCGACTAGGATATCGCCGGCGCGCACTTCCGCACCGATGTAGACGATACCGGCTTCGTCGAGGTTCTTCAGCGCTTCTTCCGAGACGTTCGGAATGTCGCGGGTGATTTCCTCAGGTCCGAGCTTGGTGTCGCGGGCCATCACCTCGAACTCCTCGATGTGGATCGAGGTGAAGACGTCTTCCTTCACGATCCGCTCGGAGAGCAGGATCGAGTCTTCGAAGTTGTAGCCGTTCCACGGCATGAACGCGACCAGCACGTTGCGGCCGAGCGCGAGCTCGCCGAGATCGGTCGAGGGACCGTCGGCGATGATGTCGCCCTTCTTGACGATGTCGCCGACCTTCACCAGCGGACGCTGGTTGATGCAGGTCGACTGGTTGGAGCGCTGGTACTTCATCAGCCGGTAGATATCGACGCCCGACTTGGTCGGATCGAGATCTTCCGTGGCGCGGATGACGACGCGGGTCGCGTCGATCTGGTCGATCACGCCCGAACGGCGCGCCGCGATCGCGGCACCCGAGTCACGCGCAACCACGCCTTCCATGCCGGTGCCGACGAACGGCGCTTCGGCGCGAACCAGCGGCACCGCCTGGCGCTGCATGTTCGAGCCCATCAGCGCGCGGTTGGCGTCGTCGTTCTCGAGGAACGGGATCAGCGCCGCTGCGACCGACACGAGCTGCTTCGGCGACACGTCCATGTAGTCGACCTTATCAGGCGTCACCGGCAAGACTTCGCCGGCGTGACGGCAGACCACGAGGTCTTCGGTGAAGCGGCCCTTCGGGTCGAGCGGCACGTTGGCCTGCGCGACCGTGTAGCGGCCCTCCTCCATCGCCGAGAGGTACACGACCTCGTCGGTGACGCGGCCGTCCTTGACCTTGCGGTACGGCGTCTCGACGAAGCCGTACTTGTTCACGCGCGCGAAGGTCGCGAGCGAGTTGATCAGGCCGATGTTCGGACCTTCCGGCGTCTCGATCGGGCAGATGCGGCCGTAATGCGTCGGATGCACGTCGCGCACCTCGAAGCCGGCGCGCTCGCGGGTCAGACCGCCCGGTCCGAGCGCCGACAGGCGCCGCTTGTGCGTGATCTCGCTGAGCGGATTGGTCTGGTCCATGAACTGCGAGAGCTGCGAGGAGCCGAAGAACTCGCGCACGGCGGCAGCCGCCGGCTTGGCGTTGATCAGGTCCTGCGGCATCACCGTGTCGATGTCGACCGAGGACATGCGCTCCTTGATCGCGCGCTCCATGCGCAGGAGGCCGATGCGGTACTGGTTCTCCATGAGCTCGCCGACCGAACGCACGCGGCGGTTGCCGAGATGGTCGATGTCGTCGATCTCGCCCTTGCCGTCGCGCAGGTCCACCAGCGTCTTGATGACGGAGAGAATGTCTTCCTTACGCAGCGTGCGCTGGGTATCGGGCGCATCGAGGTCGAGGCGCATGTTCATCTTGACGCGGCCGACCGCGGAGAGGTCGTAGCGCTCGGCGTCGAAGAACAGCGACTGGAACATGGCCTGCGCCGATTCCAGCGTCGGCGGCTCGCCCGGACGCATGACACGGTAGATGTCGAACAGCGCGTCCTCACGCGTCATGTTCTTGTCGGCCGAGAGCGTGTTGCGGATGTAGGGGCCGACATTGACGTGGTCGATGTCGAGCAGCGGCAGCTCCTTGTAGCCCTGCTCGTTGAGCGCCTTCATCAGCTTGTCGGTGATTTCCTCACCGGCTTCAGCATGGATCTCGCCCGTCTTCGGGTTGACGAGGTCCTCGGCGACGTAGTTGCCGACCAGTTCCTCATCGGCCATGCGCAGCGCCTTCAGCCCCTTCTCCTGGAGCTGGCGGGCGGCACGGACGGTCAGCTTCTTGCCGGCCTCGAGCACGACCTTGCCGGTATCTGCGTCGATCAAATCGTTGACGGTCGAGTAGCCGCGGAAGCGGTTGGCGTCGAACGGAACGCGCCAGCCTTCCTTGGTCCGCTTGTAGAGGATCTTCTTGTAGAACGTGGACAGGATCGCCTCGCCGTCGAGGCCGAGCGCGAACATCAGCGACGTCACCGGAATCTTGCGGCGACGGTCGATACGCGCATAGACGATATCCTTGGCGTCGAACTCGATGTCGAGCCAGGAGCCGCGATACGGAATCACGCGCGCGGCGAACAGCAGCTTGCCCGAGGAATGGGTCTTGCCCTTGTCGTGGTCGAAGAACACGCCGGGCGAACGGTGCATCTGCGAGACGATGACGCGCTCGGTGCCGTTGACGATGAAGGTGCCGTTCATCGTCATGAGCGGGATGTCGCCCATGTAGACGTCCTGCTCCTTGATGTCCTTCACCGACTTCGCGCCGGTTTCCTCGTCGATATCGAACACGATGAGGCGCAGCGTCACCTTGAGGGGAGCCGCGAAGGTCATGCCGCGCTGGCGGCACTCGTCGACGTCGTATTTCGGCTGCTCGAACTCGTAGCGGACGAATTCCAGCATCGAGGTGCCCGAGAAGTCGGAGATCGGAAACACCGAGCGGAACACCGCCTGCAGACCCTCGTCGAGACGGCCACCCTGGGGCTCGTCGACCATCAGGAACTGGTCATAGGACGCCTTCTGAACCTCGATGAGGTTCGGCATCTCGGCGACTTCCTTGATGTGTCCGAAAAACTTGCGAACGCGTTTGCGACCGGTGAATGTCTGCTGCGCCATCGTGGCCTCTCATTTCGTCGCCCGCTCTGGGCGCGCCGTCCGGAACGCGGCTGCCACCGCTCCCCGGGTTGAATTTTTCGAACCCGCCTTGGGGGCCGGAAGCTCAGTTTCAGGCGGGAATGTCCTGAATCTGTTCTTCAGACCTTCAAAACGCAAAACGACGCGCGGGGCGCAGAAGCGCGCCCGCCCGTCACAACGATCGTCTTCACGGACTGCAAAAGCCCGAAATAGCCTGCTCTCCCAACGGCTTACAGGGAAATCCGGCATCCCTGCCCACCGCGCTTTCGTGCTGCCGACCCGATATGGGGCGACAATAATGGAGATTCGAGGGGTAAACCCTCAAATCCCCACACTTTTTCGTGTTCGGCCTGCGTCGGGACGTCCCGTCGCACGCCTTTTGCATCCGGCCCACCCCTTCGATGAGGAGCGGACCAAGATCCCGGGCTGCGCTGTTGCCCGCCCGGGACCTCGCCAGTAAGCTTGCGCTTACTTGAGCTCGACCTTGGCGCCAGCCTTCTCGATCTGCGCCTTGATCTTCTCGGCTTCTTCCTTGTTCACGCCTTCCTTCAGCGGCTTCGGAGCACCCTCGACGAGGTCCTTTGCTTCCTTCAGGCCGAGACCGGTGATGGCGCGGACTTCCTTGATGACCTCGATCTTCTTGTCGCCGGCGCTGGCGAGAACGACCGTGAACTCGGTCTTCTCTTCCGCCGGAGCGGCGGCGGCGCCGCCAGCAGCCGGGCCGGCCACGGCGACAGCCGCGGCAGCCGAAACGCCCCACTTCTCTTCGAGGAGCTTCGCGAGTTCGGCAGCTTCGAGCACGGTGAGGCTCGAGAGGTCGTCAACGATCTTCTGCAAGTCAGCCATTGTTCAGTTTCCTTACGTGTAAGTCTGGTTCGGGTTTGAGTTTTGCGAAGGGCGTCAGGCCGCTTCGCCCTTTGAGGCATGAGCCTGGATGACGCGCGCGAGCTTGCCCGCGGGCGCGTTGGCGAGCTGAGCGAGCTTGGTCGCCGGGGCCACGATGAGGCCGACGATCTTGCCGCGCAGTTCGTCAAGCGACGGCAGCGAGGCAAGCGCCTTCACGCCGTCGACATTCAGGACGGTCTTGCCCATCGAGCCGCCGATGATGACGAACTTTTCGTTCGCCTTGGCGAATTCGATGGCGACCTTCGGCGCCGCTACCGGATCGTTGGAAGTGGCGATCACGGTCGGCCCCTTCAGCATGGGACCGATGGCAACGACGTCAGTGCCTTCAAGAGCAATTTTGGCGAGACGGTTCTTCGAGACCTTCACCGAGGCGCCAGCCTGCTTCATCTGCATGCGCAGCTTCTGCATCTGGGCAACGGTGAGGCCGGAATATTGAGCAACGATCGCGACGCCCGTGGTCTTGAAGACCTCGTTGAGCTGTTCGACCGCTTCCTTTTTTGCCGCTCGTTCCACAGCAAGCTCTCTCCGGTTGGCGGTCATCGCGAGAAGCGGGACCGCCGGGTTGCACCCATCGTCCCACCCAAACCTGAACCTCCGGGCCAAAACCCATCGGACACGCCGGGCAAGACGACAATTCAAAGCCTGCCCTCCGGGAGCCCATGAGGCCCACGGCGTGTCGAGGTCCGAACCAGACCCGTTTCGCGAAGCCAGCCCTTGAAGCTGGGTGCGAAGTGAAATCCGGTCTTCACCCGTCTATGCAGGCCATGCGATTAAGCCCTTGAGAAATCGAAATTCCCCGCAGGCGCCTGCAGTCTTGGACAGGACAAGGTCAGCCGGCGAACCGCCTGACCTCTGCCCGCATTCCACCAAGTGACGAGGTTTCCTTCCTTTTCCGGGCAAATCCTTGCGGACGTCCTGAAAAGGAATGATCTCCTGTTGCGTCGGTTTTCGGAATGCGTGCACGAACGCGCCAGCCGAGGCCGGAACGTCCGGAAGCGGTTCTTTAACTGCTGGGAGCCTGCTTGCCAAGAGCAAAATTCACACCAGTTCCAATCCGTTGCCGGCGGGGCCTGAGGCGGGCCGACAAGGGCCGATTCAGGCCGATTTGACCGCGTAAGGTAGCGGCCTGCCCTCGAAAAACGCAGTCAGGTTCGCTAGGACGCAGCTCTGCATGGCGACGTGCGATTCGAGGGTGTGGCCACCGATATGCGGGGCGAGCACCACATTGGGGAGCGCGGTCAGCGCATCGGGAGCGTGCGGTTCCCTTTCGTAGACGTCGAGGCCGGCGCCGGCGATGGTCTTGTCGGCAAGCGCGGCGACCAGGGCCTTCTCGTCGACGACCGAGCCGCGGGAGATGTTGACGACATAGCCGTCCCCGCCGAGACGTTTGAGGATGTCCGCATTGACAACGTGCCGGGTGTCGGCCCCCGCCCGGACCGCGATCATCAGCACGCCGCACCAGTCGGCAAGCGCTTCCAGCGAGGGGAAATATTGATAGGGCAGATCGTATCTGGTGCGGCTGAAATAGCCGACCTCGCTCTCGAACGCCGCGCAGCGCGCCGCAATCTTGCGGCCGATCTCGCCCATGCCGTAGACGCCGATGCGGCGGCCGGGCATGCCCGCCTGCGGGCGCATCATCGGCGAGGGTTTTGACGCCGCCCAATCGCCGCTGCGCACATATTGATCGGCTACCAGGATCCGCCGCGTCGTCGCCAGCATCAGGGTCATCGCGATGTCGGCGACGGAGGCCGCATTGGCACCTGGACTGTGGCCGACCGCGATGTTGCGCACGGCGGCCGCCTTCAGGTCGACGCCGTCATAGCCGGTGCCGTAGCAGACGATGGCGCCAAGTTTCGGAAACAGGTCCATCGCCTCGGCCCCCAGCGGCGTGCCGCCTGCGGTGAGCATCGCGCGGATGCCGCCGAGTTCATCCGCCGAAAACACCTCACGCGCGGGCTTGCCACCGGTGTCGAGCAGTTCGAACCGTTCGGCGAAACGCACCATCATCGTCTTGGGAAAGCGGGAGTAGATCAGGACCTTGTCAGCCATTGTTCTTGTTTCCGGTGAACGCGGTCACAAACGACGAGGGGCGGAATCGGTTGCCCAATTCCGCCCCTCGCCTCATGCAATATTTGAACCTTAGCCGAGGATGGTGCCCGGCTCGACCTTCACGCCGGGGCCCATCGTCGAGGACACCGCAACGCGCTGGATGTAGGTGCCCTTGGAACCGGCCGGCTTCGCCTTCGAGACAGCATCGGCGAGAGCCTTGATGTTCTCGACCAGCTTCTCCTCGGAGAACGAGGCCTTGCCGACGCCGGCCTGCAGGATGCCGGCCTTCTCGACGCGGAACTCGACCGAGCCGCCCTTGGCACCCTTCACCGCGCCGGTGACGTCCATGGTCACGGTGCCGATCTTCGGGTTCGGCATCAGGCCGCGCGGGCCGAGCACCTTACCCAACCGGCCGACCAGCGGCATCATGTCGGGGGTGGCGATGCAGCGGTCGAAATCGATCGAGCCGTTCTGCACCTTCTCGACCAGATCCTCGGCGCCGACGACGTCAGCACCCGCAGCCTTGGCCTCGTCGGCCTTGGCGCCACGGGCGAACACGCCGACGCGGAGCGTACGGCCGGTGCCATTCGGCAGGGTCACGACGCCGCGGACCATCTGGTCGGCGTGACGCGGATCGACGCCGAGATTGATCGCGACCTCGATGGTCTCGTCGAACTTCGCTTTCGCGCGCTCCTTGACCATCTTGATGGCGTCCGCGAGCGGGTAAAGCTTTTCGCGGTCAATGCCTTCGCGGGCTTTGTTCAAACGCTTTCCGATTGCCATGACCGCTTACCCCGCAACTTCCAGACCCATCGAACGGGCGGAGCCCTCGACCATCTTCATGGCCGATTCGATGCTGTCGCAATTCAAGTCCTTCATCTTCTTCTCGGCGATCTCGCGCACTTGCGCCTTGGTCACCTTGCCGGCCTTGTCACGGCCCGGCGCCTTCGAGCCGGACTGGATCTTGGCAGCCTGCTTGAGGAAGAACGACATCGGGGGCGTCTTCATCTCGAAGGTGAACGAACGATCGGCGTAGATCGTGATCACCACCGGAATCGGGGTGTTCTTCTCTTCCTTCTGGGTCTGGGCGTTGAACGCCTTGCAGAACTCCATGATGTTGAGACCGCGCTGACCGAGCGCGGGACCGATCGGGGGCGAAGGATTCGCCGCGCCGGCCGGGACCTGAAGCTTCAGGTATCCGGTCACTTTCTTTGCCATGTATCACTCCTGTTGTGCCGGCATATCGCCGGCGGTTTCAGGTTCGTGGTCGGGATCTCGAGCGGCTGGCAACCGCCCTCGTCCTCCCACGGCCTCTTGTTGTCGCGCAAGACCGAAGTCTCACGCGTACCCGGTCAGACCTTCTCGACCTGACCGAATTCCAATTCGACCGGCGTGGCGCGGCCGAAGATCGACACCGCGACCTTCACGCGCGAGCGCGCCTCGTCGATTTCCTCGACCACACCCGAGAACGAGGCGAACGGACCGTCGGCCACGCGCACGTTCTCGCCGATCTCGAACGAGACCGACGCCTTCGGCCGTTCCACGCCCTCCTGCACCTGGTGCAGGATGCGCATGGCCTCGGTTTCCGAGATCGGCATCGGCTTGTTTTCAGCGCCGAGGAAGCCCGTCACTTTCGGCGTGTTCTTGATCAGATGGAACGCCTCGTCGGTCAGCTTCATCTTCACCAGCACATAGCCGGGGAAAAACTTGCGCTCGGCGTCGATCTTGCGGCCGCGGCGCACTTCCGTGACCTTCTCGGTCGGCACCAGCACCAGCTCGAACAGCTCCTCGAGCCCGCGTTGCTTAGCCTGCTCGCGGATCGATTCGGCGACCTTCTTCTCGAAGTTCGAATAGGCGTGGACGATGTACCAGCGCTTGTCAGACACTTGAGCGGTTGCTGTTGCCATCAGTGGATGCCCAGAAGGAAGGTGATGAGGTAACGGATGATCTGGTCGGCGGCGAAGAAGAAGATCGAGGCCACGGCGACCATGACGAACACCATGATGGTGGTGATGGTGGTCTCACGACGGGTCGGCCAGGTGACCTTGGCGGTCTCCGAACGCACTTCCTGCAAGAACTTGAACGGGCTGACTGCCATCGTTTGATGTCCAACGTCCGTCGCAAGACGGCTACTGATTTCGAAGGGATCCGAACAGGCGCCTTTGGCCCAGCCCTCGTCTGAAGGATGAGCCGGAAATCGGGCTCGATTGTTCGGGGATTTCAAAGCCGCGCCGGAAATCCGCGTCTAACGGGCCGGCTGCGAGTGCGGGGTAGATACTGCGGATGGGGCCAAAGGTCAAGATATTGGGAGGCCGGGATACGCGTCGTCGCCGCCTGCGGATCTCATCGGGATCAATGGCTTACCCATGCCCCATGATCGACGAAACCTCTTAGGGCCGGCGCCGTCCTGCCTGTAGACCGATTGTCTGGATTAGCTGGCAGGAGTGGCAGGGCTCGAACCTGCGACCCCCGGTTTTGGAGACCGGTGCTCTACCAATTGAGCTACACTCCTACAGACCCTGCGTCGCCTTAGGATCAGGGCCGCTTTCAAGCACAGGGGACGGCCGGTTTGCAAGGGTGAACCGCGCCGGCTTCGCTTGTTTGTACCGGGGTTTTTGCGCCACAGTCCGTTCCCGATAATCAAGAGCAACCGGGAGTGCCCATGACCGCCACAGCGACCGCTACAGCCGCCCCACAGGCCACGATCGGGCCGCAGACCCCGCCTTTGCCGGAAGCCCGCCCCGAGACGCTCGGGCTGTCGCGTTCCCGCCTCCAGGCTATGTCGGACGCCTTCAAGCGCGAGATCGACAAGGGCACTGTTCCCGGCGTCACCGTGCTGGTTGCCCGCCGCGGCCAAATCGGCTGGTTCGAGGCGCTAGGACAGCAGAGCCCGACGGGCGCCTCACCGATGGCGCGCGATTCGATCTTCCGCCTCTTCTCGATGACCAAGCCGATTGTCTCGGTCGGCATCATGGCGCTGGTCGAAGACGGCCATCTCCTTCTCAGTGACGCGGTCGCCAAGTTCATTCCGGAGTTCGCCGACCAAAAGGTCGGCGTGGTCAGCGGCGGCAAGCTGGAACTGGTTCCGCCCAAGCGGCCGATGACGGTTCAGGACCTGCTCCGTCACACCTCGGGCCTGACCTATGAGCACCAAGGCGATGGCCCCGTGCACAAGCTCTACCAGGAGTCCCGCGTCCGCAGCCGCAAGATCACCAATGCCGAGCACGCCGCGCTGGTGGCGCGCTTCCCGCTGGTCTGCCATCCCGGCGACGAGTTCAACTACAGCCGCTCCACCGACATCCTCGGCCGCATCATCGAGGTCGTCAGCGGCAAGCCGCTCGGCGCGTATCTCGCCGAGCGCATCCTCACCCCGCTTCAGATGGCCGAGACCGGTTTTGCAACTGCTGAGGCCAATGCCGGCCGCCTCGCCGAACCGTTCGCGGCCGATCCCTGGACCGGCGACAAGGTCGCGCTCTTCAACATGCTGGAACAGCCGGTGATGGAGTCCGGCGGCGGCGGGCTGGTCTCGACCACGATGGATTATGCCCGCTTCTGTCTGATGCTGCGCAACGGCGGCACGCTCGACGGCAACAGGATCATCGGCCGCAAGACGCTGGAGCTGATGGCGTCCGATCATCTCGGGCCGCACGTTGTGACAAATGGCACGCTGCTGTCGCCTGGCCACGGCTTCGGTCTCGGCTTTGCCGTGCGGCGCGAGCCGGGCATCGCGCCCTTCCCCGGCAGCGTCGGTCAGTATTTCTGGAGCGGCATTGCGGGCACGTTTTTCTGGATCGATCCGAAGGAGGACCTGTTCGCGGTGTTCATGAGCCAAGGCCCGGGCCAGCGCGACTACACGCGCACGCTGGTGCGGGATCTGGTTTACGCGGCGGTGGAGTGAGGCGACGCCGGCTTGAGTTCAACGATCTAGCGGCAAGCTCAGTGCAACCTCTCCCGCTTGCGGGAGAGGTCGGCGCGTAGCGCCGGGTGAGAGCTTTCTCCTCATTGGGAGTCTCACTGCGGAGACACCCTCTCCCCAGCCCTCTCCCGCAAGCGGGCGAGGGAGCGCACCGTTCTTCGCGGCCACATCTCGGCTTGATCTCACGCTTCAACTAATCGTCGCGCCGCCGTCGATCACCATGGTCTGGCCGGTCATGAAGTCGCCGGCCTTCGAACCCAAGAACACCGCCGCGCCCGCGATCTCGTCGGGGATGCCGATGCGCAGTAGCGGCGAGCGCGAGGTCGAGGCCTTCAGGTTCTCCGGATTGTCCCACAGCGCTTTGGCAAAGTCGGTCTTGATCAGGCCGGGCGCGATGCAGTTCACGCGGATATTGTCCTTGCCGTATTCGCAGGCGAGATTGCGCGCGAGCTGCATGTCGGCGGCTTTCGAGATCGCGTACGCGCCGAGGATGGTCGAGCCCTTGAGGCCGCCGATCGACGAGACGATGATGATTGAGCCGTCCCTACGCTCGATCATCTGCGGCACCACCATCGAGATCAGCCAATTGTTGGCGACGATGTTGTTGTCGAGGATTTTTCTGAACTGATCGTCGGAGATGCCGGCGAGCGGGCCGTAATACGGATTCGACGCGGCATTGCAGACCAGCACGTCGATCTTGCCGAAGGCGCGGTTGCTCTCGTCGACGAGGTTTTGCAGATTCTCTTTCGACGAGATGTTCGCGGCGATCGCGACCGCGGTGCCCTTGCCGAATTTGTCGTTGATGCCCTTGGCCACCTGGTCGCACACGTCGGCCTTGCGCGAGGAGATCACCACCTTGGCGCCGTGCTCGGCCATGCGCTCGGCGATCGCGAGCCCGATGCCGCGCGTCGAGCCGGTGATGACGGCAACTTTCCCCTTCATGTCGAACAAGGTCATGTTTCTCTCCCAGAGTACGATTGATTGGCTTGAACCTTACGCCGCAGGCGCGGCCGGGCAATGGCTCAGGCAAGCTTCTTGACTTCCGGTCCCGCAGGCTGGTGCATCGCTGCGTGCGCGGCGTCGGCGATCCACGGCTGCTGGTTCACCATCGGCAACCGCCAGACCGTGCGCTCGTGGCTCGCGAAATGATCGAGCCGCGTCACCGACACATTGTCGATATCGAATGCGAGCCCCTGCTCCGGCAAGTCACCGAGCGCGAGGCCGACTGCCGCCTTGATGGTGCCGCCGTGCGCGACCGCGACGATGTCCTGCCCGGCCGCTTCCACATTGATCCGTTCGATGGTGCGGCGCGTGCGGTTGTAGAGGTCCATGAAGCTTTCGCCGCCGGGCGCGGGCTCGTTGATATCGGCAAACCAGCTCATGCCGACGGGCCGGCTCGCGATGAACTCGGCGCGGTTCATGCCCTGCCAGCGGCCGAGATTCTGCTCGGCGAGATCCGCTTCCCATTTCATCGACGCAGGCCGCGGAAAACCGGCCGCCCAGATCGCCTCGGCCGTCTGATGTGTGCGCATCAGATTGCTCGAATACCAGACCGCCTTTCGTGGCAGCACCTTGGCAACAGCGTTGAACACATAGGTGTCGCTGGTGTCGCAGGCGATGTCGGATTGTCCGTAGATGTTGCCGCCGTCATTGCGCACCGGCGCGTGCCGGACCCACCACCATCGTGTCATGATCACATTCGGCTTGTCTGCGCCTGCCATCGAAACCCTTCCATCCCGTGTGATGTCGCTGTACGTCAGTAGCGAACGTGTCTCAAGACACTTTACCGTTTGAAATCTTGTTTGAAATTCCGTCACGCGGCAAGGGCCGCGTGCGAGCCAGAGGGAGAAGCGCATGGGCCGCCTGCAAGGCAAATCCGTCATCATCACCGGCGCCGGCAGCGGCATCGGCCGCGCCGCTGCGCTGCTGTTCACCAGGGAAGGCGCAAAGCTCATTGCCGTCGATCGCACCGAGGCGGTGAAGGAGACCGTCGAGGAGATCAGAGCGGCCGGCGATGTCGCGGAAGCCATGGTGGCGGACGCCGGCTCCGAGAAGGACGTCATCGCCGTGATCGACAGGGCGGTGAAGACGCACGGCCGGCTCGATGTGATCTGGGCCAATGCCGGCATCTCGGGCGGGCTCGTTCCGCTCGCTGAGCAGACGGTGGAGCACTGGCAGGAGATTTTGCGCATCAATTTGATCGGACCGTTCCTCGCGGTGAAATACGCGATGCCGCACATGGTCAAGCAGCAGTCCGGCGCGATCGTGCTGACGGCGTCCGTCGCAGGTCTCAAGGCCGGCGCCAGCGGCCATCCCTATGCGGCGAGCAAGGCCGGCGTGATCAGCCTGGTGCAGACCACGGCCTATTCGCTCACCGGCACCGGCGTGCGCATCAACGCGGTATGCCCGGGCCTGATCGAGACCGGCATGACCAAACCGATCTTCGACCGCGCCAAGGAGCGCGGCACCCAAGACAAGATCGGCCAGCTCAACCCGCTTAAGCGCCCCGGCCAGCCGCACGAGCTCGCGGCGATGGGACTGTTCCTGGCCAGCGACGAGGCCTCGTATGTGAACGGCCAGGCGTTCCCGGTCGACGGCGGCCTCACGGCATCGATGCCGTATACGGGCAAGCCGGTTTAGCAAGGCAGGTCTCTACAAATGCACTCGGTGTAGCAACATCCTCGATGTCGTCCTGGCGAAAGCCTGGCGAAAGCCAGGACCCATAACCACCGAAGTTCGTTGTTGCGATCGCCGTGGCCACAGCATTGCTCAATAACGCTGACCGGGATAATGGGTCCTGGCTTTCGCCAGGACGACGGTGGGGAGATAGTGCGCTCAGCTGCATCAACCTCGTCATTGCGAGCGCAGCGAAGCAATCCAGGCTGCCACCGCAGAGAGATTCTGGATTGCTTCGCTGCGCTCGCAATGACGGGGTATGGGTGACGGCGTCGCTTCTCAATTCGTATCTCTGTTGCAGACACGCCTTCGCATCCTCGCGGCTTGCTCGCCCGAGCTTTGCTTCGTCGCCTCACCCTCGGAATTGAAAGAGGGCGCAGGGAAGACCGGGTGCCGGCTGGCACCCGCGGTCCACTGTGCGAATTTGCGGTAAGAAATCTGCACAGCGGCATACAGGTGAAGCCAAACAACCGGCCTTCCCTGCGCAGTGGTTTTACGGCTTATGTCGTGCTCTCCTCGGGGAGCGATGCACTATTGCCCCGTCGCCTTCGGATCTCTGATGTACGTGCCCGGTCGGGCCGCCCACATCACCGCAAGACTTGGCGCACAGACCCCGGGCGCCAGGACCACACGATTTCACCGTACGCGAACCGCACCCGTCATTGGCGCGACGGCCTCGCTCACGGTTGCCCGCCCTGCGAAACCTTTCGCGCCGGTGTGGTCCACGTCCACCGCCGCCCAGCCCGCGTTCGTGACGATCGCGATACGCCCCTTTTCCTTGGGCCGGGTTGCGCGACACATACGCCGTTTCCGAATTTCGGTAAAGTGGAATATTTTGCCGACGCGCGTTGACCCACGGCTGGCGTGTTTTGCCCGACAGGCAACGCGATATCTTGTAGCCCTCCCCGTCATTCCGGGCTCGATGCTGCGCATCGCCCCGGAATGACAGCTGCGGCTTCATTTGCCCATCCCGTCGCAACATTGGTATGGTTCATGCAAGCCGCCTCGGCTTCCGCAATCTCCTGACAAGATCCTGAAAATGCAGAGCTCAAGACCCGACCGTATCCGCAAGCTGCTCGCCGACCTCGTTGCTTTCGACACCGTCAGTGACCGCACCAACCTGCCCCTGATCGCCCATATCGAAAGCTATCTCGCCGCGTTCGGCGTCAAGGGCGAGCGCATCATCGATGAGACCGGCAAGAAGGCCTCGCTGTGGGTCACCATTGGACCCGAGGACCGGCCGGGCCTGGTGCTGTCGGGCCACACCGACGTCGTGCCCGTCGTCGGCCAGGACTGGAGTCACGATCCGTTCAAGCTCGTCGAGCGTGGCGGCAAGCTCTACGGCCGCGGCACCACCGACATGAAGGGCTTTGTCGCGGTGTGCCTCGCGATGGTGCCCGAGATGGTGGAGGCGAAGCTCAAGACGCCGATTCATCTCGCGATCTCCTATGACGAGGAGATCGGCTGCGTCGGCGTGCGGCCGATGCTGCGCGAAATCGCCAAGACGAAAGTCAAGCCACTCGGCGCCTTCATCGGCGAGCCGACCCAGATGAAGGTCATCATCGGCCACAAGGGCAAGCACGGTGTCCGCGCCACGTTTCGCGGCCTCGCCCGCCACTCCTCGATCGCGCCCGACGGCGTCAACGCGATCGAATATGCGGCCGAGCTGATCACCGAGATCCGCCGTCGCGCTGTGAAGCTCGCGGCCGCGCGATCAACGGACAGCCTCTACGATGTTCCGCACTCGACGCTGCTCACCAGCATCGTGCATGGCGGCGCCGCGCTCAACATCGTGCCTGATGCCTGCACGGTCGAGTTCGAATGTCGCGGCATCGGCATCACTGAGTCGCGAGAGGTCACTGATGCGATCGTCGCCTGGGCCAAGGCCGAGCTCGAGCCGGCGATGAAGGCAAAGAATGCGGATTGCGGCATCGATTTCGAGGAGATTCTCGACTATCCCGCGCTCGACACGGCCGCCGACGCCGCCATCGTCACGCTCGCAAAAAGCCTCGCTGGCCGCAACGACCACGCCAAGGTCGCCTTCGGCACCGAGGCGAGCCTGTTCGCCAGCATGGCTGACATCCCCTCGGTGGTGATCGGCCCGGGATCGATCGCACAGGCGCATACGCCAGACGAGTTCGTCGAGATGGCAGAGTTGGAGAAGTGCGCGGGGTTTGTCGAGAGGCTGATCGCGCATTGTGTGAGGGGTTAGCGCGCTTCCACGTCATTGCGAGGAGCTCTTGCGACGAAGCAATCCAGACTGCCACCGCGGAGATATTCTGGATTACTTCGCTCATACAGCATCAGCGCTCCTGCAATGCCAGTCGAACACCGACGGCGCAGTAAACTGCGCCGACCACCTTGCCTTGCCACCTGACAATAGCTGGATGGTGGCGAAGGAGGTTGCCGAGACGTCCCGCACCGACGGCGAATACGACGGTGCTGACGAGGCCGAGCAACACGAATATGATTCCCAGAATTGCAAGCTGAAGCATGACCGGCCCGTTATTCGGCCGGACGAATTGCGGCAGGAAGGCGAGGAAGAATAGTGCAGTCTTCGGGTTCAACACCTCGGTTGCGATTGCCTGTCGGAACGCTTGAACCGCGGTGATCGCCGAGGTCCGAGCGCTGATTCCCGACGGAGCTTTTTCCAGCATCGCGCGAATGCCGAGGTAAATGAGGAAGCCTGCGCCCGCATATTTGACGATGCTGAACAGGAACGCCGATGTGGCGATGATCGCCGAGAGTCCGACGATCGCCATCGCCGTATGCACCAAGTCTCCTGCGGCGATTCCGGCGCCGGTCGCGATACCGACCTTCGTTCCGGAACTGGCCGCTCGCGCCATCGTGAGGAGTGTGGCTGGTCCCGGAATGAAGACGAAGCCAAGTACGATGAGGACATAGGTGATCAGGGTGGTGTGATCGATCATGCATGGCTCCGCGGGGCGCGTTAACCTAGCAGGCTTTGCGACGGCGAATAGTCCACCGGTACAAGCAGCCGGTCCTCGATCTGGCCAACCATCAAGCCGTGCTCGGCATGGCTCACCCGCTTGATCTCGGTCCACTCGGCGTCGGCCATGAAGGCCGCCCAAGCCGATGACTTGGCCGCCTCGTCCGGCCACTGCAGGAGATAGGCGAACTCGGTCCGGTCGCCAGACTTGTTTTCCACATCGCTACGATCCTGAAGCCATATTTGCTCCGCATAATGCGCGCCGCGTGATCGCGAAAGCGAGTGTGGAATGCGGCCTTGTTCTTCTCGAAGATTTCGTAGATGCGCAGTTGCTGGATCATGACCGTCTCCTTGTGGGGAGATAGGGTCTAACGGCGCGCTGTCAAACGGGGGCCGGCCTAATCGCTCAACGATCGCCTGATGTCGTGGCCATAGAGGGCGTAGAGTTCGAGCAACCTGTCGAATGTCATTCCACGCTGCTGCTCCAAAGCGAGCAGATGTTCGGTCGGCTCCAGTTCGACTTTCGGGCGCTGGCGCTCGTTCTGGAAATGCGGTCTGCACTTGAGATTCAGTGTCTCGGGATAACCCGCGAGTCGGTTTGAGAACCAGCCAAACCACGGTCCGAGCTCCGCCTGCTCGCCGCTGTCGAACGTATCGACGTAGCGCTCGAAATTCTTGCGCGACAGTGTTGCCCATACACCGAAGCCGAAGCACTTCCCGTGACCGCCAATGATCGGCAGTTCGAGCACAGCGCGCACGAAAAAGTGCTCGCCGCGAAGAACACAAAAATCCTCGGAGAGAAAATCGCCATCGAGATCGAGCGCGCTGTTCGGTGCCTTCTCTGCGTTTCCCGGCCACTGCTCCGGATTATCGCAGGCGAGATCGAACAGCCCCGTGTGCTCGTCATGGCAGGAGCCACACCGCCAGGGACGCTCCCATATCCGGCGCCAGCGGGGATCGTTGGAGAGATCGTCGTCCTGCATTTCTTCGAGGCAGCCTCTGCGTCACAATTAAAAGGCGCGGCCATCAGCCGCGCCTTCGCTCTTCCTATACCGCCCCTGCCTTCTGCGCGTATTCCCACGATGCCTGCGACAGCGGCACGGTGCGCTTGGCGGATTCGAGCGCCTTGGCGTTGGCGGCGGTGCCGTCGCGGATGCGTCCCGCGATACCCTGCGTGATGCCGGCGAGGCGGAACAGATTGTAGGAGAAGTACCAGTTGAGGTCCGGTACGTTCATCTTGGTGACGTTGCAGTAGATCTGCGCGGCCTCTTCCAGGCTCGGGATGTTGAGCGCCTTGAGATCGACGCCGTGCAAGCCCGGCATGATCCACTGCATCAGCAGATAGGTGAAGTCGGCCATGGGATCGCCGAGCGTCGACAGCTCCCAGTCGAGTACCGCCTGCACACGCGGTTCCGTCGCATGGAAAATCATGTTGTCGAGACGATAGTCGCCATGGACGATCGAGACGCGCGCCTGCTCCGGCACGGTCTTGGGCAGCCATTCGGCGACCTTCTCGAACTCCGGAATGTGCTGGGTCTCGGAGGCGCGGTACTGCTTGGTCCAGCGGTCGATCTGGCGCGCAAAGTAGTTGCCGGGCTTGCCGAAATCGCCGAGGCCGATAGCAACGGGATCGAACATGTGGAGTTGCGCCAGCGTCTCGATCTTGCTGATGAAGATCTTTCGCCGCGCATCGGCATCCTGGCTCGGCAGCGTCGGATCCCAGAACACCCGGCCCTCCTCCATCGACATGATGTAGAAGGCAGTGCCAATGACGCTGTCGTCCTGGCACAGCGCATAGGCGCGCGCGACCGGAAAGCCCTGCTTTCCTAGGGCTGCAATCACGCGGTATTCGCGATCGACGGCGTGCGCCGAAGGCAGCAATTTGCCGAACGGCTTTCGGCGCATCACATAGGAACGGTTCGGCGTGTCGAGCCGATAGGTCGGGTTGGACTGGCCGCCCTTGAACTGGAGGACGACCAGCGGGCCCTCATAGCCTTCGACGTTGTCGCGCATCCAGGCCTCGAGCCGCAGCTCGTCGAAACGATGCCGCTCCTCGACCGGCTTAGTGCCCGAAAACTCCTCGTCTTTCCTGACGCCGTCAGCCACGATGACGCTCCCTCCTCAGTCCTGACCTTTCCAGGTCGAGCATGATCCTAATCGGTAACCACTGACGCACTTGCGTCAAGCGGTCATCCGACGCGGATCATGCCCTGTCGTGTCTTCAAGTCGGAAGCGCCGTCCGGCTCTCCCTCTTAATGACTTGTTTAGTGACTTGGAGAGTTTGCATACTTCCGAAGTTCAAGTCTGGCAATGGCGCGGTTGTGCACCTCGTCCGGGCCGTCGGCGAGCCGCAGCGTGCGGATGTGGGCGTAGTCCTTGGCAAGGCCGGCCTCGTCCGAGACGCCGCCGCCGCCAAAAGCCTGGATCGCCTCGTCGATGATCTTCAGCGCCATGTTGGGGGCTGCGACCTTGATCATGGCGATCTCGGCCTGCGCGGTCTTGTTACCGACCTTGTCCATCATGTCGGCCGCCTTGAGGCACAGGAGACGCGTCATCTCGATGTTGGTACGGGCTTCGCCGATGCGCTGTTCCCACACCGAGTGCTCGACGATCTTCTTGCCGAAGGCGCTGCGCGAGGCGAGCCGCTTCACCATCTTCTCCAGCGCCTCCTCGGCCTTGCCGATGGTGCGCATGCAGTGATGGATGCGGCCCGGCCCGAGACGGCCCTGCGCGATCTCGAAACCGCGGCCTTCCCCTAACAGGATGTTCTCCTTCGGCACCCGCACGTTCTCGAGCAGCACCTGGGCGTGGCCGTGCGGCGCATCGTCGAAGCCGAACACGGGCAGCATCTTCTCGACCTTGATGCCGGGGGTGTCGAGCGGAACCAGGATCTGCGACTGCTGCTGGTGCTTGGCCGCCTTGAAATCGGTCTTGCCCATCAGGATCGCGATCTTGCAGCGGGGATCGCCGACGCCGGACGACCACCATTTGCGGCCGTTGATGACGTAGTGGTCGCCGTCTTTCTCGATGCGGGTCTCGATGTTGGTGGCGTCCGACGAGGCCACCGCCGGTTCCGTCATCAGGAAGGCGGAGCGGATCTCGCCGTCCATCAGCGGGCGCAGCCATTTGCGCTTCTGCTCCTTGGAGCCGTAACGGATGAACACTTCCATGTTGCCGGTGTCGGGCGCCGAGCAGTTGAACACCTCCGAGGCCCAGGTGATGCGGCCCATCTCTTCCGAGAGCAGCGCATATTCGAGATTGGTCAGTCCCGCGCCGCGGAATTCGTCGTCCTCGTGCTCGGACGGCGGCATGAACATGTTCCAGAGGCCTTCGGCCTTGGCCTTCTTCTTGAGGTCTTCCAGGACCGGAATCACCTTCCAGCGGTCACCGCTCTTGTCCTGCTGGTCATAGACCGGCACCGCCGGGCGCACGTGCTTGGCCATGAAGGACTGCACGCGGTCGAGCCATTCCTTCTGCTTGGGGGACAGATCGAAATCCATGGGACGCTCCTCGTCTTGCTCTTTGAACAATCTCTTACGCCGGACTGTCCCGCCGCCGCGCGCGACCCGCAAGCGCGATTGCGCGTGCGTTGCGGCCGCTTCGGAACGGAATCGCAAGTTGCGAACGAGTCCCGATTTGCGGATTGACAATTCCGGCCTTCAAACGATAGTTTCATACAACTGTTTGAATTGCAACTCCCCTCATCCAGGGCACTCATGGCCAGCGATCATACGAGGTCTGCCATTCTCGCCGCCGCCGAACGGCTCTATGCCGATCGCGGCTTCGGCGACGTGACGCTGCGCGACATCGTCGCGGAGGCCAATGTCAATCTCGCCGCGGTGAACTATCATTTCGGCTCGAAGGATGAATTGATCGCGGAACTGTTCGTCACGCGCTCGATCGCGACCAACCGCGAGCGCCTGCGCGAACTGAAGACGGCTGAGGAACAAGGCGGCGGGCGCGCGCCGATCGAGGTGATTTTGCGCGCGCTTGTCGGCCCCACCTTGCGCGGCTGCCTCGGCCCCGAGAACCAGCGCTCTACCGCGGCGCGCTTCATGATCCGCGCCTCGATCGAATCCGTGCCGCCGATCCGCCGCATCAAGAACCGCGAGATCGACCATTTGCGCAAATTCGCCGGCGCGATGCGGAGATCCCTGCCCGAGCGCAGCGACGTCGAGATCTATTGGGGCCTGAACTTCGCGCTCGCCATGGCGCACCACACCATCCGCGAGAGCGAGCGGCTGACGAAGCTGTCGGAAGGCAAATGCGATCTCGACGACGTCGAGGACGTGGTCGCCCGCGTCGTCAGCGTCGCGACGATGGCACTGACGGCGGGACGGACGGAGCCGAAGGTGTCGTCAAAGGTGGCGGCGCGTTAGTCGAAAAGGTAGCCACACCGACGCTGCGCTCCCTCGCCCCGTTTGCGGTAGGGCTATCGCATATGCATTTCGCGGGGACCACCCGCGAGTTTGCTCCGCCTCTCCCGCTTGCGGGAGAGGCCGACGCGTCCCGGGCGATGCGAAGCATCGTCCGAGCGCGGCGGGTGAGGGCTCTCACCGCACTGGGATCGCCCCCGCAATTCTCGACAATCCCGACGCGGAGGCACCCCCACCCCAGCCCTCCCCCGCAAGCGGGAGAGGGAGCCCACTGCCGATGCCGAAGCATTATTCACGCCATATGCGATAGCCCTACCGCTTGCGGGGAGAAGCGAAAGGATCGCCCCTCACATCATCGCGATGCAGTCGATCTCGACGTCGAAGGGACCGAACCATTCCGGCGTGCAGACGAAGATCCGCGCCGGCGGATCGAGCGGGAAGTAGCGCGCATAGACCGCGTTGAAGGCGGCGAAATGCTTCGTCGACGTGCAATAGACGTTGCATTTCATGACGTTGTCGAGCGAGGCGCCGGCCGTCTGAAGGCACAGCTTCATCTGCTCCATGACGAGCTCGCTCTGCCGCTCGATCGGAACGGAGGCGATCTCGCCCGTCGCCGGATCGAACGGCGGCAGGCCGGCGACGAAGATCATGTTGCCGGCACGCGTCACCGGCGAAGTCGGCGCCTTCCAGCGGTCGAGAAACGTCGAGATCGGTTCGACGCGGAGCGCTTCGCGTTTCATCGGCGGCCACCTTCGGTTCGAGCGAGACGGCGCCGTGCTATATCATCTTGCAGCCGGCATGGTTCGCTTTCGATCGAAGTGTGGCGGCGGGCTCTAGACCCGCTGCGGCATCTCCTCGGCCTCTTCCTTGGCGAGCAGCAGCAGCATCTCGATGCCCATCTCGCCTTCCTGCGGCGAACGGATGAACTTGATCTCATCGGAACTTTGCCGCAGCGCGGCAATGATGGCGACGGCCTGATTTGCGGTCGCCGCCTCGGTCGCCAGAATTCCCTTCTGGTTCTTGGCCTGGAACCCGATCGTGTAGGACATTCGCTTCCCTCCCGCTCAAGTGGAGAGATCGGATCAGAATCGGGCGCGCAGCGAAAGCCTGTGCAACTACGGACCGGGATTATCTGGGGATGCGGGCAAGCTTCAGGCAAGCCCGAGCATCGCACGGGCCTCATCCGCGGTCGCGACCGCCGCCCCCCGAGGGTAAGCGCACTAAATGATGCCCTGCTGCTTCAGCGTCTCGATCTTGCCGGCATCAAAGCCGAGCTTGCCGGTGAGCACCTCCTGGGTGTGCTCGCCCAGAAGCGGCGGCGCGCGGTAGTCCTTGATCGGGGTCTCGGACAAAGTGAGCGCATTGCGGACCAGCGACAGATCGGGCTCGAAGGGATGGTTGACCTTCACCCGCATGCCGCGCGACTGGACGTGCGGATCGGAAAACACCTGCTCGAAATTGTTGATCGGCCCTGAAGGCACGCCGGCTTCCTCGAGCTTTTCCAGCCAATGGGCCACCGGCTTCTTCAGGAACAGACCGGCGAAGATCGCCATGATCTCCTTGCCGTGCACGACGCGGTCGTTGTTCTTGATGAAGCGCTTGTCGCTGGCGAGCTCGGGCTCGCCGAGCACGGCGCAGGTGCGCTGGAACTGGCCGTCATTGCCGACCACCAGCATCAGCTCGCCGTCGGTGCAGCGGAACACGCCGGCCGGCATGCCGCCATTGCCCCAGGTGCCGCGGCGCGGCGGTGTCTTGCCGTTGACGAGGTAGATCTGGAGCCAGTGCGATAAGGATGCGATGACGGTGTCGAACAGACAGACGTCGATGTGCTGTCCCGCTCCGCCATTGGCGTCGCGATGGTAGAGCGCCGAGAGAATCCCGATCGATGAATTCATGCCGGTCATGTAGTCGACGATCGAGGGACCGACCTTCATCGGGCCCTCGCCCGGCTCGCCGTCGATATGGCCGGTGACGCTCATCAGGCCGCCCATCGCCTGCAGGATCGCATCATAGCCGGCGCGCGGCGCGTATGGGCCGGTCTGGCCGAAGCCGGTCACCGAGCAATAGATGATGCCGGGATTGATCGCCTTGATCGACTCATAGTCGAGGCCGTAGCGCTTGAGATCGCCGACCTTGTAGTTCTCCATGAAGACGTCGACGTCCTTGGCGAGCTCGCGGATGATCGCCTGCCCCTCCGGCTTGGCGATGTTGACCGTGACCGACTTCTTGTTGCGGTTGGCGCAGAGGTAGAACGAGTTGTTGTTGTTCGCCTTGCCCTCGGGATCGGCGAGGTAAGGCGGGCCGAACGCGCGCGCGTCGTCGCCGGTGCCCGGCCGCTCGATCTTGATGACCTCGGCACCCAGATCCCCCAGCATCTGGGCCGACAGGGGCCCGGCGAGCACGCGGGTGAGGTCAAGGATCTTGATGCCTGAAAGCGGCAAGGCCGACATGTCGATTTCCTCCGGGGAACTGGAATCTTGGCGCGGCGGCTCGAAGGTCTGGCCACGCACCTTTGCCGATACACCATTTTCGGGCTCCGAGCACTGCACTGGCGGCATACGGCCATCCCCTGCCCGGCAAAAGGGTCGGCTGTGGACGTCGAATTCCGCGCCGTGAATATTCTTTCTTAGGTCAGGGCTGCGGCGACAGTTCGCGGCCGGCGCCGGCCGAGCAGGACCAGGATCAGCACGGTCGCGCAGGAGCAGACGAAGGTGAGACCGAGCGCACCGCGGCTGCCGAACTCCGTGAGCAAGCCGACGAGGAGCGGCGGCGAAATTGCCGAGGCGAGATTGAGCGGCAGCGCGATCATCGACATGGCCTTGGCGAACTCGGCCTGGTCGTAGAACACCAGCGGGATGGTCGCCCGCGCCACCGCCATTGCGCCGCTGCCGGCGCCATAGAGCAGGATGAAGACCGCGACCGCCCAGGTCGTGCCCTCGCTCATCATCAGCAGCAGCATCGCCACCGGCAAGGCCGTGCCTGCGACGAGGCCGGTCGTGATGCCGTCCCATCGCCCGCCCCCGAGGAAATCCAGCCCGCGCGCGCTGACCTGGATCACACCGAGCATCGAGCCGAAGGCAATGGCCTGGGCCGGCGCCAACCCCTCCGCCCGGAGCAGCTCGATGAGAATGGCGGAAAGGCCGAAATTGACGAAGGCATTGAGGGTGATCGCGGCAACGACGAGACGAAACGTGCTCCGCGCAATTGCCGGCGCATCCTCAGGCTTGGCCGGCGCACCGCCATCGCCTTCCGCGCCTTTCCGGCGCGGAGCCGCGAACGCATAGAGTGGAAGCGAAACCAGGATCAACATGGTGGCATAGACGAGGCATGTTCCACGCCAGCCGAGGTGGCCGCTCAGGAACGATGTGGCCGGCCAGAAGATGCTGTTGGACAATCCCGTCACCAGCATGAGCGCGCCGATCGCGCTCTTGGCTTGCCGCCCGGCAACCTCGTTCAGCATGATATAGGCGCCGGTCGACAACGTGGCACTGCCGGCGATGCCGAGCACGATCCAGGCGGCGAAATAGAGCATCGGCTCGCGCGCCAGCGACAGCAGCACGAAGCCCGGCACAGTGACGACCGTGCCGATCATCATGACCGTCCGCGCGCCATGCCGCGCAAACGACTTGGCGAGCCAGGGAGCGCACAGTCCCATGGAGACATAGAGAACGGACGTCCCCGCGAACACCGCCGGCAGGTTCATGCCGAGGTCCGCCGCAAGGTCGCGCCCGATGATGGCGGGAAGCCCGATCGTGCCCCATCCGACCAGCTGTGTGATCGCGAGCACCAGCAGGACCGCGATGAGCCTGCTGTCAGATTTCAAGAACCGCATTCCAACCGTCGCCTGCCCGGCAGGCGCCGATCACGCCTGTGCCCCCGTCATACCCGGAGACTCGGCGCACGGGAACGCCGGCGGCCGAATGGCAGGAGGCAGCCGGGAGCATGTCGACCGGTGGACGGTCGCCCTACCCTGCGATCCCGAGCAAGGATCGCGCCTCAGTCGCGGTCGCGACGCGCCGGCCCCGCCGTGCGACAGCCTCGGCCGCGATGGTCACCAGCTCTGCGTTGCTGGCGGCCAGGCGCGTCTTGTCGATCCTGATATTGTCCTCGAGCCCGGTGCGAACCGCGTCGGCACCCCGCGCGAGCGCCCAGCCCATGACCTCGGCTTGATGGCGCCCGATTCCGGCTGCAGTCCAGGTTGCTTTCGGGATCAGCCGCCTGAGCTCTCCCAGCAGGATGTCGAGGACATGTTCGTCCGCCGGCATAGCGTTCTTGACGCCCATGACGAACTGCACGTGCGGACGCTGGTCGATCAGGCCCGCCTCGATCAGGCGGCGGGCGCCATGCAGATGCGACAAATCGAAGATCTCGATTTCCGGCCGAATGCCATTCGCCTTCATGCTGGTGGCGAGCGTTTCGACCAGCGCGGCGCTGTTCTCGTAAACTATCGTCGGAAAGTTCACTGATCCGGTGGAGAGCGAGGCCATGTCCGGCTTGAGATAAAGCGCTGAGCCGCGCGCCGAGGGATCGCGGCCCCGTCCGCCGGTCGAGAACTGGACGATCATGCCCGGACAATGCTTCCTGATTCCCTCCTGCACCAGGGCAAATCGCTCGGGGTCGGAGGACGGCGTCTCATCATCGTTTCGAACATGGATATGCGCAAGCGTGGCGCCGGCCTCGAAGGCTTGTTGCGTCGATTCGATCTGCTCGGACGGCAGGATGGGGACCGCCGGATTGTCCTTCTTGCGCGGAACGGAGCCGGTGATCGCGACAGCAACGACAGCGGGGTTCATCCAACAACCTCATGATTCCAGCGCTCGCGCGCGCCAAGTTCGCCTAGGCAATTACGTAACGCTTGGAGCCCCGCCGCTGCAAACATTATCGATCGCAGCGGCATCGCTTCTTTAGCTCCCGCGTCAGGTCGGAATTGCGGCTGCACCGCTCGCGGCCTCCGCACGCTGCCGCTCATAGTCGGCCCGCGCCATCGGAACGGCCTGGGGATTACCGAGATCGTCGATGCTGATCCGATAGGTTTCGCGAGCCGTGACGGCCGCCAGTGCCGCGATGACAGTGATGCCGAAGGCGATCGCCCCGACCGTCAGGGGAATGTTGGCCGAGCCGGGAGGCGCCACGGTCGCGAACAAAGCCGGAAGCAGCGCCGTGATGGTCGTGCCGATGTTCTGCGAAATCGCCATGGCCGACACACGGGTGCGCGTCGGAAAGAGCTCCGGGTAAAAGCTCGGGAAGATCGCGTTGTAGCCCTGATAGACCACGCCCCACATCAGGAGCGAGAGGAGGATCGCGAGCGGCACGTTCCTGATGCTGATGGCATAGAGATAGCCGAAGGCGAGCAGGCCGGAGAGCAGCGCGCCCACGATGATCGGGGGCTTGCGGCCGACCTTGTCGGAGAGATGGCCGACGAAGGGAATGACGAACACGGCCAGCATGTTTCCGAGCACCGGGATCCACAGATAGACGTCCTTGGCAAAGCCGATGCCATAGGCCGGCTGGACCGCGTAGGCCGCCCCAAAGATGGTCGCAACGACCGGAATGACATTCATGAGCGCCATGCAGATGACCCGCAGCATGTCGGGCCAGCTCAGCTTGATGGCCTGGACGATCGGAGCCCGTGGCGTTTCTCCCCGCTCGTCCTCTCGGGCAAAAGCAGGCGTCTCATTGACTTCGCGGCGAATGACGTAGCCGGCGACGATGACGAAGAAGCTGAGCAGGAACGGAATCCGCCAGCCCCAGCTGTTGAAGGCGTCGGTCGGCATATAGGCCGCCAGCGGCAGGAAGACGGCTGCCGCCAGAATTTGTCCGGCCTGCACGCCCTGAAGGGCGAAGCTCGCATAGAAGCCGCGCCGGCCGAACGGCGCGTGCTCCAGGATCATCGAGCTCGCGCCGGAGATTTCACCAGCCACGGCAAATCCCTGCACAAGGCGCAGGATGACGAGCAGGATCGGCGCCAGGATGCCGGCCTGCTGATACGTCGGCAGGATACCTACCGCCATCGTCGAGAGGCCCATCAGGAACATGCAAAGGATGAGAACGGTCTTGCGGCCATGCGTGTCGCCCCAATGTCCGAGGACGAAGGCACCGATCGGCCGCGCCACGTATCCGACGCCATAGGTCGCAAGCGATGCGACGATTGCGACTGTGGGATTGTCCGACGGGAAGAAGATCTGCGGGAAGATCAGCGAGGCGGCTGTCGCGTAGATGAAGAAGTCATAATATTCGAGTGCCGACCCGATCCAGCCGCTTGCGGCAGCCTTCCTGGACTGAGTCATGTCATGGATCGCGCGCGTCGTGACCATCTCAAAATCCTCCCAATCTGGTTTGCTGACGGCCCGTTGGCGGGCTTCGCTCGAAAATTGGGCAGCAATCTTCGGACGCTCTGCGGAGTTTCGCGAGCGCTTGTCACTGCCGGTCGGTGTCTGATGGGGGGCGACAATAGGCTTTCGCCGGGCTAACACAATTACCCAGTTATGCGATAAACCTAACATGATGTTATGCCGGGCGAACGCCCGGGCAGCGGCTATGCGCGCGGACTGGCGGCCGGCACGCCCGATGGCATCGAAGCCGGCCGTCTCGATTTCAACGCCTGTGCCGAGGTTGCGGTTGGGATTGCCGCGCGGCGCGGGCGGTTGATCGTCTGATCATGAGCCGCAGAGCCGCGTCACGCGGTGTGGCCGGGCTCGATATGCTTCGGCGTCTTCTTGTCGCGTTGCGGCGTCATCCTGGCCGGGTCGGGCGCGCCGGGCACGCCGCGTGGGCCGAGCTGATCGCGCTGGATATCGTCTTCGGACAGCGGCGGCTCGACGCCATTCTGCTCGCGAGGCTTGGTCATCTTGGCCTCCTCCTCTCGAATGCTATCCGCGTCGCGGCGCTCTAAACACCGAGTGCAGTCTCGCCGGCTTCGCGGCCAGGGACGCTGACATGGACTTCGTGTCCCTCGCGAAGGGCCAGGGATGCCGCGGCAACCGCCGACTCGAATGCGGCTTCCTTGGTGGCGTATCTGCTCTTGACGTCGCCGTCGTGCAGCACGCCCCATTCGTCCTGCACCGGCACGATGGCATATTGAGCAAGGCCCATGGTCCAACTCCTGGCTTGGCGTTCAGAGACCGTCTGCCCGATAACGCGCCGGCGCGCTTAACGTTGCGTCAGCTGCGGACGCACCGCGGTCACCCGCCACACCGTGTTGCCACTGTCGTCGGCCACCAGCAGCGCGCCGGTCTTGTCGATGGCGACGCCGACGGGACGTCCGCGCGCCTGATTGTCGCTGTTGAGGAAGCCGGTCACGACATCCTGCGCCGGCCCGCTCGGCTTGCCATCCGCAAACGGCACGAACACGACCTTGTAGCCGTTCAGCACCTGCCGGTTCCAACTGCCGTGCTCACCGACGAAGGCGCCATTGCGATAGGCAGCCGGCAAACTGGTCCCGGCGGAGAAAGCCATCCCGAGCGGGGCGACATGCGAGCTCAGCGCATAGTCCGGCACGATCGCCTTGGCGACGAGGTCCGGCCGCTCCGGCTTGACGCGGGGATCGACGTGCTGGCCCCAATAGCTGTAAGGCCAGCCGTAGAAGCCGCCGTCCTTGACCGACGTCATGTAATCGGGCGCGAGATCGGGACCGATCTCGTCGCGCTCGTTCACCACTGTCCACAGCGCACCGGTCTGCGGCTCGAAGCTGAGACCGTTCGGATTGCGCAGGCCGCTTGCAAAGATGCGCCAGCGGCCGCTGGCACGGTCGACCTCGAGGATGGCGGCGCGATTGTGCTCGGCCTCCATGCCGTTTTCGGTGATGTTGCTGTTGGAGCCGACGCCGGCATAGAGTTTTGAACCGTCGGGGCTCGCGACCAGGCTCTTGGTCCAGTGATGATTGATCGGCCCGCCCGGCAGCGGCGTCAGCACCGTGCCGGGTGCGGTGATCTTGGTGTCGCCCTCGGTGTAGGGATATTTCACGATCGCATCGGTGTTGGCGACATAGAGATCGTTGCCGACCAGCGCGACGCCGAACGGCGAGTTGAGATGGTCGAGGAAGACACTTTGCGTGTCAGGCACGCCGTCGCCATTGCTGTCACGCAGGAGCGTGATGCGGTTACCCGGCCCGGTGTCGCCGCCGCCCGATGTCGCCCAGGACTCGATATATCCCATGACGATCTCCTTGGGCCGCTTGATCGCGGCTCCCTTCGGCGCCTTGGATTCCACCACCAGCACGTCGCCGTTGGGCAACACGTAGAGGAAACGCGGATGCTGCAAGCCGGTCGCAAACGCCTTGGCCTGCAAGCCCTGCGCAACGGCCGGCGTCTCGTCCTTCTTCCAACCGACAATGCGGGCGATGTGGACCGGCGGCAGCAGATATTGCTGGATGTCCGGCAGCGTCGGATTGGCGCCGATTTGCGCCTTCGGATCGCCGCTGCCGTCATTGCAGCCGGCCAGACACAGCAACGAAGAGCACAACAGCGCGCGGGCAATCGAGAACTTCATCGCGCAACTCCCACGCCGTGGCGATACACCATGGCCCAGCCGAGCCAGCCGGTGACGGGCAGGATCAGCACGGTCAGCGCCGAAAGCACGAGCCCCGCCGGCCACACCGAGGTCCAGGCATCGCGCATGTGAATCATCGTATTGAAGATCGCAAGGACCAGCGCCACGGCGTTGCCGATCAGATGCGGCCACGCCGGCGCTTGCGTCCGCACCAGCCGGTTGCCGAGGAAATCAGTCAGGCCCGCGATCGCCGCGAGCACGCCGAAGATGACGCCGACGAGCAGAAGCCAGGCGGAAAAATCCGCCCACATGATCTCGGCGCTCGCGACATAGGCGATGTCAGTGAACAGCGCCCCGATGAAGCACACGATCGGGATCGGCACCAGCATCGGATGAATCGGATGCCCCGCGATCTGCGCGGTGGAACGGACGCGCATGTCGTCTTGCACGGTTGAGCCTCGTGACTTTCGCCCTGCCCGACCGGCCAACTCATGCTTGCCGTGATGGTTCCTGGACGGATCGATCGTGCGGGCGCGCCTGCAAGTCGGCAGCCGCGCCGCGTGGAAGCCGGCGGTCCGGGCCGGATTGTCGGGCGCTACACGAAGCCGACGCTACTCGAGGTCAAATCAGCGGAGCTCCCTGCCGCAGATTCATGTGCCGGTTGACGTCCTTGTAAAGCAGATAGCGAAACCGACCGGGGCCTCCTGCGTAGCATGCCTGCGGGCAGAAGGCGCGCAGCCACATATAGTCTCCGGCCTCGACCTCGACCCAGTCCCGATTAAGACGGTACACGGCCTTGCCCTCGAGGACATATAATCCGTGCTCCATGACGTGCGTCTCTGCAAAGGGGATCGTCGCACCCGGCTCGAACGTGACGATATTGATGTGCATGTCATGCCGCATGTCGGCCGGATCGATGAAGCGCGTGGTTGCCCACCTTCCCTCGGTGCCCGGCATCGCTACCGGTTCAACCGAGTCTGCATGGGTCACGATCACCTCGGGCTCGGCCAATCCGGGCACGCGCTGATACAGCTTGCGGATCCAGTGAAGCTGTGCCGGGCTCTGGTCCCGGTTGCGAATGCTCCAGGCGCAGCCAGGTGGCAGATAGACGAAGCCGCCGGGCCTGAGCTCACGCTCCCTGTCCGCCAATGTGAGGACCAACTGACCGCCCACGACGAACAACGCGCCCTCGGCGTCTTTGTCCGGCTCGGGAACTTCACTTCCTCCACCCGGCGCGATTTCCATGAGATAGTGGGAGAACGTCTCGGCGAAACCGGACAGCGGTCGCGCCAGGACCCAGATGCGCGTGTCGTCCCAGTGCGGCAGGTGGCTGACGACGATATCGCGCTGCACGCCGTTGGGGATGACGGCGTAGGCGTTCGTAAAGACCGCCCGGCCACTCAGAAGATCCGTCTGGGGCGGAAGGCCTCCTCGCGGGATGTGATAGGTTTGCGATGACATCATCAAGCCTCGTGGACGTTATCGTGGTCAGGTTGCGGCTGTCCTGAGATCGAGTTGCAGCGTCTCGTCCAGCCAATATTCTTCGAGATTGTTACCACCACCCTTTCGATCGACGACGAGGAACGAGCTTGCGTCCTTGAGAACCAGAAGCGGGTGGTGCCAGCAGTTTCGGGCATAGTTCACGCCTTGGTTGCCCTTGGCAGCGAACGCCCGATAGCTCGATTGTGTGTGCGGGTCCGTGCAGACGACGACCAGCCAGTCCCGTCCGTTCAAGGGCATGAACAGCTGGCTTCCAAGTGGATGGCGCTCCATCAGGCGAATGGCGATCGGCGCGGGCCGCGCAGAGGCGACAAACCAGCTGATGTTGATTTGTCCGCCTTCCGCGCCGACGTCGATATTGGCGAGCTCGTTGTAGCGCTCGGCATAGCCCTGGTTGATCGACAGGGCCGTCAACCCTGCCGTTTCGACGACGTCTCCGAACGGAGCGAACGCCTGCCTCGTCAACGGCTCAATCGAGAGTGTCGCCATCGTCACCCAATGCCTCTGCGTTCAGCTCGTCTGCAGGCCCGCGACGGGAGCGTTCGCGCGTGCCGGATCGATCTGCACGTTCTCGCTTGAAGGAACGATCTCACCATCGAGGATGCGATGCGCCTTCGCGCGATCGAGGTCCCCCTCCCACGAGGCGACGACGACCGTGGCAACGCAGTTTCCGACATAGTTGCCGAGCGCGCGGGCGATGCCGATGAACCAGTCCACTGACAGGATCAGCACCAGCCCGATCGCCGGGATGGCCGGAATGGCAGCCAGCGTCGCCGCGAGAACGACAATGGCCGAGCCCGGGACGCCATGAGCCCCCTTGGAGGTGAGCAGCGCGACGCCGAGGATCGCCAGGAGATCGCCCGTGGCGAGCGGCGTGTTCGTCGCCTGTGCAATGAAGACCGCCGCCAAGGTCAGGTAGATCGAGAAGGCATCCAGATTGAATGAGTACCCCGTCGGGATGACCAAACCGACCGTCGACCGCTTGATCCCGAGCTGTTCGAGCTTGCGCATGGTCTGCGGAAGTACGCTGTCGCCTGCGGCCGTGCCGAGAACGATCATCAGTTCTTCACGCAGATAGACGAGCAACTTGAACAGGCTGAAGCCCGAGAGCCGCATGATCGCTCCGAGCACGAGGACCACGAAGAAGAACACCGCCAGATAGAACAGGGCAACCAGCCCCCCGAGCTGCTTGAGCGAACCGATGCCGTACTTGCCGACAGTGAAGGCGATCGCACCGAAGACTCCGAGCGGGGCGAGCCGGACGACGAAGTTCATCATCTTGAAGATGATCTCGTTCACCCGCTCGACGAAATCGACGACTGGCCTCGCGCGCTCGCCGCACAACGACATGGCGCAGCCAAACATGATCGACACGATCAGGACCTGCAGAACATCGCCGGAGCTGAAGGCACCGACGATGGTCGAGGGGATGAGCTTCATCAGGAATTCGGAGACGCCCCCGCCGGCGACCTGAGCCGCGGTCTGGCTGAATCCGCTGAGCGCCTTGGCGTCCAACGTCCTCGGATCGATGTTCATTCCGGCGCCGGGCTGGAAATAATAGGCAAGCGCAATGCCGAACATCAGGGCGATGGTGGTGACGATCTCGAAATAGAGCAGCGAGCGAATGCCGACCCTTCCTACCTTTGAGAGGTCGCCGGCCGCCGATATTCCCTGCACCACCACACAGAACACGATGACGGGCACCAGCATCTTGATGAGCTTGATGAAGCCGTCGCCCAGGGGCTTCATCTGCAGCGCGGTGTCCGGATAGGCCATGCCGAGAGCGATCCCGGCCGCGAGGGCAACGACCACCTGGAAGAAGAGTGACTTGAAAATCTTGGGCATGGCTTTCCTCGCTCGCTGGGCTTCCATTTGTCTGGCTTGGTCGGCCTTTAGCCTTCGCCACTCTTATCGTTGGCGGCGACGTGAAGTCGCCGCGGACGGAGCTATTCGGTCGCGGCAGCACGCGCGAGGTCTCCGCCGGTCATTCGTTGACCAGCCTCGTTGCCAAGTCCAATATATAGAATGACACGATTGATAGGGTTTCACTATGGATCTGCGCCAGCTCCGGTACTTCATCGCGGTTGCCGAAGAGCGCAGCTTCACCCTCGCCGCCCGACGGCTGAACCTCTCGCAGCCGCCGCTCAGCCAGCATATCCAGGCGCTCGAGGCCGAACTCGGGACCCAGCTCCTCTACAGGACCAGCCGCAGGGTTGAGATGACGCAGGCCGGAGAAGCCATGCTGGTGCGGGGGCGCGCGATCCTGCAGCAGGTCAAAGCCACCGAAGACGAAGTCCGGTCGATAGGCGCCGGCATGGTCGGAACGCTGGATGTCGGGGCGACCGGCTCGATCCTGCGCGGGCGTCTCGCCGAGTTGCTCGCGGCCTACCGGAAGATCGCTCCGCAGGTCAAGATGACGGTGCATGAGCAGGCGCCGGCACTGCAGATCGCCGCGCTCCTTGGCCGTACCACCAACATCTGTCTCATTCGCGGCATTCCCGCCGAACGCGACCTGACCAGCAAGCTGGCGTGGCGCGAAGAGGTCGTCCTTGCCGTGCCCCGCACCCATCGGCTGGCGCACCGCAAGCGCATTGCCCTCGGTGATCTCGCCTCCGAGGATCACGTCGTCCTGGATCCGGACAGCTCGGATTTCGCCCGCTACGTGCAGAAGTGCTGTGTCGACGCCGGCTTCCTCCCAAAGGTTTCCCAGCAAGTCGTCGACGCCCAGTCGATCCCGAGTCTGATTGCCGCAGGTTTTGGTGTGGCACTCGTGCCGCAGTCGATTGCGCGGTTCACAACCACCGACATCGTGTTCCGCCCGATCAGGCCCTCGCCGCCCACGGCCGATGTGTTTCTGGTGTTCAGGGAGGACGAGACGTCGATGGTGGTGCACAATTTCATCAGGCTCGCTCTTCGATACCTCAACCACCGAAGAGCCTGAGCCAGGCCCACGTCATCGATCATGCCAGCAGGGACGCCCGCTGCTCAGACCATTGCGATAGTTTTCTTTGACCCACGTGTGTGGCCGTCATGCCGAAAGCACAGGGGCAAATGCCGATGATCGTCGACGAAGCGCGACGTGAGCTGTTGAGAATATTGGAGCGGGTGAAGGGAATCGAACCCTCGTATTCAGCTTGGAAGGCTGCTGCTCTACCATTGAGCTACACCCGCGTCACGGGCTCCCTAACACGGCCGGACGGCGGTCTCAACTGCCGCGACGGTGACTTTTCGCAGCTTGCCGGCCTTACGAACAGGCCTCGGTTCCGGCCGATCAGCCCGCCCTTAACAGCTGCGGCCCTACAGCCTATATTGAAATCTCCCGAAACCAACGAAAGGAGGTGATCCAGTGTCTTATCTCAAGCGCTGTCACCTCGCTGGGATCGCCCGCTAAGCTCTAGACAAAGCTTGGCATCGGGGCGCTCTCAGCCCTGGACCAGCGAGCAAGAAATCGGGCGCGACGGGGCACTCCCCGCCGCGCCTTTTCCTTTTCAGATTTGCCTTGATCGGGAAGGTTCGAGATCGCCCGCCGGCTCAGCCCGTGCGAAGCCGCTCGCGCAGGGCGATGGCGGCGATCAGCATGCCGACGCACCAGGCCATGACGGCGCGGTGGGGCTCTCCGGAGAGGAGCACAGTGAAGATGCTCGCAAGCAAGCACGGCGCGATGGCCTTGCCGGTCCGGCTCGCCAGCGAGAGCAGGAACGGCATCGCCGCGATCGATATTTGCAGGACGGCCATGTTGGACCAGCGTCCATCGAAGACTTCAGAAGCCGCAGATGTTGAGCGCACGCGGGCGTTTGCCGCGCCGGCTCTCCACGATCCGCTCGCCGCCGTTCTCGGCCGAGCTGCCGTAATAGCGGTGATGGCCGGCTTGATCGTGCAGATCGGTCGGCTCCGATTGCCCCGCCCGACGCGCATCGCAGATAATCTTGATGGTGTGACCCGACATTGCCGCCTCCAGCAAAAACCTTGTTGTTTGTGGTCATCAGTCGCGACCATTTCCGGGCGCGTTCACACGGCATGGCCGCAATCGGGTTTCAGGACGGTTTCGTCGCTTGCCGGCCGCGCAATATTTTGCTTCGGGATTGTCGGCACGGGCTGCCGTGCTACGTCCTTAGGGCTTGCGCAGAAAAGAACGAGGTGACGATGCTGTACGCCATCCTGGCCTATCACGTGGAAGACGAGGTCTTGTCCTGGACGCCCGAGGAGGACGCCGCGGTCGTCGCCAAAGTCATCGAGGTTCAAGCGCCCCTCAGGGCAAGCGGACAGTTCGGGCCGGCGGCCCGTCTGGATGAGACCCGAAAAGCCCGCACCTTGCGCGGCCCCGGCGCGGGCATGGTGCTGGACGGCCCGTTTGCCGAGACCAAGGAGCAGTTGCTGGGCTTCCACCTGATGGAATGCGCCACCGAGGATGAGGCGATCGCGGCGGCGCGGAAGCTGCGTGCAGTCAATCCGACGGCGGTCTACGAAATCCGCCCGGTCAAGCTTTACGTGCCGGCCGATGGGTTCGGCGCGACAACAGCGTGAGCCGCCTTACGCGCCTGGCTCGGTCCGCCCGATATAGAAGCGCTGGATCAGGAGCCCGCCGAAGGCGATGAACCAGACGAAGGGCGCGACATGCGGCGCGAACGCGGCAACGATCGTGCCCGGGATGAACACGAGCAGCGGAAACAGCGAAGCCATGATCTCGTGGCGCCAGCCGCCCAGGATCGTCCACCACAGCCAGGCATTGAGCCCGGCGATCGCGGTCAGATTCAGGCCATAGAGCACGGCGACGGCGTTGCTCGTGGCGTAATTGGTATAGAGGCCGTTGGTCACCGGCAGCAGCACGATCGAGAGCAGGAAGAACAGGTTGAGGATCACCACTCCGCGGCTGCCGACCGGCTGGCGCGCCAGCCGCCGGTGATGGCTGATCCAGAACACGCCGGCGATGATGAAGCTGAGCGCAAAGCCGGCGAGCTTGCCGGAATAGACATGGGCAAGATCGCTCCAGCCGGGGGCGCTTGTGAACACCGCGGCCTTGGGCAGGTCGTAGGCGAGCAGCGTCATCGCGACACCAAAGATGGTGTTGCTGAGCGATTCCAGCCGCCGCATCTCGAACTGGTCGGGCTTGAGCTCGGTCATGCCAGGGACACGTTTCTCGGGCTGGAACTTCGGGCCGTCTTTCCCCCTAAATCCTAAACCCGGTTTCGTCCAGCTGCATTGCGATTCGCGACGGGATCGCCGACTCTCCCCCTTTCACCGGGGCGATTCGTGGCGACATATCTGGACACGCTCAATGCGGAGCAGCGCCGCGCCGTCGAGCATGGCGTGGCCGAAGGCGCGACCGTGGGCGCCCCCCTGCTCGTCATTGCCGGTGCCGGCTCAGGCAAGACCAACACGCTCGCCCACCGCGTCGCGCATCTGATCGTCGCAGGCGCCGATCCGCGCCGCATCCTGTTGATGACGTTCTCCCGCCGCGCCGCAGCCGAGATGGCCGGCCGCGTGGAACGCATCTCCCGAAAAGTGCTCGGCGAGAACAACGCCGCGATCATGCGCGATGCGCTCACCTGGGCCGGCACCTTCCACGGCATCGGCGCGCGGCTCTTGCGCGAATATGCCGAGCGCATCGGCATCGATCCCGCCTTCACCATCCACGACCGCGAGGACTCCGCCGACCTGATGAACCTGGTCCGGCACGAGCGCGGGTTGTCGAAGACCGAGAGCCGTTTTCCGGCCAAGGGGACGTGCCTGTCGATCTACTCGCGCTGCGTCAATGCCGAGATGGAGATCGAGAAGGTGTTAGGGGTGCATTATCCCTGGTGCGCCGGCTGGGCGGCCGAGCTGAAAGGCCTGTTCGCGGCCTATGTCGAGGCCAAGCAGGCCCAGCACGTGCTCGATTACGACGATCTCCTGCTCTACTGGTCGCAGATGATGAGCGATGCGCTGATCGCCGAGGAGATCGGCGGCCGCTTCGATCACGTGCTGGTCGACGAATACCAGGACACCAACCGCCTGCAATCCTCGATCCTGCTGGCGCTGAAACCTGATGGACGCGGGCTCACCGTGGTCGGCGACGACGCGCAGTCGATCTATTCGTTCCGCGCCGCCACCGTGCGCAACATCCTGGATTTTCCGCAGAGCTTTTCGCCGCGCGCGGAAATGATCACGCTCGATCGCAACTACCGCTCGACCCAAGCGGTGCTGGCGGCAGCCAACGGCGTTATCGGCCTTGCGCGTGAGCGCTTCACCAAGAATCTCTGGACCGACCGCACCTCGTCGCACAAGCCGCAGCTCGTCACCGTGCACGACGAGGCCGACCAGGCGCGCTACATCGTCGAACAGGTGCTGGCCAATCGCGAGCAAGGCGCACTGCTCAAGCACCAGGCGGTGCTGTTCCGGACCTCCTCGCATTCGGGCCCGCTGGAGATCGAGCTGACCCGCCGCAACATCCCCTTCGTCAAATTCGGCGGGCTAAAATTCCTCGACGCAGCTCATGTCAAGGACGTTCTGGCCCTCTTGCGCTTCGCCGAAAATCCGCGCGACCGCGTCGCAGGCTTCCGCATCCTGCATCTGTTGCCGGGCGTCGGCCCCGCCACCGCGCAGCGCGTGCTGGACCAGATGGCGGAGAGCACCGATCCGCTCGCCGCGCTCGGCCAGCTCCCGGCGCCAGCTCGCGCCGGCGCTGATTGGACCGACTTTGTCCGCACGACGCAGAATTTGCGCTACTCGGAATGGCCTGTTGATCTCGAACGCGTACGGCTGTGGTACGAGCCGCATCTCGACCGCATCCACGAGGATGCCGAGACGCGCCGTGCCGATTTGATGCAGCTCGAGCAGATCGCCAGCGGCTACGCCTCGCGCGAAAAGTTCCTGACCGAGCTCACGCTCGATCCGCCCGATGCGACCAGCGACAAATCCGGTCCGCCCCTGCGCGACGAAGATTACCTGATCCTCTCCACCATCCATTCCGCCAAGGGCCAGGAATGGAAGTCGGTGTTCGTGCTCAACGTCGTCGACGGCTGCATGCCCTCCGATCTCGGCGCCGGCACCAGCGCCGAGCTCGAGGAGGAGCGCCGCCTGCTCTACGTCGCGATGACGCGCGCCAAGGACGATCTCCACCTCGTCGTTCCCCAGCGCTTCTTTGTCCACGGCCAGGCCGCCAAGGGCGACCGCCACGTCTACGCCTCGCGCACCCGCTTCATCCCGGAGCAACTGGTCTATCTGTTCGAGCGCACCGCCTGGCCGAAGGCCGCCCCCGGTGCGGCCCGCACCGCGGCGCAGGGCCCGAAGATCGACATCGGGGCGAGGATGCGGGGGATGTGGCGGTAGAGCTAAAGCGCGATGAGGTTGGGATGAATCGTCATCGCGCTTTAGGTTTTTGTCTGAGCATGATCCTTTCGGAAAACCGCTTCACACTGGATCATGCTCTAGGCGTTCAGCCTGTCGAACTGGACATTGCCTGCCTTCATCACCAGCGGAATGTGCTCGCCCTGGCCGAGCAGGCAGGAAACGTCGCGCAGCGGATTGCCGTCGACCACCAAGAGGTCCGCGATGGATTCGGGCACGATCCGGCCGAGCTTGCCTTCCATGCCGAGCACCTCGGCGCCGATCAATGTCGCGCTGGCGATGACGGCGCGCGGACCGAGAATCTCGGCCCGGATGCGGAATTCGTCGCTCTGGAGACGCTGGGACGGTCCAAGCAGATCGCTGCCGAACCCCATCTTGACGCCGGCGTCGCGGTAGATCGCGAGGGAACGCAGACCGGCGTCGCGAACATCGGCGATCTTGGCCACGCTCTCGGGCGGGAGGCCATATTGCGCACCCTCGTTCGCCAGCGCCTCATAGGTGACGAGCGTCGGCACCACATAGGCGCCCTTCTCGGCCATCAAGCGCGCGGTCGGAGCATCGACCAGATTGCCGTGCTCGATCGTGCGCACGCCGCAGCGAACGGCGCGTGCGATGGCAGCAGCGGTGTAGGCATGGGCCAGCACATAGGTCTGGCGCCCGCGCGCCTCCTCGACGATGGCGCGGATCTCGTCCTCGGAGTAGCCGAAGGCGCCGACCGGATCGGTCGGCGAGGCGACGCCACCCGACGCCATGATTTTGATCTGGTCGGCGCCCATCTGCAGCTCCTCGCGCGCCGCCTTGCGCACGCCGTCGACGCCATCGGCGACGCGTGCCAGCGCGCCGACACGCACGCAGCAGGGACACGGCGCGTCGCTGGCGAGGTAGTCCGAGCGCGCCCGCATGTCACCATGGCCGCCGGTCTGGCTCAGCGCACGGCCGGAGACGAACAGCCGCGGGCCGTCGGTCAGGCCGGTCTCGATCGCCTGTTTCAGCGCATGGCCGGCGCCGCCGGCGTCGCGGACGGTGGTGAAGCCGCGCCGGAGCATGCCGCGCAGCAGCAGCGTCGAGCGCAGCGTCACCAGCACGTTCGGCATGTGCACCTGCTGCGCCAGATTGAGCTCGACCGCCACCGCGTGAACATGCAGGTCGATCAGGCCGGGCATCAACGTCTTGCCCTTCAGGTCGATCGTCCGATCGGCCGAGACCTGGAGCGGCCGGTCGGAGACCTCCTTGATCAGATTGTCCTCGACCAGCACGTGATGTCCCTCTAAGAGGTCCGGCTGGAGCGGATCGAGCAGAGCGGCGTTCGTGAAAAGTGTGCTGGGCATGGTCGTTTCCTGTCTGGTCAGGACTGTGTGAGCAGCGCGGGCAGCGCGAGCTGGGCAAACGGAAGGCACGCCGCAACGTCGTCCGCGCCGTACCAGCCTGACTCGTGGAGCAGATTGAGCGAACCGAGCGTGCGCCCGCGCCAGCGCACGGGCATGTTGAGCACGCTCTCGCAGCCGAGCGAGGCGATCAGCTCGTGGTCGGGAAAGACGTTGCGCAAATCATCCTGGGTGCGGCCGATATAGGCCTCGCCGCGATCGAGAACGACCTCGGTCCACGGGCCTGGCGCCAGGCGCTTGCGTCCGCCGGTCGGATACGGGCCGGGGAGATTGGAATAGACCCGCGCTGCTTCGCCGCTGTCGCCGTCATAGGTCAGGATGGTGAACAGCTTGTGCCCGATCGCCGATTTCAACGCGTCGTCCAGCGCCGAGAACAGGGCATTCGGCTGCTCCACCCTGCCCTGCGCGGCCGCCACATTGCAGAGCAGCGGATCGGCCTGGCGTCTCGCCTTCCTCATGCGACTTCACCCGCCGCAATCTCCTCCAACGAGCGGCCCCGCGTCCGCACGCCCATCAGAACGACGGCCACCGCGCCGATCAGCAGAACGCTGGTGGTGATGCCAAACACGCCGGCAAAGCCGAAATTGGGATAGAGATAACCGACCAGGATCGGCGAGACGATCGCGCCAATGCGGCCGATCGCGGAGGCGAGGCCGGCGCCGGTGGTCCTGACCGGCGTCGGAAACACTTCCGCCGTATAGGCATAGACGCCCGCATAGGTGCCGTTCATGAAGAACGACAGGCAGATGCCCGCGAGCATGATCTGCTGGTCGCTGTGCGCGAAAGCGAGTCCGAGCGCGCTGGCGCCGCCGAGCACCATGTAGGACGCGATCGTCGCCTGCCGGCCGACGCGCTCGTTGAACCAGGCGGCGCTGAAGTAGCCGGGAATCTGCGCGCAATAGATCGCGATCGAATAGGCGAAGCTCTTGGTGATGCTCATGCCGTTCTGGACCAGAAGGCCGGGAATCCAGACGAAGAAGGAATAGTAGCTGAAGGTGATCGCCAGCCACATGATCCAGGTCATGATGGTGATGCGCGCCTGCCGGCCGGCGAGCAGCGCGGCGAAATTGGCCAGCAGCGTTCCCCCGGTGACGGGCGGACTGACCGCATCGACGACCGGCTGCGACAGCGCGTGACCCTCACGGGCGAATCCGGCTTCGATCCTGTCCAGCACGGCTTCGGCTTCCTTGCCTCTGCCGCGGCTTTCCAGCCAGCGCGGCGATTCCGGCAGCGCCCTGCGCCACCACAACAGCATGACGACCGGCACGGCGGTGATCACCAGCACGATGCGCCAGCCGTTTTCATAGGCGGGAACGATGAAGTAGCCGAGCAAGGCCGCCGCGACGAAACCGAAGGAGAAGAAGCCGGCCAGAGCGCCGGTGAAGCTGCCGCGGAAGCGCCGCGCGACGAACTCGGCGAGATAGGGCGCGATGATCGCGCTCTCGGCACCGGTGCCCATGCCGGCGACGACGCGGGCGGCGAAGAAGGATGGCCACGTGTCCACCGCCGCACTCACGATCGATGCCGCGCAATAGAGCGCCAGCGCCGACATCATCACCGCCCGGCGGCCGATCAGGTCGCCCAGCGTGCCCGCCAGCAACGCGCCGAACAGGAAGCCGATATAGGTGCTGCTGCCGAGCACCCCGATCTCGACGCTCGACAAATTCCAGGCCGTGCGCAGCACCGGCAGGATGAACGCCAGCACGGCCGCGTCCATCGCGTCGAACATATAGCCGAGCCCGCCCATCAACAGCAGATGCGTGTGGAAGCGCGCGAATGGAAGGCGCTCGATGCGCGCCGATATCATCGACATGAAAGTCCCCCTCGATTGTCACGGGCCCGGCGCGCCGCTCGGGAGGGAACCATAGACAAAGTGACATTATCGTCATAATTTATAATTATGATCTGATATATCACTGTGGTGAATGTTCGTGTCGTTCCGCGCGCTCGACCTCAACCTCCTGAAAGTCTTCGAGGCGCTGATGACCGAGGGCAGCGTCACGCGCGCGGCGAATGCGTTGCGGATGACCCAGCCAGCGGTCAGCAACGCGCTCGCGCGGCTGCGCGACGCGCTCGGCGATCCCCTGTTCGTGCGAGCCGGCACCGGCATCCGCCCGACCCAGCGCGCCGTGGTGCTGTGGGAGCCGATCGGCGAGGCCCTCGAAAGCGTGCGCGGTGCGCTCGACGAGCAGGTGTTCGATCCTGCCCGTGCACAGACCGAATTCAGCCTGTCGATGTCGGACTACGTCTCCTCGCTGGTGATGCCGAATCTGCTCGGCCATCTCGGCAAGGTTGCGCCGAAGTCGCGCGTCCACACCGTGCCCAATACTGTCGTCGAGATCGCCGATCAGCTCGAGGACAACAGGGTCGATTGCGTGCTCAGCGTCTATGTCAACGAAGCGCAGCAGCCGGCCGCCATCCGCTCGCGCTCGCTTTGGACAGTCGACTACGCCTGCTTCATGCGGCGCGGCCATCCGCTCGCGGCCCAGAAACGGCTCAGCACGCGGGCCTTCCTCAACGCGGGGCACGTCGATGTGAGTCTCGCCGGCAAGACCTTGCCGTCCTACGATCTCTTCCTGGCCTCTCGTGGCCTATCGCGCAACCTGGTCGCGACCGTCAATCACTACAGCGCCGCCTACGAGGTCGTTCGCCAGTCCAACCTGATTGCCGTGCTGCCGAGCGACCTGCGCTCGCAATCCCGGCATGCACCGTTCCTGCACGCCATGCCGCTTCCGCTTCGCGCGCCGCCGCGCATCGTCAGCCTGTTCTGGCACCAGCGCAACGACACCGTGCCGGCGCAGCGCTGGCTGCGCGAGACTCTGGTCGGGATGTTCGCCGAGGCCGACTGAACACGCATCTAACACCCTCCAAAAAGGAAACGGTGCGTTTCTCGAAGCAGCATTGTTGCACCGGCCGCCGCGGCCTAGCTCCACCGCAAACGACCCCTCCCTCAATGACAGCCACCAGCTGCGCCCACAGAGACCTCATCGATGACCGCACCGCTCGAATTCGGACTGGATACCTTTGGCGACGTCACCAAGGACGCCTCCGGCGCGATGCTTCCGCATGCGCAGGTGATCCGCAACGTCGTCGATGAAGCCGTGCTGGCCGACGAGCTCGGTCTCGACTTCATCGGCCTCGGCGAACACCATCGCGCCGATTTTGCGATCTCCTCGCCCGAGACCGTACTCGCGGCCGTCGCGGCGCGCACGAAACGCATCCATCTCGGCTCGGCGGTGACGGTGCTGAGCTCGGACGATCCGATCCGCGTGTTCCAGCGCTTTGCCACGCTGGATGCGCTCTCGAATGGCCGCGCCGAGGTGATCCTCGGCCGCGGCTCGTTCACCGAATCCTTTCCTTTGTTCGGCTTCGACCTGCGCAAATACGAAGAGCTGTTCGAAGAGAAGCTCGACCTGTTCGCCGCGCTCTTGTCGCAGCAGCCGGTGACCTGGGAGGGCAAGCTGCGTCCGCCGCTGAAGGACCAGCTCGTCTATCCCCCTGTCGAGAACGGCACGCTCAAGACCTGGATCGGCGTCGGCGGCAGCCCGCAATCGGTGGTGCGTGCCGCGCATTACGACCTGCCCCTGATGCTCGCGATCATCGGCGGCGACCCCGCGCGCTTTGCGCCCTACGTCGAGCTCTATCACCGCGCGTTCAAAGAGTTCGGCCGCCCGGCACAGCCGATCGGCGTGCATTCGCCCGGCTATATCGCCGAGACCGACGAACAGGCGCGTGAAGAGTTGTGGCCCGATTACAAGGCCATGCGCGACCGCATCGGCAAGGAACGCGGCTGGCCGCCGATGGGCCGCGACGAGTTCGTCAGCGAAGCCGAGCACGGCTCGCTCTATGTCGGCTCGCCCGAGACCGTTGCGCGCAAGATCGCCAAGACTGCAAAGGCGCTTGGCATTTCGCGCTTCCAGCTGAAATATTCGGCAGGTCCCTTGGCGCACGAGAAGCTGATGCGCAGCATCGAGCTTTATGGGCGCAAGGTGGTGCCGATGGTGCGGGAGATGATCGGGTAAAGTCTGCCTTCGGTCTACGACCTCGCGCCCTGCTTCATCAGCCCGAGCCTGCTTGCGCCGACATAGAGCGAGAGCACGGCGGCGTTCGAGACGTTGAGGCTCTTGATCTCGCCGGGCATGTCGAGCCGCGCCACGACGCTACAGGTCTCGCGGGTCAACTGCCTGAGGCCCTTGCCTTCGGCCCCTAACACCAGCGCCAGCGGCTCACGCAGCGCGACGTCGCTGAGATCCTCGCTGCCCTCACTGTCGAGCCCGACGGTCTGAAAGCCGCGCTCGTTCAGCGCAGTGAGCGCGCGGGCGAGGTTTTGTACGGTGATGAGCGGCACGAGCTCGAGCGCACCGGAGGCTGCCTTGGCGAGCACGCCGGTGGCTTCCGGGCTGTGACGCGCGGTGGTGACGATCGCCTTCACCGCAAAGGCCGCGGCGGAGCGTAGGATCGCGCCGACATTGTGGGGATCGGTGATCTGGTCGAGCACCAGCACCATGCCTTCCTGCTTCAAGGTCTCGATGTCAGGCGAAGGCAGCGGATCGGCTTCCGCAAGCAACCCCTGATGCACGGCGTCTGGCGACAGCAGACGGTCGATCTCCTGGGGCCGGACGATCTCGGGCGCGATGCGGGTTGCGATGTTTTCGTCGGCGAGCCGCCTTGCGGCGTTCTCGGTCAGCGTCAGCTTGCGGATCCGCCGCTGCGGGTTGGCGAGCGCCATCGTGACGGTGTGCCAGCCATAGAGGATGACAGGCCCGTCGGGGTGCGAATCGCGGTCGCGCCAGGCCGGACGGCCGGCCGATTTCCCGGGCCTGTTGAAGGGCTTAGCCCCGCCGCGAGCCCCCTTGGGGCCGAATTTTCGATCCTTCATGGGCTCGCTTGTGTCACGGGTCCCGGAATATGGCAATTTCGGTGCCTTCAGGGGCGATTTTAGCTGTTCGCCTCGGTTGACTTTGCCCCACTGCTTCGCCCATAAACGCGCCCGGTCGCGCCCCGATACGGGTTGTCGCGGCCTTCACGTTCCATGGCCGTCTTCGGTCCGCCGGCAAGGTCCGGCCCGATAGTGCTGCCATCGAGCGGGGGAGTGTCCCGAGTGGCAAAGGGAGCTGACTGTAAATCAGCCGCCTCATGGCTTCGCAGGTTCGAGTCCTGCCTCCCCCACCAGCCTTCGCTCGCTTCGCGAGCTACGGCTGGGCAAGCCAGCTCAGAACATCATGATGCGAAGCCAGCGAAGGCTCCACGCCGTAGCCGGTAGGCGTAGGCGGGCTATCGACCTGATTGATCGCGGCCACGGCACGCTCACCGAAAGCAAAACGCCCGTCCGCATCACGCGAACGGGCGCCTCGTTGGCTGAGCCGATCTGAGATCAGTAATAGCGGCGCAACACGCGGTGACCGCCGTAGTACGGTGCGCGGCGATGAGCGTAGCCATAGCGCGGACCGTAGCCGTAGTGCACGCGCGGCAGATAGCCATAGCGCGGGCCGTAGCCGTAGCGATACGGACGATAGTACGGGCGGTGATAGCGATAAGCGGCACGATAGCCGTAACCATAGCCATAATTGGCGGGCGCGACGACCGCGTCCTCACGATAGGTCGGATACGGCGCGAAGGCGCCCGGGCCGGTGTAGGTCGGCCCCTGGTTGACGTAATAATACTGCGTGGTCGGCTCGGCGAGGCGCTCATAGGCTCCATAGCCGTAGCCGTACCCATAACCATAGCCGCCGCAGCCGGTGTTGCAGCCGGAATAGACCGGCGCAACCGGCGCGCACGTGGTGAAGCCGCAGGCCGCGGCGGGCGCGGTAGCGACGAACATCACGGCAGCCGCCGCGACCAGTCCCGAAATCATCTGACGCATTACTCTCTCCTGTTGATTTCCGTTTTTTGGGTTTTCACGTTTGCTAACCCGGCGGCTTGCCGGGGATCTCTGTATGCGGCCGTGGCCGAGGGCGCCGAGGATGGTCGTTGATCTCGGGCGCGAAGATCACCGGCGGTGGATCGACGGGCACGTCCATCTGCGGCGGCAGCGGCGCCGATTGCGCGCCCCAGCTCTGGTGGTAGCTCTCGGCTGGCTTGGGCAATTTGCGGTTCGCAGGCGGCTCGACCTCGAGCCGGCCGTAGCCGGGCCGCAGGCCCAGCGTCGGATAATAATGGCCGACGTCGTCGGGCTGCCGCTCGGCGATATAGCGCCCGCCATAGATCGTAGGCTGCACCTGCTGGTTCTTGCCGAGGCCCCAGACGCCCTCGACGACGCTATAGGACGCGTCGATGTTGTTGATGATGATCGGCACGCCGGGACGGCCGGGAACGACGATATCGAAGCCGCCGTCGGCAAGCGCCGTCGCAGGCAGTCCGATCAAAAAGGCAGCGAGCGCCGCAGCGCGCATGAGAGGCCCCCGGTTATCCGGCGACAACCTATCCGATAGCGACGCAGAGAGGGTTAAGGCCCGCTCACCAATTTCCGGTAAGCCTAATGTGCAAGGATTGCGCGCTGCTCAAATGCTGCAAACCGCACTAGCGAAGCGTTAACGGCATCGAGCGCACCGGCCGGAACCATGCTCACATCCGTTTGACCGTCCAGCTGCGAAAATCGACCGGTTTCACCGGAACGTCCGACGCGCTCGGCATTTAGCCCCCGTTCAATCACAACGGGAGCCAAACAATCATGAATATCAAACTCCTCGGCGCCGTCGCGATCGCGACCACCACTCTCGCGGGCCCCGCGATGGCACAGGCGGTGGTCAACAATCCTGCCCGCTGCTCGGCCCAGTTCCCGGATGCCAACTGCCAGAACCTCGGACCGGGAAACCCGTACACCGACAGGGGTTATCGCCATCGCCGCATGTCCTATCGGCAGACCAACAGCGGCGACTGGAATAACGATTGGAACAGGAGCCGCACCGGCTTCTGGCCGACCGATGTCGCGGCGGGTGTAGCTGGTGCCGCGATCGGCACCGCGGGCGCGATCGCAACCGCTCCGTTCCGCGCCTGGGACAATTCCTACGCCTACGACCGTTCGTGGGACAATCGCGGCTGGGACACCCGCACCTATGCCCAGCGTAACGGCTTCGTCTGCACGCCCGGCACTTACTTCAAGGGCGACGACGGCCGCCGGCACATCTGCCAGTAAGCGGCTCACGTCGAACGCGACACATCAGGCGGCCCGCAAGGCCGCCTGATTCATGTCTTGCGACGACGATCGCGGTTCTGGCACTTTCCGACCAAGTCTGATATTGCGGCGCGCAAGGGTGGACGGCCCCGGCATGTAACGGCCCCTGCCCGCTTTCTCAGGCGTCGCCGGCTTAGCTCAGCGGTAGAGCAGCGGTTTTGTAAACCGAAGGTCGGGGGTTCAATCCCCTCAGCCGGCACCAGCTTTTGACGCACGGCTCTCAGCTCGAATGCTTCGGCACACTGCTTTGCTGGAAACGCTCGGCGCCGGCGATTTCCGCCCAGGCGTGTTTCGACTGCTCGAAAATCGATCTGACGGGAGCCGGGTAGTTTGGGTCCGCGATCGCACCGACGGCAACAGCGATCATCGCGGGTAGATTGTCGGCTTTCCAATAGACCGTCGAACCGCAGTCGGCACAGAAATAGCTGCGGACCTTGCCACCGCTTGCCGCTGTCCGAACGTACGCCTTGGGCGCTCCTGAGATCGTGACGACGTCAGCAGGATAAAACGCACCGATGCCGAACGGCGCACCCGTTCGTCGCTGGCAATCGATACAGTGACAGGCGACGACCAGACTGGATGGCCCCGGAAGCGACAGCGCAAGAGCGCCGCAACTGCATTTGGCATCGATCATCGGAATACTCCAGATTCACATCCGTCGCATCGCCAACGCGAGGTGCAAAACATCACTTGCATCCCAGCGTCTTGAAATCACCGGCGATTCTGCTCATGCTACCTGTAATTGCGCACTCAGTATGTTTTACGATCGGCCGAGATGGTTCTTGGAACGCAGCCGCCTTCGGGCAATTGATCCAGCCGCCAGAGCCCGAGGCTCTTGTCGCGCCAGCCGCCACCGCCCTCCTCGCAACGCTCGTTGATCAGCGCGTGCGGCGCCGGCCAGTCGAACGGCGACTTCTCCATGTTCAGCGCCCGCCAGTCGCCGTCCTCGCAATCGCGATTTGCATCCCATTCCGGAAAGGTGGTGGTCAGCAGGAAGCGCGCGCCGCTCTCCCGGAACCGCGCGAGGGGGCGATCGATATTCGCAAGGCTCAAATGCACCAGACAGTCCCGGCAGAGAATGACATCCGCACGCGGCAGCGTATCGCGCGTGATGTCGGCAACGAGAAACCGGCCCGACGACCCGCCGCCTGCCACACGCCGCCGGTTGGCCTCGATCAGCGACGGCACGATGTCGATACCGGTGTAATCGACATCGAGCTTCAGGCGGCCGATCCATCCGGCATCGCCGCAGGGCGCATCGAGCAGCGAGCGCGCGCCGAGCCGTTGCAGCAGGGGAGCAAGCGCCTCCCGGATCGCGGCGGTCGCGGGGTCCTCCGAGCCGAGGCCCGACACCGAAGTCGCCGCGCCCCAAGGTTGGTCCGCTCGATCCGCTCGAACCGGGCAGCGAGATCGAGGCCGGCGAAATTCTCGCGGTCGGCGAGGAAACGTTCGTGAGCGAGCACGGGAGGACGATTGGAGATCATCGGACTAGGTCAAATCAAGTGGCAAGCCAGTGTACAGGATCCAATCGTCTCGGAGATGGCCGATCCCATAGGGCCAGACCGGAACCAAAGACGTGCGTCGCTCGTTCTCGACCCATGCGGATCAGGGAAGAAAACCGAAACATGTTTTTGCTGGCGACGGTGACGCTGTGCTGTGGCGCCGTGGCCGGCACAGTTGCGCTGTTCGAGCCGGCGCCAACACCTGATCCGGCAAAGCAGGTCGCCCAGCGGATGGCGACCGCCGTCAGCGCTCAGAAGACACCGGTTCGGGTGGTCGGCGCGCCGTTCGAGCCCAACGTCAATCCGCGCCAGCGCTAGCCGTCACTGCGGCGATACCTCGTTGCCCTTTTCGGGCCGGCCATGGGCACGCGCCAATTCCTCGACAAACGCGATCACCTCCGCCCGCTTGTCGGGCGGCAGCGACAGGAATGCGCGGACGAGCCTCAAGCCCTCCGCTTCGTCCATCCGTTTGTCTTCGGCATTCATCCGACCAATGTCGGGCGATCGGGAAAAATATGCAATCCCCTTTGCAAACGGACCCTTGATTCGGCGCGGCCGCTTTGTTGGAATGGGGGGCGCGGCTGAGGTGGATCATGAAGTGGATCAGGGAACGCGACGCACTGATCGCGCAGACACTGGCCTTCGTCCAATCGGTGACTGGCAAGAAGGATGATTTCCTTCAGCCGGGCGCGCCGTCGGATTCGCCGGCGGCGACCGTCGAGATCGTCGCCGTCGAGCCCGTCACGGCCGAGATCGAGCCGCCCCAGTCCTCTCCGCAGCCTCAGCCCGTCAAGCTCCCGCCGGCGCGGGCAAGCGGCGACTTCCGCAGCGAGATGCAGGCCCGGATTGCCAATTTCCGCAAGCATCAGGAGCGGTTCGAGCGCGAGCGCGAGGAATATTGCACGGCCACCCTGACCAAATTGTGCGCCGCCATCCGCGACCCCTCCCCCCGTCCACCGGCCGATAAGTAGGGCCGGTTCTCCAGTCGGGAGCCTATAGCCAGGACCACACCAGCCAGAGATTGGCCGCGCAGGCACCAAACAGCGCCAGCGTCAGGGGCAGGAGCATGTGCCCGCAGGAGGTTTTCAGGTCGCTCGTCATGGCCGAAAACATCCGCTGATTCCGGCCGGAGAGTCCCAGGGATTCTTTTTTTGGGAATTCAGGACTCATTAAGGACTCAGGGCCCGACCGCTCCGATCACGGCGCCGTGATCCGGCCGCCGGCCGGAACCCCTCACCCGCAAAGTCGTTAACGGGCTTTCCTGGAGTGGGAAGAATGCCCTACGCCCTGTTCTGCAACGAGGCCCAGATCAGCAAGGCCTATCCGAGCGAATCCGACGTCTGGAAGCTCGCGCAGCGAAGTGGCCTCGTCGTCGACGTGATCGCGGACGACGAGCAGCGGGGACCGCGCCGGGTGCTCGACAACGACTACGAGATTGCGCCCTGCCAGGCAGCTCAGGGCGAGGACCCCGCCAAGAACAAGGCCGAGGCCGACCAGCAGTCGAGGATGGAGCTTGAGCTGTTATCTTGAGTCAGGGGGTCGCGGTCGCGAGAGACGCCTGCTCGCCCGCCAGGGCCACGCAGGCCTTGCGGCGATGCAGCCCGCGGATCGCGCCAGTGACCTTCAGCACCTTGCCCGACGGACAGGAGGCGTCCTTGACGAAGGCGACCTCATAGGGCGCCAGCATCAGGGGTTCGGATTTGAGGATTGTCTGTGCAGAGCACGGCAGGCAGGTGAAGCACGAGAGCACCACTGCCGACACAAAGATACGCATGTCCGTCGTCCCACCAGCCCGATAATTCTCATATAACGCGTTCCGGAGCGCGAGTTCCGTAAATCGCAAAAATTATTTTTGCTTTACCCCGGCCCCATGACGCGCGTGAGAAGGCGCGCCCGCGCTGTTTGCAAGCAAATGACGCGCCAGATGGTTCACGTAAAGCAAACGGAAGGCCGGCAACGGGATCTGGACAAACGAAAGGCCGGCGGGAGCCGGCCTTTGTCAGATCCTGGTCGTGAGCGGTAGGTCAGTAGCGCGAGGCCGCCGGCCCGCCCCAGCCGAACCGATAGTTCACACCGACCTTGACGGTATGCTCGTCCTCCCGGCCACGGACGCCGACGATGTCGCCGGGCCGGAGGTGAAGGTGGTGCTGCCAAAGTTGTAATACTGGTACTCGGCCTTGGCCGACCAGCTCGGCGCGAACATGTATTCGAGGCCGGCGCCGACGGTGTAGCCGTCCTTGCTGTTGCCGGTGGTGGTGAAGGTCTGCGGCACCCCGGCGATGTTCACGCCAAGACCGTTATTGCGCCAGGCATAACCGCCCTTGGCGTAGAGCAGCGTTGGTCCCCAGGTATAGCCGATGCGACCGGTCACCGACCCGAGCTGGTCGGTGTTGGACGTCACCTGCGTGCCCAGCGGGAACGTGACGCCGTTGTTGTTGGTCGGCAGCCAGGAATACTGGGCCTCGATACCCACCACCCAATTGGGCGCGAACTGGTAGTCGAAGCCGCCCTGCACGCCGCCGAGGAAGCGGGCGTCGCTCGACTGGAAGCTGTTGTCGCCGGCGAAGGCGCCGCCGACATGGCCGCCGATGTAGAAACCGGTCCAATTGTAGATCACCTGCGGCGGCGTATAGGCCGGCGCCTTGGTGTAGGTACGCGGCTGCATGTCGGCAGCAGCGGCCGGCGCGGCCAGCGCCAGCAGCGCGACTGCTCCGAGCAAAAACCTCTTCATGATCATCCCCGTGCTTTCAAATTCGACCCTCAGCAAACAACGTGGCGTGAATTTGGTTGCTTCGCGACGATGCCGGAACGTTGATCGTTCGTTACTGTGACGGGGTGGCAACAGCGCGATTTTGTTCCGTCACGTCGCCTTGCGCCGGCTGCTCTCGTCGCCTGCGCAGGGCCTGCCGTGAGGATTTGTCGCGAGACGAAACCGCCCCGTTCAAAGCTCGCCAAAATGTGATCCAGCGGCTCCGGCGCGATCCGTCCTATCACGAGGCGATGAAGGCGGGCTTTGCGCTACCGCGTCATCTTTTCCAGTTCCGGAAAGGGTGCGTAAACCGCACCGGCACAGAGCTCGCTCGTCCGATCGACGACGCGGTCGCTCCGCCCATTGACGAAAATCACGGCGCGCTCGCGCATGCCCTTGTAGCCGCCATCGGTCTCGCGCGGGGTGAAGTGCAGGCAGCTCACATAGAATTGGCGCCCGCCAACCTCGCGCAGCACCGGATCAGCCATGCTGGCGTCGCGCACTCCGACCGGATTGTTCAGATAGCTGCGCATCAAGGCCAGCGTGTCGCCGCGGAAATTGTCGGGAAACGGCTGCGGCCCTCCGGCCTGGGTCCCACCCAACAGCGTTGGACGATCACCGTCGCTGCCGAAACATGCCGCAAGCGCCAACGGCAACGCCAGGATCACCGCACATCTCGCCAATCGCCCCACAGGCCCCGCTCTCCGCTCGATCAGATTCGCAGATGTTCTAGCCCCAAGCTTCTACGAACCCAAGCCCGCACGATCCCAACCCTGCATGAAGGGAGTTCGCCTGCAGCGGCGCAACGACGCACCGGCCCGCCGCCGACACCTCGAGCTTTCGCGCGAGGCACGGCGAACGGACCGGGCCTGAATTCCGCACGCGGCGGCGGGGCAATGCCAGGGATGCCGCCGCGCGGGATCAGTCGTCAGTTGCGCTTGTCAGATGTCACCGGCTTGGTCACGTCCGGCTGCGCCTTCAGCGTCTCCTTGGCCGTGACCTGCTTGTGGTGATGGCGATGCTTGCGCACGGACTTGTGCTCGTCGGGGGTGGCGGCGGCGTTGGCGTTCATCGCCTTCGACTTGGTGTCCACCTTGGCGTCCGCCTTGACGTCGGAAGCCTTCGTGTCGGCCTTGACGCCCGCATCCGGTTTGACGGCAGTGTTCGCCGCCTTGGTCTGACTCTGGTCCGCCTTGATCACCGGCGCGGTCGTGGTGGTCTTGCCGGCTTCAGCGGCGAAGGCCGGGGCTGCGATCACGGAAGCGGCGAGCAAGGCTGCGGAAATGGTCTTCAACATGGTGGTCTCCTCTTGGAAGGATCTTGAGGCGGCGCCCTCTCGTCACCTCTTCGATCGTGGGTGGGAGCCTAGGGGCTGCGCACTGAACCCGGTCTGAAGGCCGTTGCAGGCTTCCGTTCATCTCGATGACAAGTTTGTCATCTGCGGCAGGACGAATAGATCGTGCGAGGCGGGAATGTTTTTGCCCCACGGGTGTTCCGGTCTTCGGGCAATCGTGTAGGATCGCCACGTTCCATACCGGAGAACTTAGATGCGCAAACTCTCAATGCTTGTTGTGCCGGGACTTGTCGCCATGACGCTGGCGGCTGCACCGGTGCTGTCCAGCGCCTATGCCGCGGGCAGCGACGAGCCCTCTTCGCCGCCGAAGTCGGACAGCTCGTCCAAAAAGGGCAAGAAGAAGAGCTCCTCCGTCAGCGATCCCAAATTCCTTGCGGCCTATCGCACCGCCTATACTGCGATCTACGACCGTCACGACTACACGGGCGCGATCGATCAGCTGAAATCGCTCAAGCGCGACGACGTCGCCGATGTCGCAAACCTGATCGGCTACTCCTATCGCAAGCTCGGTGATTACCAGTCCTCGAAGGACTATTACGAGCTGGCGCTGAAGGACGATCCGAACCACGTCCGCACCTGGCAGTATTACGGCCTCTGGCAGCTCGAGCAGGGCAACCGCGAACAGGCGCAGTATCACCTCAACAAGGTCGCTTCGCTCGCCGGCACCGACAGCTCCGAATATCGCTCGCTCGCCGCCGCGCTCGATAAGCCGACCGGCGCGACGCTGATCTACTGAGCCGTCGGTCTACTGAGACCTCGCATCTTCGAATGAATTGAACGGGCACAACCTTGGGGTTGTGCCCGTTCCACTTTCTCGGCTAGCCTCCCGCACCAAATCTTTCCCTCGCAAATTGGTGCGCAATGGACCCGTGGCTGCGATCCGCGATCGACTACATTAGCTCCTGGATCGAATTCCAGCTGACGACCATCCAACAGCCCGGCGTCATCGTCGCGTTCGCCCATCGCGGCGAGGTCGTCGCCGAGCACGCATTCGGCCTTGCCAATCTCGACACCGGCGAGAAGCTCACGCCCCGCCACCGTTTCCGCATCGCCTCGCACTCGAAGAGCTTCACCTCCGCCGGCATCATGAAGCTGCGCGAGCAGCGCAAGCTCCGGCTCGACGATCCGGTCGGCCAATATGTCGGCGGCCTGCATCCGCGCGTCGCCGAGACGACGATCGCGCAACTGCTCTCGCACAGCGCGGGGCTGACGCGCGACGGCGCCGATTCCGGCCAGTTCATCGACACCCGCCCCTATCTCAACGCGAACGAGCTGCTCGCGGAATTGAAGCTGCCGACCGCGGTCGAACCCGGCACGCGCTTCAAATATTCCAACCATGGTTTTGGCCTGCTCGGTGTCGTCATCGAGGCCGTGACGAAGGAGCCTTACCCCGCCTGGATCAAGCGCGAGATCATCGAGCCGGCCGGCTTACGTGAGACCGAACCGAATGCCCCCCTTGCCAAAGGCAAGCCATTCGCGTGCGGCCACACACGAAAAGTGCCGTTCGGCGCACGCTGCGTGATCCCCGGCGACAATCCCGCGCACGCGATGGCCTCCGCCGCAGGCTTCGTCGCGACTGCCGGCGACACCGCCCGCTTCTTCGCGCAGCTCGCACCCAATGCGAAAAAGAGCGTGCTCTCGGTCGCGAGCCGCCGCGAGATGACGCGACACCATTGGCGCATCCCGCAGAGCTTCGAGGGCTACTACGGGCTCGGCGTCAACGCCGGCAAAACCGACGGCTGGGACTGGTTCGGCCATGGTGGCGGTTTCCAGGGCTACATCTCCCGGACCTGCTCCATTCCTGATTGCGAGCTCGCGATCAGCATCCTCAGCAACTCCATCGACGGCGCTGCGCCGTTCTGGATGGACGGCGCGCTGCAGATCCTGCGCGTGTTCAAGACACGCGGCGCGCCGGACCGGCGCGTGCGCGACTGGACTGGCCGCTGGTGGACGATCTGGGGAGCCACTGATCTCGTGCCCGCGGGCAATCGCGTGCTCGTCGCCAATCCGCAGTTCAATAACCCATTCATGGATGCCGCCGAGATCGAGGTCACCGGCCGCGACACCGGCAAGCTCGCCTGGGCCGCCGGTTACTCCAGCCATGGCGAGCCGGTTCGCCGCGTCCGCGACAAGCGCGGCAAGGTGAGCGACATCTGGATCGCCGGTGCCAACGTCAAGCCGGAAAAAGTCGTCGCCCGCGAGATCGGCCGTCGATATCAGCCGCGCAAGCGCCGGCCTATTTAGCCGGAGCATGATCCTATCGGAAAACCGCTACGCACTTTTCCGGATCATGCTCTATTCCCTGATCAACGTCTCGACCTCACTCCGCATCGACTGCCGCGAACCGTCGCGCGAATAGAACATGTGGCCGCCGGGATAAACGACGAATTTCACGCGCTGCGTGACGAAGGCCGGCAACTGGTCGAGCACGCGCTTCGATCCGAAATAGGGCGTGGCGAGATCGAACAGGCCGTGCGCGACCAACACGTTCAGCTTCGCGTCGGTGGCGAGAATCTGGCGCAGCTCCGACACCGATTGCGGCGGGTTGAGGCCGCGGCCGAAATCCCAGTGCCCCTCGACACTGCCGTTCAGGACTTCATAGGACCCGTCCGGCCGCCAGTTGAGCTTGCGCGTGAGGACATCAACCGCGGCACTCGTGAGTGGCGCCTGGAGTGCATCGCCCGAGGGATCGCCAAAGCGCGAGCTGCCGGAATCCGGATAGGGATCGAAACCGCGCACGGAGCCGTCGTAGCGTCCCGTCACCTTGCCGTTCTTGCGATCGAATTCGCGGCGGAATTCACCGACGTCGAACCGGCCGGCGAGCCTGCGGCTCACCGCCTGGTCGATACCGGTGAGCTCGGCGACTTTGTCGGCGAGCCGGTTGGTCGCGTCCCTGTCCGCCTCGCCCTTGACGAGATCGGCCAGGAATTCGCCGCGCGCATAGGCCTCGACGTCGGCGAGATCGGCGCGCGTGATCGGTCCCTTGGCCTCGCGCGCGACCGCCACATAGCTCGGCAGTGTCGCGACATATTGCAGCAGGCTCGTGCCGGCGAACTCGCGGAAGTCGAACAGCGGCGAGACCAGGATCAATCCCCTGACGCCGACCCCATGCTGGAGCTGCAATTGGCGCACCACCTTCGGTCCGCGAATGCCGCCATAGCTTTCGCCGGCGACGTATTTCGGCGAGGTCAACCGGTCGTGCTTTTCGAGCCAGCGGCGGATCACGAGCGCGATCGAATTGACGTCGCCGTCGACGGAATAGAAGGACTTGCGCGCGTCCTCGCCGCTCGCGACGAAGCGGCTGTAGCCGGTGCTGACAGGGTCGATGAAGACGAGATCGGTGAAGTCGAGCCAGGTCTCCGCGTTCGGCTTCACCTCGGGCGAGGCCGATGGCGACAGGGCTTCGCCGTCGAGCGGCAGCCGCCACGGCCCCGCGGCGCCGAACTGAAGCCATGCCGAGGACGCGCCGGGCCCGCCGTTGAACAGGAACGTCACCGGCCGCGTCGCGCGGTCGGCACCATCAAGCTCGTAGGACGTGTAAGCGATGTCGGCCAGCGGCTCGCCCTTGCCGTCGAATACCCGGATCGAGCCGGCGGTCGCGGCGAAGTTGAGGGTTCGGCCAGGCAGTTCGAGCGTCTGCTTCGTGGTCGAATCCGGCGGCAGACGGTGCAGCTCGGCCACCGACGGCGAAGCCGGCGTAGCGCTTTGCGCGCCACCACCACGCCCGCCCTTCTGTCCGGCTGGCGACAGCGCCTCGGAGCGGGGCTGCGGCGGATCATCCGCGCGCGCCAATCCCGCGAGCCCGAAAGCCGACACCGCCAGCACCAGCATCGCGTGGCGGAGCACCGGCAAACTCAAAACCATGATCGTTCTCCGTGCCCGGCTCTGAAAGCCGGTGCGTGCCGAAAGGCTAGCGCGAAATTGCGACGGTTTGGGGGATCATCGGTCCGGCGCCCCTCGAAGAGGCCGATCGGGCTTGAAACGACCCTGTTTTGTCCTGAACCCGGCGGTCGCCCGTTTGCCTTGAAAGGCGGTCCTCCTCGACAATCGAGGCCCAGGTCGTATAGACGAGCCGGGCGGAACTTACTCGAGCCAGCGGCACCTGCACGGGAAGCCATGACCAAGCCCTCGCGATACGACCGGATCGCCTTCGTCGCCAGCCCGAGCAGCGAGGCGCAGGCCGCCTTCGGCCAGCTCACCCGGGACTATGGCAATTGCGACCCCAGGGAAGCCGATGTCGTCGTCGCGCTCGGCGGCGACGGCTTGATGCTCCAGACGCTGCACCAGAACATGCACACGGGAAAGCCGATCTACGGCATGCACCGCGGCACGGTCGGCTTCCTGATGAACGAATACTCGACGCACGATCTGCGCAGGCGGCTCGAGGCGGCGCATGAATCCGAGATCAATCCGCTCCTGATGCGGGCGACCGACGTCAACGACCGCGTCCACCTGCATCACGCCATCAACGAGGTCGCCCTGTTCCGCCAGACCTATCAGGCGGCACGCTTAAGGATCCTGATCGACGAGCGTGAGCGCATGTCCGAGCTGATCGCTGACGGCATCTTGGTGGCGACGCCGGCGGGATCGACTGCCTACAACCTGTCCGCCCAGGGGCCGATCCTGCCGATCAACGCCGCGATGCTGGCGCTGACGCCGATCAGCGCCTTCCGCCCGCGCCGCTGGCGCGGCGCGCTGCTGCCCAACACCGCCTATGTCGTGATCGAGGTGCTCGAGGGCGACAAGCGCCCCGTCGCGGCGGTCGCCGACCACGACGAGGTGCGCGACGTCCTCCGGGTCGAGGTCCTCTCCGACAAGACCATCTCGATGCGCATGCTGTTCGACCCCGGCCACAGCCTGGAAGAGCGGATTCTGCGCGAGCAATTCGGCTACTGAGCCGCCGGCCAGCCCCGTCCGGAGAGCCGATCGCAACCCTTCGTTAACCCCCGCCACGATATGGTTAACGAAGGTTGACCGCTTTGGCCCGGGCGTCATGTTCCGTATCGACTTCAACAAGCTGCGCTTCCTCGTCTGCGACGACAATCCGCACATGCGCCGCATCCTGCGGACGCTGCTGCATTCGTTCGGCGCACGCGAAGTCTACGAGGCCGAGGACGGCGCCACGGCGCTGGAAATGTACAGCCATTACGTGCCCGACATCGTCATCACCGACTGGGCGATGCCGATCTTCGACGGGCTCGAGCTCGCGCAGATGATCCGCCAGCCGGAGTCGAAGGGTAATCCCTATGCGCCGATCATCATGCTGACCGGCCATTCCGAGAAGCGCCGCGTCACGGTCGCGCGCGATGCCGGCGTCACCGAATTCCTGGCCAAGCCGATCTCGGCCAAGGGGCTCTACCAGCGCATTCTCAACGTAGTTGCCAATCCCCGCCCCTTCATCAAGACCAAGACCTATTTCGGCCCGGACCGGCGCCGCAACACCAACTCCGCCTATATGGGCCCGGAGCGCCGCGTCGGCGAAAAGCACGAGGTGCTCCAGCAGCCCTCGCTGCTCGACAAGGCCCGCTCCTCCATCTAGCGCACACGAGGCAGGCATCATGGCGAAGAACAGCGCAAAGGACATCGAGGTCACGGCCTTCGCCACGCATCACGTCATCAGGCAGCCCAATCCCTTGCGAAAGGTGCTGCGCCGGGTCGAAGACAAGGACATGGACGATCCGGTCGCCCGCGCCGAGCAGGCGCTGGCGGGCCTGTCCGGCGAATTCAGGAACTGGATGACGATCGAAGTCCAGAGACTGTCCGCCGCCTGGACCGCCGTGCAGCAGGATGGTTTCACCAAGAAGCTGCGCGACGAGCTGTTCCACGCCGCACACGACATCAAGGGCGATGCGGCGACGTTCGGCTTTGCTTCGGCAGCGGGAATCGCCGAGAGCTTGTGCCGCGTCATCGAGCATGCGCCGGATCTTTCGAAGGTGCCGGCCGAGCTGTTCACGCATCACATCAACGCGATCCTCGCCATCGTGCACGAGAACACCAGGCTCGACAGCATCAGCGTCTCCGCCGAGCTCAGCCGACGACTGCGCAAGGTCGCCGACGAATATCTCGCCCACGTCAACCGCGACCGCCCCGAGCATCTTGAGGTGATCCTGGCGCCAAGCATTGCGCCGACGGAGTAGTTCTCCTCCCGTCATTGCGAGCGCAGCGAAGCAATCCAGAATCCCTCCGCGGGAACAGTCTGGATTGCTTCGCTGCGCTCGCAATGACGGAGCTTGTGGATCCTGCGCGGCTCTATCACCCGGCTTGAGCTACGCCGCGATCAGATCGTCGTAAACCGGATCGATCGCATCGTCCGCGACCAGTTCATCGCAGAACAGCCTTGCCTCTTCGCGCGCGGACTCGGTGGCGAAGCGGCGGAGCAGGACCATCAGCGGTTCGGTGGCGCCGCGGTCGGTCTCGCAATGGGTAAGCACGCGCTCGACCATGCGCCGGCGCAGCCGCGCCGCACCATCATCACTGTCGACGAAGCCCTGCTCGTGGCAGGCATCGAGTGCGACCTGGAATGCCGCGAATGTCGCCTCGGGCAGCCCGGCGCGGCGGAGCAGCGCGTGCAGGCTGTTGCCGCCGCGATCGTGCAGCAGCGCCGAGACGCGCGCCAGCGGCAGATCGGCGAGCTCAGCGAGCGCTGCATCGAACAGATCGAGATTGCTCGACAGCAGCGCCCGCAGGATCAGGCCCGCGGTGAGCTGGCCGGTGATGCGCAGGTGCCGCACCAGGCCCTGCATGTCCTCACCACGCGAGCGCGCTGCGATGTTCATGGTGGAGCGATCGCGCGCCTCGATCGTGATGCGCTCGGCACGGTCGGCACTCAGCCAGTTCCGGGCCACGACGAACTGCGCAAGCGTCTCGGAAAGCTTGGCCACCAGCGCCGCGCGCGTTGCGGCCGGCAGATCCTCCAGCACCAGCATCGCCTCGCGGATCGCGGCGAGATGGCCGTGGCGCTCGACAATGCGATTCCAGGAGAACGGCGCGAGCTCGGCATGGGGATTTTCGATCAGCTCCAGCGCCGCAGCGGCGCAGCCGACCTCGGCGATGGCGGCGCAGACCGAGACCGGCAGCGCGATACGGCGGGCGACCGCGCATTGCACCTCGTCATTGCCGGTGGCGACGATGTCGACGAGATCGGCATCGATCAGCAGCGGAGAATGTTCGAGCACGGGCAGCGCAACCGTCGGCTGATCCGCCGACAGCGCCCGCACGATTGCAGCCGGTGCCTCGGTGCTGCGCGCAAAGGCCTCGGCCATCGCCTGTCGCACCAGCGGCGAGGGATCGTCGAGCAACATCAAGAGCGCGCCTTCGGCCGCGACGCGATCGTCATGAGAAAGGTCCGAGATCAGCCAGGCCCGGGCCAACGCCCGCGTCGCCTCGGCCCGCTCGCCGGCGGACGCTGTCCTGATCCAATTAATGAACTGCCGAACAATCATGGTGCTTCCGGCTTACGCAACGAAAACGAAAAATGGTGACGGCTTGTCACCTGCAATACAAAATAAACCACGACGCTTAACAAAGCGTTCACCATAACTGGCTGGTTTTATTGACGTTTTGTTAAGGGAACAGAGGCCGCGGCGTCCGGGACACGAGAGAGCGCGAGCCCTCGCCCACGCTCCGTCATTGCGAGCGCAGCGAAGCAATCCAGAAATGTATCCACGGTGAGATTCTGGATTGCTTCGCTGCGCTCGCAATGACGGTGTTGACGCAGTTGCGCACAAAGATCTGGATCTCGTGCACGGACGCAGCGCGGCGCGTCCGGGACGCGAGCGATTTATTCTCCGATCAGTGAGTTAGCTCGAGAACGTGCCGCTGCGATCGCTGAAGAGATCGAGCGGTTGCGGCGGCCGCACGTCCGGCGTCACAGATGCGACCGAGGTGAGTGAGACGTTGTTGCCCCACAATTTCTGCACGGTGGTCGAGACCGGCTGCGTGGCATCGCCGGGCTGATAGATCGAACGAAACGCCGGCGTGATTGGCGCATTGTCCGCGAGCGTCGTTGGCGACGTCGCACTGACGGGCGTCACGGCGCGAGTATTCGGGAAGGTCTGGAGATAAGCGGCGTTATCGATGACAGGCGCGGCAGGCTGCACGCCATTCGCGCTCGCGACCTGCGTCGTCGATGGCGTATCGCCATACATCGCCATCGCGCTGCGGGTCACTTTCGAATTGGCCGCGCTGGCATAGCGCGCGTCGAGCACCGAATAGACTTCGGAGACGCTGCGGGCGCGGCCGTCATTGGCGTAGAAGATCGAGCGGTTGGCGGCGGCCGCGTTGGGGAACAGCCGGGCACCGACGGCTTGCGGATTGTCCTCCGCATTGGCGATCAGTTTCGCGGCGCCGCCGACGCCCATGAAATGGGCCATGTAGAGTTCGCTGTCGCTCGGCCTGCGCCCGAGCAGGCCGGTGAGCTTGAAACTGTTCGACTGCGTCAGCGCCGCAGCCATGCTGGATGCAGCGTCCGGATCGTCGCGCAGCTTCATGATCGACCGCTTCATCACGGGATCATCGACGCTGTAGGTGCCCGACGAGGTCCTGGTGATGGCGTCGGCATAGCTGCCATAGCCGAGCTGGGTACCGGCCTCCTTCACGGTGCCAAGCCAGGTCTGGTCGATGAACTGGTAGAGCCCGTGCGCGGACGAGGTGGTGGCGCCGGCCGTCGGATCGAAATCCGATTCCATCTTGGCAGTGGTCAACATGTACTGGAAGCTGACGCCGGAGATATTGGAGGCCTGCTTGATCGCGCCGGCGACGCGCGCCCGCGACGGATCCAGACCGGCCGTCTGCGTCGCGCTGAAATTGTCGACCGACATGATGAAGTGCCCGCCCCGCGCGGCGTTGAGCGGCGCCGGCAATTCGGCGCCCTGTCGTCTCACCGTGGGACAGGTATGGTTAATGCCGGGTTAATTTAGCCCTCACGGTCATTCCGGGGCGCACCGTAGGTGCGAGCCCGGAATCCATTGAGCCGCGTGATGCCCTGCAATGGATTCCGGGCTCGCGCTACGCGCGCCCCGGAATGACAGCTTGCTTATTTCTTATAGACCGCGTCCGGATCGAACAGCCGCTCCGCATCGACGAAGACGAGCTTGGCGCCGCCGCCCTCTCCGTCCACCTTGCGGTAGAAACATGACCTGCGCCCGGTGTGGCACGCCGCGCCGATCTGCTCGACGCGGATCCAGATCGCGTCCTGGTCGCAATCGGTGCGCATCTCGACGACGCGCTGGGTCTGACCCGATGTCTCACCTTTTCGCCACAAGGCATTGCGCGAGCGGCTGAAATACCAGGCCTCGCCGGTCGCGATCGTCTTGCGCAGCGCCTCCTCGTTCATGTGCGCGACCATGAGCACATCGCCCGTGGCGACATCGGTCGCGACGCAGGTCACGAGACCGCTCGCGTCGAACTTGGGCAGGAAGGCGAGGCCTTCCTCGATCTCATGGGAGTGAGCGGACACAGGACCCTCGCTCGAGCATGATCCGGAAAAGTGTGAAGCGGTTTTCCGAAAAGCTCAAAAAATTAGGCCTTGCGAGGTCAGCGCGTCGTGCCTCGCACCAGGGACAGGAAACGGGCCTGCTCCGCGGGATTGTCGCGAAACATGCCGGTGAAGCGGCTGGTGAAGGTGGAGGCGCCATGCTTGGCGACGCCACGCACCGACATGCAGGTATGCTCGGCCTCGATCAGCACCGCAACGCCGCGCGGCTTGAGGATCTCGTCGATGGCCGCCGCGATCTGCGCCGTCAGATGCTCTTGGGTCTGGAGCCGGCGGGCGAAGATATCAGTCAGGCGCGCGAGCTTGGACAGGCCAACGACGCGTTCCACCGGCGTATAGGCGATGTGCGCCTTGCCGTAGAACGGCATCATGTGATGCTCGCATTGCGAGGTGAATTCGATGTCGCGCACCAGGACGAAATCATCATAGCCCGCCGTCTCGCCAAAGGTCCGGTCGAGCACCTCGGCCGGGCACTGGTGATAGCCCTGATAGAGCTCGTCGAAGGCCTCGACCACGCGGCGCGGGGTGTCGAGCAGGCCTTCGCGCTCGGTGTTCTCGCCGATATAGGCGAGCAGCGTCTTCACCGCCGCTTCCGCCTCGGCGCGCGCCGGGCGCGGCTGGTCGGCGCGGACGGCGACCGAGAGGAATTCGGCAGGATCAAGCTCGGCGGGGCGGCTCTCGGGCTGCCTGTCGGAAGGCTTGTTGGGGCGGATGGATTTGATCGTGGCGTCCATATCGACTCCGTTCGACGGCCTTGCGGCCGGAGTGTCACCGGCAGACGGGGCGGCAAGCCGCCGGACGCCTGAACAGAATAATTGAACCTGGTGGAAAAGATCCTCTCCACCAACGTCGGCCGCATGGTCTGGGCCACCCCGCTGGACTATTTTTCCGCCGGTTCCGCCCCTATATAGGACCGTGGACGGCGCGCGCCAAGGCCGATCCGGTGCGGAAGTGTTGGACTCCATCACATGCTGAACGACATCTACAACAAGCGGATCATCGAACTGGCCGGCAATATTCCGCGCCTCGGACGGCTGTCGGACCCCGATGCCTCCGCCACCGCCCACTCCAAGCTGTGCGGCTCGACCGTGAAGGTCGACCTCAAGATGAACGGGGATACCGTCACGGACTTCGCCCATGACGTGAAGGCCTGTGCCCTCGGACAAGCCTCTTCATCCATCATGGCAAGTCAAATCGTCGGCTCGACTGCGAGCGAACTCCGTGAGTTACGCGAAACCGTTCGCAAGATGCTGAAGGAGAACGGTGCGCCTCCTCAAGGCAAATGGGAAGAGATCAAGTTCCTCGAACCGGTCCGCGACTACAAGGCGCGGCATGCCTCGACCCTTCTCACCTTCGACGCCGTGGTCGATGCCATCGGCCAGATCGAGGCCAAGGCGAAGCAACCGGCGGCGGCGCAGGGCTAGTTTCATCAATGTCATTCCGGGGCGCGCGTCAGCGCGAACCCGGAATCTCGTGCCGCAATCTCTAGATTCCGGGTTCGTCGTTTCGACGGTAGAGGAAACTTACTTCTGCGTCGCCGCGGCTGGTGTGGCCACGCCGCCGGCGGTCGGCACCAAGGCTTCCGCGGTCTTGGTCGACTTGGCAGGCTGCTCCGGTTCCGTGCCGAATCTGGCCTGCGTCTTCGGTGCAAGCTCCGCCATCGCCGGCGCGGAGATGTCCACATGCGGCAGCACGTCGGCCATGAGGTCCGTCGTCACGAGATTGGTGAGCTTGAGCTCACCGGCGTCGAGCTCGTGCAAATCTTCCCACGGCGGCACGCTGAGCGCGAGCGACAGCAGATCGCCGGCGCCGCCCATGTCGAAGGTGTATTTGGCCAGCCGGCCGATGTCGCGTTCCACGATCATCAGGTCCTGCGCGCTGTAGCTGGCAGCCTTCGCATCGTCGGCGCGATCGCCCATCCAGATCTGATGAACACGGACATGGGCGGCTTCCGGCACGTAGCGCTTCTTGCCGGCCAGCAGCAGGAACACGCACATGGATTCGCAATAGGCCCCGGACGCGACCGCCGGACGGGCGCCTTGCCCGCCGCGGTTCTGGAGGCTGATGCCGACCGTGGTCAGAAGTCCGAGATTACGGAAGCGCCGGCCGAGCGTGATCGCATCGTTGACCGAACCGCCGCTGGAATCGAGCACCACGGTGGCGCCGCCGAGCTGGCGTCCGCGAGAAAACTCCTCGAAATCCTTTGGCGTATTGGCGGTGATGATGCCGACGGCGCTGACCCAGCCGCGGCAGTTCGGCTCACAGGCCACCCAGCTGAACTTCATCGGCAGCTTGCGCTCTTCGAGGGCAGCACCGGCTCGCGCTGACGACCCGAATGTCGCGACGGCGCCAGCCAGCGCGACTCCACAGACGGCGGTTCCCACTAGCAACCAGCCGCGAAGATTAAGGGAGTTCAGAATTCTCAATCTGGTTCCTTCCCCAAGCCCCAAAGGTCCCCAAACAATCCCCGGTAGCGCCCTCTGAGTCCATCATACAGGCGTATGTTTCTACACACGGGCGTCATAAAAATGGTATCCGGGCGAATACAGCTCGTCCACAGATACTTGCTGCACTGCTCCCAGAAAGCAGGCAAAATATGGCGCGCAAACAACAGCTTACAGTTCCCTGCGCCGGAACCGAGCAATCCGTCGCTTAAAGTCGCAGCAAAGCGCATATGAAGCAATCAGCCTGCGAGCATTGTTCCAATCCGATCACGGGCGCGCTCCGGCTCCCGCGCAGATTCGGACGCGCTCTGATCTGGCTCTACCGCCATACGCTCTCGCCGCTGGTCGGTTACAATTGTCGGCACCTGCCGACCTGCTCCGTCTATGGCGACGAAGCGATCGAACGGTTCGGACTCTGGGCCGGTGGCTGGATGACGCTTGCGCGCCTATTGCGCTGCAATCCCTTCGGCACCTCAGGCATCGACAACGTACCGCTCACCGCACCGCAAGGCGCGCGCTGGTACCTGCCCTGGCGCTACGGCCGTTGGCGCGGGGTCAACGCATCCTAAGTTGCTGCGGTGCTTTGCGCATCGCTGTCTTGTCTGGAACCGGAACTCTCGGCTCGCGTTGATGTGATGCTCCCACAGGGGAGGAAACAACAATGCGCTGGAAAATCAGCCCTCATTTTCCCTTCAGGCTTAAGCCAAATCCTGGTCGGCGAGGCCACCACGACCCCAGAACCATGGATCTGCTCGCGATCGTCGCCCTGCTGGCGCTCGTGCTCGGCTCCGGCTGGTATCTGGCGACGAGCCTCGCAACGCCGCCAAGCACGACGGCGTTCATCGTGCCGAGCCAGAGCGTGCACTGGTAGCTCAGAGATCCAGCACCAGCCGCTCCGCGTCCGATCCGGCGACGCACACCATGAGATAGCGCTGGCGCTCGTAGGGCGACAGAATGCGGTCGCGGTGTACCGGTTTGCCCTCGAGCCACCCGACCTTGCAGGCGCCGCAGATGCCGCCGCAACAGGAGATCGCGATATCGATGCCGCCTTCCTGCAACGCGGCCAGCATGGTCTGGCCCGCGCGTACCTGGATCTCGGTACCCGAGCGCGCAAGCGACAATGTGAATGGTTTGGCATCGGGATCGATGATCGGTGGCGGCGCGACAAAGCGCTCGATATGAACGTTGGCCGTTGGCCAGGCTGTGGTCAGGCGCTCGAAATCGGCGGTCATGCCTTCCGGGCCGCAGCAAGCCACCAGGGTCTCCGGATCGGGATCGCCGACCAACTCCGCGAGATCAGGACGTCTCTCTCGCGACGTCCGATGCACGACGACAGTCCCCGCCTCGATCAGTGAGCCGAGAGGCACGGCGAGCGGCACCTCCTCGCGCACCACCAGATGCAGCGTGACTTCGGCCTGCGCCGTTCGTTGGAGATGCCGCGCCACCGACAGGAACGGCGTCACGCCGATGCCACCCGCCACGAACACGTAGCGCCCGATGCGCGCATCGGGCTCCAGCCCGCCGCGCGGCAATGAAACGCCGATGACATCACCGATGCCGAATTGATCATGCAGCGCCCGCGAGCCGCCGCGCCCATTCGCTTCGCGCTTGACCGCGATGACATAGCGCGTGTTGTCCGCGGGCTCATTGCACAGCGAGTAAGTGCGCACGAGCCCGTTCGGCAGATGCAGGTCGATATGTGCGCCGGGCTTGAACGGCGGCAGTTCCCACCGGTCGGGATCGGCCAGCGTGAACAGCTTGATGTCTGCCCCCGCCTGCTCGATGCTGGTGACAATCGTCTTGACCGTCGTGATCGGGCGCGCGCTCATGTCGCGTTCCGCACGGTGTCGCCGATCCTGACGATGCCGCCCTGCAGGATCTTGCAGTTGAGGCCGGAGCGATTGATCAGGGGATCGAAGATCGCCTTGCCGGTGATCTCCTCGATATGCCGGCACGGTACCGACAGCCGCGTCGCTTCCAGCAGGGTCTCACCCAGCCAGAAGCGGCGGCCGACGAGGTGATTGAGCGGCACGCCTTCGACCGAGACGTTGCGCCGATGCTCTTCGGGACCGAGCCCGATGCCGGCATCGCGCTTGAGGGCTACGAGTGTCTCGAGCTCGAACAGGGTGACCTGCCGGCCCTCTTCCGGCTTGTGCGAGTAAAACCCTTCCTCCTTGCCGATCATGTAGCGGTCGCCCTCGATCCCCTTGCCGGCGACGAGGGTGACCGTCTCAGCTGCGCGCATCGGCAGGAACGCACGCGGAGCAAGATGGAGGAAGCGCACCACCCCGGTCCAGCCGAGCTGTGCTGCCTTTTGCGCCGAGCCGGCGCTGACGGTATTGAGCATGATGGAATCCTTGTCAGAAGCGATGGCGCGCCGCAGGTAGCGGCGCGCCGCGGGATCAGGTCAGTTCCTTGTTCGCCATCTCCGGCGCGAAACTAGTCGCCGTCGCGGTGATGCCAGCGCACGCGATCAGCAGCAGCGAAACCGGCCAGGTGGCGCCGCCGCTCCACGCCATCAGAGAGGCCGCGATCAGCGGGGTCAACCCACCGCTCAGGGCTGCGCCGACCTGAAAGCCGAGCGAAGCGCCGCTGTAACGCAGCCGCGCGGAGAACAGTTCGGAATACCAGGGCGCGCCGATGCCGAACATCACCATCTGACCGAAGGTGATCGCGACCACGATGGTGCAGATGACGATGGTGGGATCGCGGCTATCGAGCAGCCAGAACAGCGGGAAGGCAAACAGCGCCGAGAACACGCAGCTCGCATAGAACATGGTCTTGCGGCCGACGAGATCGGACAGCCAGCCGAACAGCGGAATGGCAAGCAGCGCGACCATCGACGCGGCAAAGGCACCGTTCAGCACCACCGCCCGCGCAGTCCCAGATTGGCGGTGGCATAGGACATCACGAACACGCCGCCGATACTGGCATAGGCGATCTCGGAAATCTTGAGACCGACCGCGGTGAAGAAGGGCCTGCGGTGATGCGTGAAGATCTCGACCAGCGGCAGCTTCGCAACGTCCTTCTTGGCCTGAACCTGACGGAAGGCCGCGGTCTCCTCCATGTTGAGGCGGATGTACAGGCCGACGCCAACCAGGAGGATCGAGATCAGGAAGGGAATGCGCCAGCCGTAAGCCATGAAGTCGCTTTCCGGCAGGCTCGCCACCAGCGCGAACATGCCAATAGCAGCCAGATTGCCGATGGGATTACCGACCTGCACCATGCTGCCGAGCAGGCCGCGACGATGCGTCGGGCAGTTCTCCACCACCATCAGCACGGCGCCGCCCCATTCGCCGCCGAGGCCAATGCCCTGGAGGAAGCGCAGCCCGATCAGCAGCAGCGGCGCTGCGATACCGATCTGCTGATAGGTCGGCAGCAGGCCGATCAGGAAGGTGCCGATGCCCATCACCATGATCGTGATCGCGAGCATCGCCTTGCGTCCCACCCGGTCGCCGTAATGGCCGAAGATCGCAGCGCCCAGCGGCCGCGCCAGGAAGCCGACCGCATAGGTGCCGAAGGCGGCAATGGTGGCGAGCGTGGGATTGCCGGCGGCGAAGAAGACCTTGTTGAACACCAGTGCGGTCGCCGTGCCGTAGATGAGGAAGTCGTACCATTCGACCGCGGTGCCGATCACGCTCGACCACACGATCCGTCGTAAGCTCGCCGCCTCGTCCGGCGCTACGTTCAGGGTTACGTCGTCTGCTACGGTCATCGATCTCTCCAAAAGGTACCGGCGCCAGGGAAAAGCAGTTGGTTAGGTGCGTGGAGCCCATCGGCAGCCACGACGGTAAAATCGACCATGTTTACTATTAGAAATCAACGCCACGGAACGCGGCAAATGCCGTCGATCGCGGCAAGGCTGACGATTTGCACTTAAATTCAGCTATTTTTCAGGCTATGCTAGTTCACTTGCTCATAATATCCGCGGCCGTGCCTGAAATTTTCGCTCTTGTGTTTTCCCTTGGAATACGCTTGCAGGCGACCGGCGTGGCCTGGCCTGGGCCGCCGGGCTGGCAGTCGGGCGCCATCTGTTGCAAAACAGGCGCGAGCAGTTCGGGAGATTCTTGCGTGCTTGACGTCAGCAAAGCGACAGCGGTCGGAGCCAACATCCGCCAGGCGCGGATCGCCAAGGGCCTGACGCTGGACCAGCTTGCGAAGCAGAGCGACCTCACGCGCGGCTACATTTCGCTGGTCGAGCGCAACCTCAAAATCCCCTCGCTCGCCGCCCTGCTTCGGATGGCCGCCGCCCTCGAGGTCAATGTCGCGAACTTCTTCGACCCGAACGCCGAGCCGGCGCCACGCTACACGTTGTTCCGCCGCGAAGGTGGCAGCGTGCCGCTGTTCCAGGACACGTTTGGCGTGGTGCCACTGGCAACCGGCCGCACCCGCAAGATGATGGAACCGTTCCTGCTCAGCCCGCCGCACAAGGCGGCGACGCGCGCCTCGCACGCCGGCGAGGAGCTGCTGTTCGTCATCAACGGCAGGATCGCGATCAAGCTGGACGGCGAGGAACTCGTCCTCGGCAAGGGCGATTGCCTTTACTTTTCAGGCGAGACGCCGCACGAGGTCAGGAGCCTCGGGCGGCAGAAGGCTGAGGTTCTGGTCGTCGTCGCCCAGACTCCTTGACGCCGGGCCTCAGCGAATAGCCTAGCGGAACCAGAAAAAGCGCCCGGACTGCGGCGGGATCGACTCCGGCGGACGTAGCCGCTTCGGCCGTGGCGGCTTTGGCGACGGCTCGGCGGACGAAGTGGTCTCCGCCGGCGCGGCCTCGCTGCCCGGCACCTTCACCGACAGCAGCAGGTTCGACTCGTGCGTCCGCCAGCGATAGCCCACGCCGAAATCGATCGGTTGGGCGCGCGTGAACAGTTCGGCGTAGCGCTCCTGGTAGCGGCCTGGGAATTCATCGATCGGACCGAGATAACGGCCGAACGGGAAGAACCGCCATTGCCGCGCGCTGTAATTCGCAAGTGGAATGCCGGAATCGTCCTGGATGATGGTGACGCTGTTGGCGAGCAGCCAATCGCGCACGACGGTGAAATTGCCGGAATGGAGCAGATAGGACGCGCTCTTGAGCAGGCTGTTGCCGGGCCCGAGCGTCTCGCAGAATTTCAGGAAGCCGGCCGTGCGTGCACCCGAATTGGAAAGATCAGTCGAGAAATAATACAGCGTGCGCGCTTCCCCATCGCTGCCGGCGAAGGTGATGCGGACGCCGCGCGTCGCGTTGGGGCCCGGATTGTCGCCGGCCGTATGCACCCCTCCCTTGTCATCGAGCGCGATCATCTCGACATTGCGGATGGTCTTGCCGGAGCGCGCGAGGAAGACATAGAGGATCGGCAGCGTGCCGTTGACCTGATTGGCGTGCAGGTCGACCTTCATCTGCTTGGTGATGAAGAACGAAAAACTCAGGATCGAGGCGAGCGAGCGCTCGACGTTGTAGAGCGCAGTGCCGACCGAACCACGCGGCAGCCGCGTCAGGTCGGGCACCGCCCCCACCGGTTCGAGCGCGCCGAGCACGTAGGTGCTGGCCTTGGCATAGAAGGCGTTGGCGTAGAGGAAGTCCGGGCCACTGAACATGTAGAACATGGTTGGCCGGGGCGCGGCGAGATTGACGTCGGCCCAGCTGCGGATCTTCGAGAGCTGCCGTTGCTCGAGCTGGGCGAAGGCGCCATCGAAGAATTTCGCATGACGCTGCCAGCCCGGATCTTTCGTGAGCGGCACCAGCGGCGAGTCCGCCGAAGGCTGCATGCCCGCAAGGAAGCGCGCGGTGTCGTCGAAGGTGACCTCGGCGGCACATGCGGACGAGACGGCCGCAGCCAGCACGGCAAGGGCGACGGCTGCAATTCTCAGGGGTCGAAGCATGTTTATTCGCGATGTGATGAATTGCCAGCGGCAACCGGCCGCCTGCGGAAAACAACATATATCAGCAGGCCCGAGAGCATGACGAGCATCCCCGACAGCGACTGCACCGGTCGCTCAGTCAACAGGTAGTACATCATGAACGCGGTCACGAGCAGGAAAACCAGCGGCGTGAACGGGTATCCCCAGGCGCGATAGGGCCGCGGCAAATCGGGATCGGTGATGCGCAGCTTGATCACGCCGGCGACGGTGAAGAACGAGCAGAACAGCAGCGCGAACTGGATGAAGTCGAGCACCGCCTCGAAGCTGCGCGTGAACAGCAGCAGGGTTGCGACGGCGAGCTGGAACAGGATGGCATAGGCCGGCGCACCGTTCGCCGACCTCCGCGAGAACACGCGCAGCGCCGGAATGTCCTCGCCCATCGTCATCATCACGCGCGGTCCGATCCACATCATCGCGCTGATCGAGGAGATCAGACCGACACAGATCATCGCGCCGACGATCCTGCCACCGAGGCCGCCGAAGATGGCGCTGCCGGCGACACTGGCAACGTCGAGCTGGCCGGCCAGCGCGCTGACAGGCGTCGAGTAGAGGAACACCGCGTTCAGCGCGACGTAGAGCACGAGCACGATCAGCGTGCCCGCGAGCAACGCGCGCGGCAGGCTCCGCTGCGGCGTGTTCATCTCGCCGATGATGTAGGTCGCGGCATTCCAGCCCGAGAACGAGTACATCACGAAGACGAGCCCGATCGCGAACGGCGCGCTGACGATGTGGGCGAGATCGCCCGGCTGCGGCATGAAGGCGATCTGCTGCGGCACGCCGATGATGAATCCAGCCACCAGGAAGGCGACGATCAGCACGACCTTGATAATCGTCGAGATCAGCTGGAAGGTCGAGGAGTGCCTGACGCCGGTCAGTTGCACGAGCGAAACCAGCCACACCACGCCGATGGCGAGCGGGATCGGCGGCAGATCGGGCACGACCGATTTGGCGTATTCGCCGAACGCCATCGCGGCGAGCGCGACCGGCGCCGCAAATCCCACCGTCGCCGAGACCCAGCCGGCGAGAAAGCCGAAGGCGGGATGATAGGCGCGGCCGAGGAAGTTGTACTCCCCGCTCGAGCGCGGAAACATCGCGCCCAATTCGCTGTAGGAGAACACCCCACACAGCGCGACGATGCCGCCGACCGTCCAGAGCAGCAGAATCGAGAAGCCGGACGGGATGTCCTTGACCTGGAAGCCGAGGCTGGTGAAGACGCCGACCCCGATCATGTCGGCGACGACAATGGCGGTCGCGACCAGAACGGAGACCCCCGACCCGCTTCCGGTCAGCCGGCCAGTCCAGGGCGCGGTACCCGCATCTGATGCTGTCATCGGGTCCTCAAGCCTCAGGCGTCTCGCCCCATGGGGAGCATCGTGCAGATTGATCAGTCAATTCAAGCAGGGTTAACAAGGGTTAAATGAGGCAGGCGAACCGGGTATTTTAACACCTCTTATGCATGGTGCTGGGCAATTAACCTGCACAAATCCCAGACAATCCCGTTCTCCTCCCCCACAATCAGGACACGATTGCATGGTCCCTTTGAGCGTTCCGGATGTGGGGAAGTTTCACCGGACGCTTAACGTCGCCTAAACGCCAGTCGGCTCAATTGTTTCAAGATCGCCGATGGACGTGACTTGATGGACGTGACTTGGGGTCATGGGTGGATGGTCGGGGCCGTTCCGAAATTGAGAGCTGACTCTCGTGCAGACCGGACGATGTCCGGCGCGCGCGGTCGCGTGCTCCGGGTCGGTCTGATCTCAGCCTTGGTGCCGCTGTCGCTGACGCTGGTTCAATGCGGCAAGGCGCCCAATCCGGCGGCGCTCGCGGCGAACTCGCAGGCCAACGTGCAGGTGGTCGCTAAGACAAATACGCAGGTGGCAAGCGGCGACACGTTCGAGGATCGCTTCCCTGCCCCGCAGTTTAGGGAGCGCTTCCCCTCTGCGAGCGAGAGTTTCCTGCAACGGCAGATGTCGGACTTCTCGCCCAAGCGCGCTGTCCAGCAGCCGCAACCTGAGCAGGCGGCCTACAAGGTCGCTTCGCTCGAGCCGCAGCTCCCCTACAAGCGTCCGCCCCGGGAGGATCTGACGACGCTCGTCAGCATGAAGTCGTCCGCCTTCCCCTATTTCGGCAACAACCCCGCCTCTGACGCACCCTTCCTCAACATCTCCAAGGGCGACCGCCGCGGCCACCGCAGCTATTCGGGGCGCGTCTACTGGCAGGACGAAACTTACAGCGACAGCCGCGTGCTGGTGCATGTCCCCGAGCATTTCGACGTCCGCAAGCCGGGCGTGATCGTGGTGTTCTTCCACGGCAATGGCGCGACGCTCGAGCGCGACGTGCGCGACCGGCAGCTGGTGCCGAAACAGATCACCGATTCCGGCGCCAATGCCATCCTGCTTGCGCCGCAGATGGCGGTCGATGCCGCCGATTCCAGCGCCGGCAAGTTCTGGCAGGCGGGCGGCCTCAAGCGCTTCATGGAGGAATCGGCCAACCACCTCGCCCGCCTGACCGGCGATCCCAACAGCGCGCGGGCCTTCGCCAACATGCCGATCGCGATCGTCGGCTACAGCGGCGGCTTCCTGCCGACGGCCTGGAGCCTGGAGGTCGGCGGCATCAGCGACCGCGTCCGCGGCGTCGTGCTGCTCGACGCGGTCTATGGCGAAATGGACAAGTTCGCGTCCTGGATCGAGAGCCACCGTTCCGGCTTCTTCGTCAGTGCCTACACCCGCTACACCGCGCGGCGCGACCGCGAGCTGATGAGCATGCTGCGGCAGAAGGGCATCAGCGTCGCGGAAGACATGGACGGGCCATTGCGGCCCGGCAGCGTGGTGTTCGTCGAGACTGGCGAGGGCATCACCCATCGCGATTACGTGACGAGGGCCTGGACGCGGGATCCGCTCAAGGACGTCCTGGTGAAGATGTCGGCGACGCCCGCGCTCGCGCTCACGCGCGTCGCCTCTACCAATCCATCCGCATCGAGCCGTTAAACGGACGCGACCGTGGCGCGCTGAGGGCCCGGTCTATCGCTTAGGTTTTCGGCAGCTTCGGAATGCTCTCGGCAAAGCCGTTGAAGCAAGCCAGCCGCTCGTCCTCTTCCTTGAAGAAACGGCAGTCCGCGTAGCCCTTGGCCTTCGCCGGCTTCGGCTTCGGCGCCGGCGGGATCACGGCGTCGTAGCAGTTGAGACGGTCCTTGGTGCCGTCATCGATTTCGAGGCAGGCCTGGAGCCGCGCCGCGATCGATTGCGGCTTGCCCTTCGCCGCCGCGGCGGGCTTGGCCGCGGCCTCTTTGGTCCCTTTGGGCTTGACCTGCACCAGCGGCTTGTCCCCCACCATCGGTGGCTTGTCGGCTTGCGCAAATGCGGACGCTGAATAGAGCACCGCGGCAACCGCCAGAATCATCCTCATTTCAGTCAACTCTCTTTGGTCCCCATGTCGGGCGTTCTAGCGCTCTCCCGCGCGGTTTGCCAAGCACCTTGCGCACGGGATACCACGAGATTCAGGCCGTTAGGGTGGCAACCCGCCGGGGCCGGGTCAGGAGCACCAGGAGCAGCGCCAGCACGACGAAACCGACCGCGACGAAGCCGAGCGTGTGCAGGAGCTCGCGGGCGAACAGCAGTCCGCCGATGGCCGAGCCGACCGCCTGACCGATATAGAGCACGGATGTGTTGAGCGCGACGGTCGCCGATGCCAGTGACGGCGCGGCCGCGACCAGCCGCACCTGCTGCATCGAATTGGTCGAGGCAAAGCCAAGGCCCCAGACCGCGACCGCGCCCGCCATCAATGCGAACGCGCCGGCGCCAAGCGCCCAGCCGGTGATCCCCGCAAGCAGCAGGCAGGTGAACAGCACCGAGGTGCGATAAGGGCCCGAGGTGTCGACGATGCGGGCCGCGATGGCGACGCCGAGGAAGCCGCAGACGCCATAAAGCGCGAACACCACGCCGATGGCATCGGGTCCGGCGCCGGTGAGCTTGTTGAGCAGCGGGCCCATGAAGGTGAACACCACGAACTGCCCGGACATTTGCAGCATGGTGACCGCAAGCAGGAGCAGAATTGTCTTGCTGCGGCCGACCTCGGCCCAGGTCTTGATATCCACTGGCGCGCCCTTCAGGCCTGCCGGCAGGCGCAGCAGCAGCAACAGGAAGCTGATGCAGCCGAGCGCGCCGATCTCGCCATAGGCGGCACGCCAGCCATAGCGGCTGGCGATGAAGGTGATCAGCGGCAAGCCGACGGCGGCAGCGAGCGACCAGCCGAGAAAGATGTAGGCGATGGTGCTGCCGCGTCGCTCCGCCGGCACGATCAGCGCCGCGGTGCCGGCGGCCTGCGGCGTATAGAGCGCGCCGACGGCGAGCATCACCAGACGGATGGCAAGGAGGCTCGCATAGTCGGGCACAAACGCCGAGGCGAGATTGCCGACGGCAAGCACGGCCAGCGTGATCGTGAGCAGCGTGCGCCGTTCGATGCGGCTGGTCAGCCAGGCCGTCAGCGGCGAGCCGATGCACAGCGTGATCGCGCCAAAGGTGATCAGGAGCCCGGCCGCATGGATGCTGACGTCGAGCCCGGTTGCCAATTCCGGCAGCATGCCCGCCGGCGCCAGCACCGAGCAGCCGGTGACGATGTTGCCGAGCATCAGGGCGGTTGGCGCGAAGCGGCGGGCAGTAGGCGATCTTTCCATGCAAGTGCATGTAGAGCAGAGCTGCGGTCTGTTAAAGGGCGCGGTTTTGAAATAGTTGGTGCACCGTCCCAGCTTTTGCGCGCCACTTTCTTGGAAATGCCGGATTGCGCAGGCCGAATCGCCTGATATATCGCTCGTTCCCGCTTACCTGCGCTCGTTCGCAGGAGTGAGCCTCAGGAGAAAAGCATGACCGACCAGCCAAAATCCGAATCCGGATTCCAGTACAGCCTCTCCAATCTGAAGCCCGTGTCCCCCGCCCCCAAGGTCACCCTCACCTTCCCAGACGGCGCCCAGCGCCAGTTCGACAAGGGCATCACCGGCCTCGATATCGCCAAGGGCATCTCGCCGTCGCTCGCCAAGCGCACGGTAGCGCTGGCGCTCGACGGCGCGCTCGCCGACCTCAACGACCCGATCGAGGCCGACGCGAAGATCGAGCTCGTCAATCGCGAGGATCCCCGCGCGCTCGAGCTGATCCGACATGACTGCGCGCACGTGCTGGCCGAAGCCGTGCAATCGCTGTGGCCGGGCACCCAGGTCACCATCGGCCCGGTGATCGAGAACGGCTTCTACTACGACTTCTTCCGCAACGAGCCGTTCACCCCGGAAGATTTTGCCGCGATCGAAAAGAAGATGCGCGAGATCATCGCGCGCGACAAACCTTTCACCAAAGAGGTTTGGGATCGCGAAAAGACCAAACAGGTGTTCCGCGACAAGGGCGAAGCCTTCAAGGTCGAATTGGTCGACGCCATTCCCGGCAACGAGCCGATCAAGATCTACTACCAGGGCGACTGGTTCGATCTCTGCCGCGGCCCGCACATGACCTCGACCGGCAAGGTCGGCAATGCCTTCAAGCTGATGAAGGTGGCCGGCGCCTATTGGCGCGGCGACAGCAACAATCCGATGCTGACCCGCATCTACGGCACCGCCTTCGCCAAGCAGGAGGACCTCGACGCCTACCTCAAGCAGATCGAGGAAGCCGAGAAGCGCGACCATCGCAAGCTCGGACGCGAGCTCGACCTCTTCCATTTCCAGGAGGAAGGTCCGGGCGTCGTGTTCTGGCATCCGAAGGGCTGGACCATCTTCCAGCAGCTGATCGCCTATATGCGGCGACGCCTGACCGGCGATTACAGCGAGGTCAACGCGCCGCAGATCCTCGACAAGGTGCTGTGGGAGACTTCGGGCCATTGGGGATGGTATCGCGAGAACATGTTCGCGGCGCAGTCCGCCGGTGACGAGGCCGAAGACAAGCGCTGGTTTGCGCTCAAGCCGATGAACTGCCCCGGTCACGTGCAGATCTTCAAGCACGGCCTGAAGAGCTATCGCGACCTGCCCTTGCGCCTTGCCGAGTTCGGCGTGGTGCATCGCTATGAGCCCTCCGGTGCCATGCACGGGCTGATGCGCGTGCGCGGCTTCACCCAGGACGATGCGCACGTCTTCTGCACCGAAGACCAGCTCGCCGATGAATGCCTGAAGATCAACGACCTGATCCTGTCGACCTATGCGGACTTCGGCTTCACCGGCGATCTCACCGTGAAGCTGTCGACCCGGCCGGAGAAACGCGTCGGCACCGACGCGATGTGGGATCACGCCGAGCGCGTGATGGCGACCGTGCTGCGCGAGATCCAGTCGCAGAACAATCACATCAAGACCGAGATCAATCCAGGCGAAGGCGCCTTCTACGGCCCGAAGTTCGAATATGTGCTGCGCGACGCCATCGGCCGCGACTGGCAGTGCGGCACCACGCAGGTCGACTTCAACCTGCCGGAGCGGTTCGGCGCGTTCTACATCGACCATGACGGCGGCAAGAAGCCGCCGGTGATGGTGCACCGCGCGATCTGTGGCTCGATGGAGCGCTATATCGGCATCCTGATCGAGCACTATGCCGGCAACTTCCCGCTCTGGCTCTCGCCGGTGCAGGTGGTGGTCACCACCATCACCTCGGAGGCCGACGAATACGCCAAGCAGGTCGTCGAACAGGCACGGCGCGCAGGCCTTCGGGTCGAAATCGACCTGCGGAACGAAAAGATCAACTACAAGGTCCGCGAGCACTCGCTGGCCAAGATCCCGGCGCTGCTCGTGGTCGGCAAGAAGGAAGCCGAGACGCATTCGGTCTCGGTCCGCCGGCTCGGCAGCGACGGCCAGAAGGTGATGACGACGCAGGAGGCGATCGCCGCCCTCCTCGACGAGGCGACCCCGCCGGACGTCCAGCGGGCGCGTGGCACCGTCTGATCCCTGAAATCGATCTAAATTCGCTTCCGGTTGCGGGCGTGCATGCCTATCTCGGGTCTGTACGTCCGCCGACCAGTTGAAGAGGATATCGCAGTGCGAGATGCCATCGAACTCCTGAAGACCCGCCGCTCGGTCAAGCCGCGCGAGATGACCGGACCCGGCCCCTCCGCAGCCGAGCTCGAGACCATCCTCACCATCGGCGCGCGCGTGCCGGACCATGGCAAGCTGACGCCCTGGCGCTTCATCATTTTCGAGGGCGATGCCCGCCAGCGCGCCGGCGAGGTGATCGCAAAAGTCTTCGCCCGGAAGAACCCAGGCGCGCCTGCCGCCGACGTCGAGACCGAGCGCAAGCGCCTCACCGACGCGCCGCTCGTGATCGGCATCGTCAGCTTCACTAAGCCGCATCCGAAGGTGCCGGCCTTCGAGCAGGAATTGTCGGCCGGCGCGAGCGCCATGAACATCGTCACGGCCGCAACCGCCCTCGGCTACGGCGCCTGCTGGCTGACCGGCTGGTTCGCCTTCGATCGCGACGTGCTTGACGGCCTCGGCCTCAAGCCGGACGAAAAGCTCGCCGGCTTCGTCCACATCGGTACGCCGACCAAGCCGAGCGAAGACCGTCCGCGACCGTTCCTTTCGGAAATCGTGACGCGTTTTTAAGCGATGTCTTGTTGACGCCTTCAGCGTCTTGCGGCTTTGATCCCGCCTAGGGAGGAAGCCCGGATGAAGCGCCGTGAATTTCTGGTCGGGGCTGCGCTGCTGGCCGGCACCATGGCGCGAAGCCGCGCCGCCGATATTCCCGCCCCCACACCCGATGGCCTCGACCGCATCACGGCATTCTTCGACAACGAGGTGACGAGCGGCCGGCTGCCGGGTGCCGTCATCCTGGTCCAGCAGCACGGCAAGCCGGTCTACCTCAAGACGTTCGGCGTACGCGACGTCACGACCGGCCTTGCCATGACGCCGGACACGATCTTCGCCATCCACTCGATGACCAAGCCAATCACGTGCCTCAGCGCGATGATGCTGATCGACGAGGGTAAGCTCGCACTTGCCGACCCCGTATCGAAATACGTCCCGCTCTTTGCCGACACCAAGGTGGGCCTCGAGATCACCAAGCCGGACGGCAAGCTGGAGCTCGATCTCGTGCCGCCGCTCCGTCCTGTCAATATCGAGGATCTGCTGCGCCAAACGTCCGGCATCAGCTACGATTACATCGGCGGCAAATGGGTCGAGCAGGCCTACAAGGCCGCCAACATTTTCGAGGATCAGTTCAACAACAGGGAATTCGCCGACCGCATCGCGAAGCTGCCGCTGGCGCGGCAACCGGGAACGCTGTGGCGCTACGGTCATTCCACCGACGTGCTCGGCGCCATCATCGAGATCATCTCGGGCCAGACGCTGTACGAATTCCTGAAAGCACGCATCTTCGATCCGCTCGGCATGAGCAGCACCAAATTCGCGCTGGCGACGGAGGACGAGCTGGCGCGGATGGCGCGGCCGTTGCCGAACGATTTCATCCTGCTCGCCGCCGAGCGCGAGCGCCTCGACCATCCCGAATGGCAGTCGGGCGGCGGCGGGCTGCTCTCGACCATCACCGACTATCAGCGCTTCGCGCAGATGCTGCTCAATGACGGCGAGTTCGCGGGCAAGCGTTATCTGAGCCGTGCTGCGTTCAAGGCCATGACGACCGATCACATCGGGCCCGGATCCGGCGTCGGACGCGACTATTTCTATTTCCCCGGCGACGGTTTTGGCTATGGCTACGGCCTTGCGGTGCGCACCGATCCCGGCAACGCGAAACCGCCGCCCCCGGGTTCGATCGGCGAGTTGAAATGGGACAGCGGCAGCGGCACCTATTTCGGCGTCGATCCCAAGCTCGACATGGTCTACCTTATGATGCAACAGACTCAGAGCGAGCGCGGCCGCATCACGCCGGCGTTCAAAGCGCTGGTCTACGATTGCTACCCGCCTCCGCTACGCCGCCCGTGAGGCGCGCTGGCCGAAATCGGCGAGCAGCTTTCCGATCTCGGCGGCGGGCCGCGCCGCGCTGAACAGGAAGCCCTGCACCTCGTTGCAGCCTTCGGCGCGCAGCCAGTCGAGCTGATCCTCGGTCTCGACGCCTTCCGCCGTGGTGGTGATGTTGAGGCTGCGGCCGAGACCGGAGATCGCGCGCACGATCGCGCTGCAATCGGGCCGCTGCGCCAGATCCTTGACGAAGGACCGGTCGATCTTGATCTTGTCGAAGGGGAAGCTGCGCAAGTAGCTCAGGCTGGAATAGCCGGTGCCGAAATCATCCATGGAGATGCCGACGCCGAGCTCGCGCAACTGATGCAGCGTGGCGAGGTTGGCTTCGGTCTCCGCCAGGAAGATCGACTCGGTGATCTCGAGCTCGAGCCGCCTCGGCGACAGGCCGGACTGCGCCAGGGCCGAGATCACGACCTGAACCAGGTTGCGGCTGCGGAATTGCGCCGGCGACAAATTGACCGCGACCTTGATGTCGACAGGCCATTTCACGGCTTCGGCGCAGGCCTCGCGCAGCACCCACTCGCCGAGCTGCGAGATCAGGCCGATGTCCTCGGCGACCGGAATGAACTCGGCGGGCGAGATCATGCCCTTGTCCGGGTGGCGCCAGCGCAAGAGCGATTCGAAGCCGGAGATGCGGTCGGAGGCGATCGACACCAGCGGCTGGTAGTGCAGCTCGAACTCGCCATTGGCAAAGGCGCGGCGCAGATCGAGCTCCATGTCGCGGCGCCTCTGCGCCTGAAGGTCCATCTCGCGCTCGAAGAAATGATGCACGCCGCCGCCGTCGGACTTGGCCCGGTACAGCGCCATGTCGGCGTTGCGCATCAACTCCTCGGACGTCGTGCCATCACCCGGTGACAGCGCGATGCCGATGCTGGCGCCGATCACCATCTCCTGGCCGTCGATGTCATAGGGCGCCTTCAGCATGTCGATCAGCAAAGCCGCGCAAGCGCTGGCCTCGTTCGGCGAGACGTCGGCCGCCAGGATGACGGCGAATTCGTCGCCGCCGAGCCGGGCCGCAAGATTGGCACCGCGGATCGCGGTGGTCAGGCGTTCGGCGACTTGCTTGAGCAGGCGGTCGCCCGCCGGATGCCCGAAGGAATCGTTGATGTTCTTGAACAGGTCGAGATCGATGTAGAGCACGCCGACCCGCTTTCCTCCGGCCTGGTCGAGCGCCTGCTTCAGCCGCTCCTGGAAATATTCGCGGTTCGGCAGATCGGTGAGGCCGTCATGATGGGCCATGTGGGCGATCCGCGCCTCGGCCTTGCGCCGCTCGGTGATGTCGACCACTGCGACCAGATAGCCATCGCGATCATCGAAGGCAACGCGGCGGCCGAAGGTAAGCACCTCGATCTCGCTGCCGTCGGCGCGTAAGTGCCGCCAGTTGCGCGAGGAATGATAGGCATCGCCGAGACGTTCGAGCGCCTCGGCGTGGCTCTCCCACTCGTCCTCTGGCCAGATCTCGTGCAGCTTCATGCGCAGGAAGGTGGCGCGGCTGTAACCGTAATGCTGGACCGCGGCGTCGTTGACGCTGAGGAATTCCTTGGTCTCGGCGTCGAACACCCACATCGGCATCGGGTTGTTGTCGAACAGCAGGCGGAACGAGGCGTCGCGTCGTTTCAACGCGGTGACGTCGGAGATCGTCAGCGAGACCACGTCGGCGAAGGCGGTGGCGCCGAGGCGGAGGTGTCGTCCATCGCTCTCGATCTCGAGCTGCTCGCCGCGGCCGCCCGAGACGGCCTTGAGCAGGAAGTCCATGATCTCGGGTGCGGCCAGCAGCGTGCTCCCCTCACCGACCCGCCGCCACAGCAGGCTTCCGGTCGCGGCCTTCAGCAGCGCGGCCGCGCTCTTGTTGTGGTGCACGATCTGGAGATCGAACGGCTTGCCGCTTGCGTCGCGCAGCGTCGCCAGCGAGATCACCGCGTCTTCGGTCGCGGAGAAAATCGCGTCGAGGAGATTGTATTGCGTGCCGCGCTCGTTGATGTAGGCGCCGACCAGCGTCGCGCCCCAGCGCGAGGCGGTCGGCAGCGCCAGCACATCGTAGGTCCTGACCATGCCGTCGCGCACGCAATGCGCGCTCGCGTGATGCGGCTGCCCCGTTGCGAGCGCGATCGCCGCCGCTTCCGTCAGCGCCGTGGCGCAATCGGGCGACAGCTCTGCGACGGCAAGGTCCCAGCGCTCCTCGCCGAGCCATTTCTGCACGTAACGTCCGCTACGCGACAGTTCGAGCGCGCCGTCACCCCTGAGCAGCGCGATATGGTCGGCGAGCCGTCCGAGGCTGCCGAGCATCACGTCCTCATAGCGCGGCAGCCGTTCGCCCGGCTTCAACGCGGCACGCCATTTGCGTTGAAGCACCGGGATGTCATCGAACATTTCGGCGGCCGGTTTTCCCGACACTTTCTTCGCGGCACTCATGGCAGTCCCCAACGCACTATCCCGGCGCATCCAATGCAGCTGCGCTTAACGGCGTGTAAAGAGCGCACAGGCGTGGGGTCCGTTCGGTGATTATGACAGTTTTAAGTCAGGTATTGGTTAGTCGGCGTTAGAGACTATGACGGTTGTGTTTTCGAAGCGTGCTGAGACGTTGGCGACGGCGTCGCCGCAACTGCATCAACGTCGTCATTGCGAGCGCAGCGAAGCAATCCAGAATCCCTCCGCGGTGGCAGTCTGGATTGCTTCGTCGCAAGAGCTCCTCGCAATGACGGAGTGTGTGGCGATGGCGAGCGACTCTCTCGTGTCCCGGACGCGCTGCAACGCATCTGCGTTGCGGCGCTGAGCCGGGACCCAGCAAGCCAAGCATCCGCTGCAACGTGGGCCCCGGCTTTGCAGCGCACCGCTAAGAAGCGCTGCGCTGCATCCGGGGCACGAGAGCGCAGTTTGCTGCGCAACTGTTTCAACGT
>NZ_PSRT01000003.1 GCF_004212635.1 Bradyrhizobium genosp. SA-3 | reverse complement strand
CCGTCCTTGCCGGCGGGCAGCGCGAGCGCGGCTTCGAAATCGGCGCGCGCGTCGTCGGCCTGGCCGCGGGCGAGGAACGCCAGGCCCCGGTCGAGGCGGGCCTGCGCGTCCGAGGGATCGAGGCGGACCGCCGTGCTGTAGCTCAGGATGGCGCGGTCGAGATCGCCCTTGGCAGCGAGCGCAAGACCGCGCTGGTGATAGGGCCCGGCGAGCTTGGGATCATGCGCGATCGCCTCGTCATAATCCGCAATCGCAAGCTCCAGATCGCCGTTCTGCCGGCGCGCCAGCGCCCGGTCGCGATAGAGCGAGGCGCGATTGGGATTGAGGTGGATGGCCTCGTCGAAATCGGCGATCGCCCGCCTGAAGTCGCCGTGGCGCAGCGCGATCCGCCCGCGCCCCTCATAGGCGAAGGCGATCAGCGAGCCGCGCAGCGGCGAGAAGCCGATCACGGCCGAGCAGATGTCGGGATCGTCCTCGTCGCCGCAATTGACGACCATATGCGTGGACAGCCCAATGAGCCCGCAAAGGACGATCAGCAATGGTACGGCAGCTCTGGTCATCTTCGACGCTGGCCGGCTGAGGTCCGGCCACGCATCCCCTTTCGAAGAAATGGTCTCGCCGGGGTGTTAACACCGGCGCCGGGAATCCTGTGTGCGCCAGGTCACAAAGCCTGGCGCAAATTCCAGCCGGTTCCGCATCAGCCCCAAGGACCGCGCGAAGGGCCAGGTGACGACGAACGGCCCCACGGGCTTCGCGGCGGATAGTTCTCGTTGGCGCCGACCGACGGCGCCGCCTGCGCGCCGAGCTCGGCCGCGAGCTGTTGAAGCGCCGCGATGCGGTTCTGGGTCGAGGGATGGGTGGCGAACAGATTGTCCACGCCGTGGCCCGACAGCGGATTGATGATGAACATGTGCGCGGTCGCGGGGTTTCGCTCCGCTTCCAAGTTCGGCACCTGATGCGCGGCGCTCTCGATCTTCACCAGCGCGGACGCCAGCCACATCGGCTGTCCCGCAATGCGCGCGCCGAGATTGTCGGCGGCATATTCGCGCGTGCGGCTGATCGCCATCTGCACCAGCATGGCGCCGAGCGGGGCGAGGATCATCATCAGGATCGAGCCGACGATGCCCAGACCATTGTTGTTGTCGCGATTGCCGCCGAAGAACATGCCGAACTGCGCCAGCATGGAGATCGCGCCGGCGATGGTCGCGGTGATCGTCATCAGAAGCGTGTCGTGATGCTTGATATGCGCGAGCTCATGCGCAATCACGCCGGCGAGTTCCTCGCGGCTGAGCTGGTTCATCAGGCCGGTGGTGACGGCAACCGCGGCGTTCTCGGGGTTGCGTCCGGTCGCGAAGGCGTTGGGCTGCGGCTCGTCCATCAGGAACACGCGCGGCATCGGCAATCCGGCGCGGCCGGCAAGCTCGGCGACGAGACCGACCAGCTCCGGCGCGCTGGCACGGTCGACCTCATGGGCGCCGTACATCGATAGCACCATGCGGTCGGAGTTCCAGTAGGTGAAGAGATTGGTCGCGGCGGCAATGACGAGCGCGATCATGGCGCCCGAGGCACCGCCGATCAGATAGCCCACGCCCATGAACAGGGCAGTGAGGCCTGCGAGCAGCATTGCGGTACGAAGATAGTTCATGGCCGTCTCCTGGCGCGGCTGCGCCGCTGGAGGCATTGCAGGCCGGCAAGCCTGAGGTAGGGATGACCCCGGCCCGGGTGCAAGGTTTCAAGGTGCGTCGCGGGGCCGCGGCACTGGCTTGAGCGCGAACGTTCCATTAAACTTCGTCAAGAATTCAAGCGCCCCTTCCCCTCCGGAAACCTCATGCTCCTGACCCGATGTGCGATCGCGACCATTGCTCTCGTCGCGTGCTCCTTTGCTGCCTCCGCCCAGTTCGCGCCAACGCCCGTCAAGCCCGCAGCTCCGAAACCCGCTCCCTCGCCGCGCGCGGCGTCGTGCCACAATGGCGCGAGCTTCGACCGCTTCCTGGCCGACGTGAAGCAACAGGCGATGGCTGCGGGCGTGTCGCAGCGCACGATCGCGGAGGCTTCGCCGTATCTCGTCTATGACCAGGGCATCGTCAACCGCGACCGCGGCCAGCGCGTGTTCGGTCAGCTCTTCACCGAATTTGCCGGCCGCATGGCCGCGCCCTATCGCATGCAGAACGGACAGCAGCACATCAAGCAATACGCGGCCGCATTCGCGCGCGCCGAGAAGGAATATGGCGTACCGGCGGCCGTGATCGCAGCTTTCTGGGGGTTGGAGAGCGACTTCGGCGCCAACATGGGCAATCTGCCGACGCTGAAATCGCTGGTGTCGCTCGCCTATGACTGTCGCCGCTCCGAGATGTTCGTGAATGAGACCATCGCCGCACTGAAGATCATCGACCGCGGCGATCTGCATCCCGAGGAGATGATCGGCTCCTGGGCCGGCGAGCTCGGGCAGACGCAGTTCCTCCCCGTGCATTACGTCAACTACGCGGTCGACTATGACGGCGACGGGCGGCGCGACCTGTTGCGCTCGGGACCCGACGTGATCGGCTCGACCGCGAATTACATCGCCAATGGATTGAAGTGGCGGCGCGGCGAGCCGTGGCTGGAGGAGATCAAGGTGCCGCAAAACCTGCCGTGGGATAAGACCGATCTCACGGTGCGGGAGCCGCGTTCGACATGGGCCCAGCTCGGGGTCACGTACCCCGACGGACGGCCGCTGCCGAACGACAATCTCGCGGGGTCCGTGCTGCTGCCGATGGGGCGCTTTGGGCCGGCTTTCATGGCGTATGCGAATTTCGCGGCTTACACCGAGTGGAATAACTCACTGATCTACTCGACCACCGCGGGCTATCTCGCCTCGCGCATCGCCGGTGCCGCGCCGATGCGCAAGCCAGTGGCGTCGGTGGCGCAGCTGCCGTTCAACGAGCTCAAGGAATTGCAGCAGTTGCTGGTGCGTGCCGGTTTCAATGTCGGCAAGGTCGACGGCGTGCTCGGCCAACAGAGCCGCGCCGCGGTGAAGGCGATGCAGATCAAATACGGCCTGCCGGCCGATTCCTGGCCGACCGCGGAGCTCTTGGCACGCATGCGCGGCGGCACGGCGCAGGCGCAGCCGGTGGGGATCGTGAGGTAGGCGACCGCATCCGCTGTCATGCCCCGGCTTGCCGCCTTCGCTAAAGCTTCGGCGGCCGAGCACCCCTGTGGCCCCGGCGTAGCCTTGGCGGAGCCGGGACCGGGGCATCCAGTACTCCGCGGCTTCGTGGACGATCACAGCGGTCTCGGAGTACTTGGATCGCCCGGTCAAGCCGGGCGATGACAGCGAGGGTGTGGCGACGACGGTATCGCCGAGGTCGCGGCATAGAATTTTCGCATCGCACAAGCCGCTTCCGCGATTGTATTTTTCCATGACGCTCCCATGTGAGTGGCTCAGGTTTTCTCCTGAGGTTTCCCAACCATCACAGCGAGCATCACATGTCCTTCTACGACGCGGTCGTCCCCGCCTATCTGCAAATGCTGAACAGCCTCACCGGCCTGCTCACCAAGGCGGAGGCACATTGCGCGGCCAAAAAGATCGACCCCGGCGTCCTGCTCGGATCACGCCTCTTTCCGGACATGCTGCCGCTGTCGAAGCAGGTCCAGCTCGTCAGTGATTTCGCCGCCAAGGGCTGTGCGCGGCTGACCCATAGCGAGGTGCCCGCGACGGCTGACACCGAGACTAGCTTCGCAGAGCTGAAGCAGCGCCTGGCCAAGACCATCGACTACGTGAAGTCGTTCAAGCCCGAGCAGTTCGAAGGTGCCGACGTCAAGGACGTCACCTTCCCGGCCGGTCCGGACAAATCCATCACCATGAAGGGCCAGCAATTCCTGAGCGCGTTCTCGCTGCCGAACTTCTATTTCCACGCCACGACCGCCCACGGCATCCTGCGCCACAACGGGGTCGAGATCGGCAAGCGCGATTTTCTCGGCGCGAACTGATTTGCCAAATCGCACGGCCGCGTAGCGGAATTCTCCTGGCGCGGCCGGAATTGCGCATGAATCATGCTACGTGGGCCTTGCCGCGTAGCTCGCCTGCACTTTGAGTATGGCTCCGCCCTTGCGCCTGATGTCGCGATGCACAAGTGTTCGTGACCTCTCATTGCCCGGAAGCATTCCCCATGAGCCGTCCGACCAAATTGTTTGAGACCTACAAGCTCGGCCCGATCACGCTGGCCAATCGCCTGGTGATGGCGCCGCTGACGCGCAACCGCGCCGTGCCCGGAACGTTTGTGCCAAGCCCGCTCGCCGCCGATTATTACAGCCAGCGCGCCTCCGCAGGGCTTCTGATCACCGAAGCGAGCCAGGTCTCGCAGCAGGGTCAGGGCTACCAGGACACGCCCGGCATCTATTCCAAGGACCAGGTCGCCGGCTGGCGCAAGGTCACCGATCGCGTGCATGAGCGCGGCGGCAAGATCTTCATCCAGCTCTGGCATGTCGGCCGCATCTCGCATGTCGATCTCCAGGCGAATGGCGCGGCCCCGGTGGCGCCGAGCGCGATCCGCGCCAAAGGCAAGACTTTCGTGAACGGCACCTTCGCCGACGTCTCGGAGCCGCGGGCGCTCGAGCTCTCCGAAATTCCTGGGATCATCGACGACTTCAAGCGCGCGACGAAGAATGCGCTCGAGGCCGGCTTTGATGGCGTCGAGATTCATGGCGCCAACGGCTATCTGCTCGATCAGTTCGCCCGGGACGGCGCCAACAAGCGCACCGATGCCTATGGCGGCTCGATCGAGAACCGCGCGCGGCTGATGCTCGAAGTCTCCAAGGCGGTTGCCACTGAAGCCGGCGCCGACCGCACCGGCATCCGCATCTCGCCGGTGACGCCGGCCAACGACCTCTCCGACTCCAACCCGCAAGCCTTGTTCGATCACATCGTCGACGGCCTCAGCGCGCTCAAGCTGGTCTATCTCCACGTCGTCGAGGGCGCCACCGGCGGTCCGCGCGACATCGCGTCGTTCGACTATGCGTCCTTGCGCAAGCGCTTTGCCGGCACCTACGTCGCCAACAACGGCTACGATTTCGATCTCGCCACCAAGATGCTGGACGCGAACGCGGCCGACCTCATCGCCTTCGGCAAGCCCTTCGTCTCCAACCCCGACCTAGTCGAGCGGCTGAAGCAGGGCGCAGGCCTGAACGATTGGGACAAGGCCACGTTCTACGGCGGCGGCGCCAAGGGGTACACGGATTACCCGACGCTGGCGGCCGAGCCGGCGGAGTAAGGCTGCTTCTTCCGTCATTGCGAGGGGCTCTTGCGACGAAGCAATCCAGACTGGCTCCGTTGAAAGACTCTGGATTGCTTCGCTGCGCTCGCAATGACGGCGCGGTTGCAGGGTGCGCTCACCAACAAAGAAGGCAGTGGCTGCACCCGGCCTGTACCTGCCGGCAGACTCATGCCAACGCGCGCGTCTCGGACTCGGACGCCACCATCCGCTCCACGATGCGACGCATGCGCTGCGGGGCGGCATCGATGGCGAGGCGGATGGTCTTGGCATTGGAGCGGGCCTGCACGACCTCCTCGATGCGCTCCAAAATCTCCTTGTCCTCGTTAAAGGCGATACGGAAATCGGCGTGCAGGCGCTGATCGACATCGGCATCGTCAAGCGCAAAATTGCGCACATGGAGCCAGTGATCGATGCAGATGTGATCGTCGACCGGCGTGATGAAGTGGCATGCGAAGATGCGCAATCCCCTGCCCCGGTCCGTGGGATCGACGATCTTGCCCGCGTCCGCGCTGCCGAAATCGATCACCGCGATACAGGGCGCGATATAGTCGTAGTAGTGCCAGCGATCGACATTGCCGGCGAAATTGCCGTACTTGGCGAACAGCGGTATCGGCGGCGCGTTCCTGATCCACCGCCACACCAGCACGCCGTCCTCGGAAACGGTGTGCTCCACCGGAATTTCTTCGCTGGCCGAATTGCCGAGCGTCGACAGGTGGACGAAGCTGACATGCGCGGGATCGCAGAGATTGTCCGCGAGGTTGAGATAGCTGGTTTCGATTCGAAGAGCGTCTCCTTCCGCCGCATGCCAGTCGTTCTGACCGTATTGCGGCAGATCATAAATCCGCGACGGGTCGGCGAGCGCGGGATCGCCGGGCCAGATCCAGACCAGTCCCATCTTCTCCCTGAGCGGATAGGACGACACCCGTGCATTCGGCGGGATCATCGGCTGACCCGGAATCCGGACACAGCGCCCGTCGGACCCAAATGTCATTCCGTGATAGCCGCACTCGATTGCATCGCCCTTGAGCTTGCCCATCGACAGCGGCGCCAACCGATGTGGACAAGCGTCGTCGAGCGCAACGACGCCACCCGCTTCGCTGCGGTAGACGACAAGGTCCATGCCGAGAATGCGATGGCGCGACAGCGTGCGCGTGACGTTGCGCGACCACGTCAGCGGGTACCAGGTGTTGCGGGGAGCAAGCAGATTCATGCGGCACCTCTAGTTCTTGAGCTTGGCCATCACCTCGGCGTCGGCGGGCTGGTAGTCGGCGCCGTCGACATAGCGCCAGTCGGTCATCACGCCCTGGCCGTCCCGTACTGCGAGCTTGCCGACATAGACGCCCATGGTGGATTGATGGTCGATCGCCCGGAACGCGATCGGCCCCACCGGCGTATCGACCTTCAGATGCTCCATCGCCTTGATCAGATCATCGGTCTTGGTCGAGCCGGCCATCTCGATCGCCTTCGCGAGAACCAGCGTGTTGGTGTAGCCGATGAGCGCGCCGATGTTGGGCGGCTCCTTGAAACGAGCGACATAGGCCTGCAGGAATGCATCATGGGCGGGGGTCTTGATCTCGCTCCAGGGATATCCGGTGACCAGCCAACCGGGCGGCGCTTCGTCCCTCAAGGGTGCGAGATATTCCGGCTCCCCGGAGAGGATGCTGACGACAGCGCGGTTTGCGAACGCCTTGCGCGTCGATCCCTCACGCACGAACTTGGCGAGGTCGGCCCCGAACGTCGCGTTGAAGATGGCGTCCGGGCTCTCCGCCATCATCGCCTGCACGACCGCACCTGCGTCGATCTTGCCGAGCGGCGGCCATTGTTCGGAGACGAATTCGACGTCGGGCTTCAGTCGCTTCAGTTCGCGCTTGAAGCTCGCCACCGCCGCCTGACCGAACTCGTAGTTCGGTGCAATCGTCGCCCAGCGCCGCGCGGGGAACTTGGCCGCCTCCTTTGCGAGGATGGACGCCTGGGTATACGTGCTCGGTCGCAGCCTGAACGTATAGCGATTGCCCTTCTCCCAGATGAGGGCATCCGTCAGGGGCTGCGAGGCGAGGAAGAATACCTGCTTCTGCTTGGCGAAATCGGCGACGGCGAGGCCGACATGGGAGAGGATCGTGCCCGTCAGCAAGTCGACTTGCTCACCGTCGACGAGCTGACCGGCTGCGGTGATGGCCACGTCCGGCTTGCCAGCGTCGTCGCGGGCGACAATCTGGAGCTTGCGGCCTAGCACGCCGCCTTTGCCGTTGATCTCGTCGCGCGCGAGTTCCCAGCCCTGGCGATAGCCGCGGGTCCCCAGCGGGAGGGCCGAATAGCTTGAGATCTCGCCGATCTTGATCGGCGGCGGCTCTGCGGCCCGACCTGCGCCGCAGGTCACCGTCAGGACGAGTCCAACGAGCTTCGCAGCAGCCGAAATGCGCATATCAGCCTCCCGCCATTGGGACCAGCGTATGTATGTAGTACTTACTACATAGCGAATATCATGAGCTAATGGTTGTCAATGGCGAAGAATCGGCGGGCTTGCCAAAAAAACGGCAGGCCCCATCCTGCTGGTTGTGATTCCCTGGGATACGCGATGCCCAACGATACAGAGCTGCCAGCCCGTACACTGGCCGGCCCGCGCCTCAAGCGGGCGGCCAAGCGGAAAAAAGCCTCAACGGTTCGACGGACGCGAGCGCCCGACCAGACCCGCGAGGCCATTCTGCGCGCGGCCGTCGCCGAATTTGCCCGCGAAGGCTATGGCGGCGCACGGGTCGATCGCATCAGCAAGGCCGCCAAGAGCAACGACCGGATGCTCTACTACTACTTCAAGAGCAAGGAGAAGCTCTTTCACCAGGTCATCGAGCATTGCTATGCCGATCTGGTCGCGTCGGAAGAGGCGCTCGATCTCGATTTTTCCAGGCCGCGCCAGGCGCTGGCGGCGCTGGTCGCCTTCAATTGGAACTACTATTGGGCCCACCCGGAGCTGCTCAGCATTCTCGCCACGGAGAATCTCTTCAAGGGCCGTCACGTCAAGAACAACATCCGCCGCAGCTTCGCCAATACCCAACTGGGCATGCTGGAGCGCGTGCTCCAGAGCGGCATCGAGCGGCGTGAATTCAGGCCGGACTGCGACCGCCTTCACCTTTATCTCTCGATCCTCTCGCTCACCTATTTCTACCGCGCCAACCTCTACACGCTGTCGAGCTACATGCAGACCGACCTCGCCGATCGGGAGATGCGGAGCGCGTGGCTTGCACATGTGCAGACCATGATCGAGGATCTGGTGAGGCGGAAGGAGTGAAGGCGCGCGCCCCAGGCTCGCAATGACGGTGTGGAGATAGCGCGCCGAACTCCCAGAAAAAAGGAGAAGGCCGGGATCGCTCCCGGCCTTTGGTGTTTGATGGATGGCCGGGTCATTTTCGCGAAGACGCGCTTCGCGCTTCAGCCCGGCCATGACAAGCTTCGCTTGTCACTTGGCTTCCGCGCGCTTGGGCGGGGTGGCCGGCCACGACTTGATCAGCGTGTCGTAGTCGACCGTCTCACCCTTCGGCTTCTCGTTGGCGAGCTTGCGCTGCGGAGCAATCGTGCCGTCCTTCTGGGCCTTGGCGAACCAGTATTCGGCCGATTCCTTCTTGTGCAGCTTCGGACCGCAGGCGCCCTGCACGCCGGACTTCTCCAGGCGCTCCATCACGGAGTCCTGGGCGGCCGCAAGGGCATCCATCGCGGCTTGCGGCGTCTTCGCACCGGACGACGCATCGCCGATGTTCTGCCACCAGAGCTGCGCGAGCTTCGGATAGTCGGGCACGTTGTTGCCGGTCGGGGTCCACTGCACGCGGGCGGGCGAACGGTAGAACTCGATCAGGCCGCCGAGCTTCGGCGCACGTTCCGTGAAGGACTTATCCCAGATGTCGGATTCACGGATGAAGGTGAGACCGACATGGCTCTTCTTCAGGCTCACCGACTTGGAGACGATGAACTGGAGATAGAGCCAGGCTGCCTTGCGGCGATCCGCCGGAGTCGACTTCAGCAGCGTCGCGGAGCCGGCGTCCTGGTAGCCGAGCTTCATGCCTTCCTTCCAGTAGGAGCCGTGCGGCGACGGAGCCATGCGCCACTTCGGCGTACCGTCCGCGTTCACCACCGGCAGACCAGGCTTCACCATGTCGGCGGTGAAGGCGGTGTACCAGAAGATCTGCTGGGCGATGTTGCCCTGCGCGGGCACCGGGCCGGCCTCCGAGAAGGTCATGCCCTGCGCCTGCGGCGGCGCGTACTTCTTCAGCCACTCGAGATACTTGGTGATCGAGTAGACCGCGGCCGGACCGTTGGTGTCGCCACCACGCTCCACCGAGGAGCCGACCGGACGGCAGCCTTCCATACGGATGCCCCACTCGTCGACCGGCAGGCCGTTCGGAATGCCCTTGTCGCCGTTGCCGGCCATCGACAGCCAGGCGTCGGTGAAACGCCATCCGAGCGAGGGGTCCTTCTTGCCATAGTCCATATGGCCGTAGACCTTGACGCCGCTGATCTCCTTGATGTCGTTGGTGAAGAACTCCGCGATGTCCTCATAGGCGGACCAGTTCACGGGCACGCCGAGCTCGTAACCATACTTGGCCTTGAACTTGGCCTTGTAGTCGGGATTGGTGAACCAGTCGTAGCGGAACCAGTAGAGGTTGGCGAATTGCTGGTCGGGAAGCTGATACAGCTTGCCGTCCGGCCCCGTGGTGAACGACTTGCCGATGAAGTCGTTGACGTCGAGCATGGGATCGGTGACGTCCTTGCCCTCGCCGCTCATGTAATCCGACAGCACGATGGTCTGGCCGTAGCGGAAGTGCGTGCCGATCAGGTCGGAATCGTTGATCCAGCCGTCATAGACGTTCTTGCCCGACTGCATCTGGGTCTGGAGCTTCTCGACGACGTCACCTTCCTGGATGAGGTCGTGCTTGAGCTTGATGCCGGTGAGCTCGGAGAACGCCTTGGCCAGCGTCTGGGATTCATATTCGTGGGTCGTGATGGTCTCGGAGACGACGTTGATCTCCATGCCCTTGAAGGGTTCGGCGGCCTTGGCGAACCATTCCAGCTCCTTCTTCTGGTCTTCCTTCGACAGCGTCGAGGGCTGGAATTCCGCGATCCACTTCTGGATCACGGCGTCGTCGGCGGCGCGAACCGGCGCCGAGACGGCGAACGACACCGCAACAATCGCGGCGACGCTGGACATGGTCAGAAAGCTATTCTTGGTCAATGGACCTTTCCTTCTCCTAAACTGTCGCATGTTATTCCTCCGTTGCAGCGACAAACTTTTATACAGGCCCGGGTTGGTCCCGGATCTGGCCGTCCCTTCGCGAGCTTCAGACCGTGCGGAAAATGAGCACGGCCGTGGCCAGCGAAATTCCTGACGCGAGCCACAGGCTCGAGATCTCAAAACCTTCCTCGCCAACCGGCAGCGTGGCGATCGCATCGGTGCCGACGAGGCCGATCCACAGGAGGTGGATGACGGCGGCCGCGATCAGCGAGATGAACAGGCGGTCGCCGCGCGTGGTCGGAATGCTGAGCACGCCGACGCGCTCGGCCTCGGGATAGACCGCGGCGAGCCACGTCATCACGGCCAGCGTGCAGGCGAGCGCGGCGAAGAAGATCGCGGTCGGCAGCGTCCAGGCCATCCATGCGATGGATTCCATGCTCGCCTCCTTACACGCGGCCGAGCGCGAAACCGCGCGCGATGTAGTTGCGGACGAACCAGATCACGAGCGCGCCCGGAATGATGGTGAGCACGCCGGCGGCGGCGAGCAGGCCCCAATCCATGCCGGCGGCCGACACCGTGCGCGTCATGATCGCGGCGATCGGCTTGGCCTGCACCGAGGTCAGCGTGCGCGCGAGCAGGAGCTCGACCCAGGAGAACATGAAGCAGAAGAACGCGGCGACGCCGATGCCGCTCGCGATCAGCGGCACCAGGATCTTGATGAAGAAGCGCGGGAAGGAGTAGCCGTCGAGGAAGGCGGTCTCGTCGATCTCGCGCGGCACGCCGGAGACGAAGCCTTCGAGGATCCACACCGCCAGCGGAACGTTGAAGATGCAGTGCGCGAGCGCGACCGCCCAGGGCGTATCGAACAGGCCGATCGCCGAATAGAGGTTGAAGAACGGCAGCGCATAGACCGCGGCCGGCGCCATGCGGTTCGACAAGAGCCAGAAGAACAGGTGCTTGTCGCCGAGGAAGCGGTAGCGCGAGAAGGCGTAGGCGGCCGGCAGCGCCACCGCGATCGAGATGATCGTGTTGAGGACGACGTATTCCAGCGAGTTGATGTAGCCGGAATACCAGCTTTCGTCGGTGAAGATGCGCTTGTAGTGCTGGAGCGTCGGGGTGTGCGGCCACAGCGTCATCGTCGAGACGATCTCGCTGTTGGTCTTGAAGCTCATGTTGACGAGCCAGTAGATCGGCAACAGCAGGAAGATCAGGAACAGCCCCATGACGAGGCGGCGGCCGGGGATCGAATGCATCAGGCCACTCCTTCCTTTGGCTTGAGCGCGGGCACGGGCTTGAGCCCGACCGAAGGCTTGGGCTCCACCGCCGGCTCGCTCTCCGCCTGAACTTTGCGTTCGACGCCGGCATTGGTCATGACGGTGTAGAAGATCCAGCAGACGATCAGGATGATCAGATTGTAGACCAGCGACAGCGCCGCGGCCTTGCCGAGGTCGAACTGGCCGAGCGCGATCTTGACGAGCTCGATCGACACGAAGGTCGTCGAGTTGCCGGGCCCGCCGCCGGTGACGACGAAGGGCTCGGTGTAGATCATGAAACTGTCCATGAAGCGCAGCAGCACCGCGATCAAGAGCACGCGGTTCATCTTCGGCAGCTGGATCGCCTTGAACACGGCCCAGCGCGAGGCGCCGTCGATCTGGGCGGCCTGGTAATAGGCTTCGGGAATCGACTTCAGGCCGGCATAGCAGAGCAGCGCGACGAGGCTGGTCCAGTGCCAGACATCCATCACGATGACGGTGACCCAGGCGTCGATGTCGTTGGAGACGTAGTTATAGTCGAAGCCCGTCGCGTTGAGGACATAGCCGAGCAGGCCGATGTCGGGGCGGCCGAAGATCTGCCAGATCGTGCCGACCACGTTCCACGGAATCAGCAGCGGCAGCGCGAGGATGACGAGGCAGGCCGCGACGGTCCAGCCCTCGCGCGGCATCGACAGTGCGACGACGATGCCGAGCGGCACTTCGATGGCGAGGATCACCAGCGAGAAAAACAGGTTGCGGCCGAGCGAGGCGAGGAAGCGGCCGCCGAGATCGGTCGAAGGATCGAGCAGCTCCTTGAACCAGCCGACGCCGTTCCAGAAGAACTGGTTGTTGCCGAAGGTGTCCTGCATCGAATAGTTCACCACCGTCATCAGCGGCAGCACCGCCGAGAAGGCGACGACCAGGAACACCGGCAGCACCAGGAACCAGGCTTTTTGGTTGACGGTCTTGTCCATCAGGCGGCTCCTTCCACCAGAAGGCTGTCGGCATAGACGTGGACGTGCGACGGATCGAACTTCAGCCCGGCGTTGCCGTCCGAGCTGGTGAATCCGCCAGGGGCGCGCGCGGCGAGCTTTGCGTCCCCGAGGCGCGCACGCGCGAAACGGATGCGGCCGAGATCGTCGATGCGCTCGACCTTCGCGGTGAGCAAGTCGGGCGCGGGCGCGACGACCTCCACGAATTCGGGACGGACGCCGATCTCGATCTTGGCGCCCGAAGGCAGATTGTCGTAGCTGCGGTTGAGCGCGATGACACGGCCGCCGATCCGCGCCTCGCGTCCCCTCACCTCCGCGGGCAGGATGTTCATGCCGGGCGAGCCGATGAAATAGCCGACGAAGGTGTGCGCCGGCTTATCGAACAGTTCGGCCGGCGTGCCGCTCTGCACCACGCGGCCGTCATGCATGACGACCACGGTGTCGGCGAAGGTCAGCGCCTCGGTCTGGTCATGGGTAACATAGATCATCGTGAGGTCGAGCTCGCGATGCAGCGCCTTCAGCTTGGAGCGGAGCTGCCATTTCAGCTCGGGATCGATCACCGTCAGCGGCTCGTCGAACAGCACTGCGGCGACGTCGGAGCGCACCAGGCCGCGGCCAAGCGAGATCTTCTGCTTGGCGTCGGCCGTGAGCCGCGTCGCCTTGCGGTTCAGATAGGGTTCGAGATCGAGCAGGCGGCCGATCTCGGCAACGCGCTTGTCGATCTCGGCCTTCGGCACGCCGCGGTTCTTCAGCGGAAACGCCAGGTTCTGCCCGACCGTCATGGTGTCGTAGATCACCGGAAACTGGAATACCTGGGCGATGTTGCGCTTCTGGGTTGACAGCGGTGTGATGTCCACCCCGTCGAACATGATTCTTCCGCGCGAGGGCGTGATGATGCCGGAGATGACGTTGAGCAGCGTGGTCTTGCCGCAGCCGGACGGCCCGAGCAGCGCATAGGCGCCGCCCTGCCGCCAGGTCATGGTGACGGGCTTCAGCGCAAAGCTTTCCGGCGCGGCATCATTGCCGCCATAGGAGTGCGCGAGATCAACGAGGTCAATGCGGGCCATGGCGCATCTCCCTCAAGAGCTTTTTCTGTTTGACGCGTTTTCTTCACGCGAACCGCTACGCACTTCGCCTGAAAACGCTATGCCAGGTGCCGCGACGAGCCGGTCGGCCGCGTCGAAGACAAAGACATCATTGGGGTCGAGCACGGCATCGATGGTCTGGCCGGGCTCGAACTCGTGCACGCCGTGCAGCACTGCCACCCAATTCAATCCGTCGCGGGTCAGATGCACGAAACTCTCCGAACCGGTGATCTCGGTCACCGTCACCGTGGCGTGGAAGGCGTGGCGGTCGGCCTCGCCATTGGCAAGTCCGAGCTGATGCGCGCGGAAGCCGACGCGATAGGCGCCGTCGGCAAGGCCGGCATAGAGCCCCGAGGCCGGTGAGGCCGTGCCGCCGGCATATTGCACGGAGCCGTTCTTCTTCTCGAGACCGACGAGATTGAGCGGCGGATCCGAAAACACCTGTGCGACGCGCAGCGTCTGCGGGCGGCGGTAGACGTTGGCGGTCTCGCCCATCTGAAGCGCCCGTCCCTCCCACATGCACACCGTGTTGCCACCCAACAGCAGCGCTTCGGTCGGCTCGGTCGTGGCATAGACGAAGATCGCGCCGGAAGCCTCGAAGATGCGCGGCAGCTCGGCGCGCAGCTCCTCGCGCAGCTTGTAATCGAGATTGGCGAGCGGCTCGTCGAGCAGCACGAGGTCGGCGCCCTTGACCAGCGCGCGGGCGATCGCGGTGCGCTGCTGCTGGCCGCCGGAGAGCTGGAGCGGCGTGCGCTTCAGGAACGGCTCGAGCCTGAGCAGTCTTGCAGCCTCCGCGACACGCGCCTCGATCTCATCGCGCGGCTTGCCCTGCACGTGCAGGGGCGAGGCGATGTTCTCATAGACCGTGAGCGAGGGGTAATTGATGAACTGCTGATAGACCATGGCGACCGAACGCTGGCGCACGTCGGCGCCGGTGACGTCCTTGCCGCCAACCAGCACCTTGCCCGTGGTCGGCTTGTCGAGGCCTGCGAGCAGCCGCATGATCGAGGTCTTGCCTGACAGCGTCGGCCCGAGCAGCACGTTGAGCGTGCCGCTTTCGAGCGTCAGCGAGACGTCGCGGATGTGCGGGATCCCCTCGACAGTCCGGGTCACGTGATCGAGTGTCACGGTCATGAGCGTCCTCCCGCTTCCAGCAGGGGAGTTTGCGCCACGGCGTGGGTCCTGATCCAGTCGTCAAGCGCCGCGATCTCGTCGGCAGATAGTCGCAGGCCGAGCTTGGAACGGCGCCAGACGACGTCCTCGGCGGTGACCGCCCATTCATTGGCCATGAGATAGCGGACCTCGCGCTCGGTCAGCGTCGCACCAAAGGCCTGGCCGAGATCGGCGGCCGATTTCGCATCGCCGAGCAGCTTGATTGCCCTGGTGCCGTAGGCGCGGGCGAGGCGCCGCGCATGCTCGTGGCTGAGGAAGGGATAGCCGCGCTGGAGCTCGGCGATCAGGCCGTCAATGTCGGATACGTTCATGTCCCCGCCGGGCAGCGGCCATTTGCCGGTCCAGCCCTCGCGCGCTTTCGCGCTGCGAAGATAAGGCGCGAGCCGTTCCAGCGCCTCTTCGGCGAGGCGACGGTAGGTCGTGATCTTGCCGCCATAGATCGACAGCAGCGGCACGCCGCCGGGTGTGTCGAGCTCGAACACATAGTCGCGGGTCGCGGCCTTGGCTTCGCTGGCGCCATCGTCATAGAGCGGACGCACCCCGGAATAGGTCCAGACCACGTCCTCTGGCGTGACCGGCTTGGCCAGATATTCGCTGGCGGCAGCGCAAAGATACTGGATTTCCTCAGGTGTCGCCTTCACCTTGGCGGGATCGCCGTCATAGTCGCGGTCGGTGGTGCCGATCAGCGTGAAATCGTCCTGGTACGGGATCACGAAGATGATGCGGCCGTCGGCGTTCTGGAACATGTAGGCGCGGTCGTGGTCGTAGAGCTTCTTGACCACGATGTGCGAGCCCTGGACCAGACGTACCTTGGCTTTCGCATTGACGCCGGCGCCGCGGCCGAGCACGTCCTCGACCCAGGGACCGCCGGCATTGATGAGGGCGCGCGCCTGGATCGACGAGCGCGCGCCGGTCAGCGCGTCGACCATGCTCACGGTCCAGACGCCGTCGGACTGGCGGATCTCGGTGGCGCGGGTGCGGGTGCGGATCTCGGCGCCCTTGTCGGCGGCATCGCGCGCGTTGAGCACGACGAGGCGGGCGTCGTCGACGAAGCAGTCGGAATATTCGAACGCGCGGGAGTAGCGGTTCGGGATCAGCGGGCGTCCGACCTCGTCGTGCCGGAGATCGATCGTGCGCGTGGCGGGCAACAGGTGGCGGCCGCCGATGTGGTCGTAGAGGAAAAGGCCGAGGCGCAGCAGCCAAGCCGGGCGCAGGCCGGCATGATGCGGCAGGACGAACCTCAGGGGGCGGATGATGTGGGGCGCGATGGCCCAGAGGATCTCGCGCTCGATCAGCGCCTCGCGGACCAGGCGGAACTCGTAATATTCGAGATAGCGCAGGCCGCCATGCACCAGCTTGGTCGACCAGGACGACGTCCCGCTCGCCAGATCGTTCATTTCGCACAGGAAAACCGTGTTGCCGCGGCCCACCGCATCGCGCGCGATGCCGCAGCCGTTCACACCGCCTCCGATGATGGCGAGGTCGAAAATACGCTCCAACAGACGCACCCCCCGAAGACCGCCCGTTCCATCGAGCGGCTACTTTCGCTTTTGATTAGATCACACCGCGAAACGAAAGCAAGATGAAAGAGAGACGGAAGGAAGTGAAAGCGGAACGATTTTTGTGGGCGCTAATGGAAAATCGGCAACGTGGCGGGCGCCTTAAGGAACCAAAATGCACCCAGTGGGAAGTGCGGGACCCGTATCAAAGCGATGCTTTAAAGGGCTTGAATGTAGAAACATGCCTACATATAATCTGTATTCGACGGGAGCCCCTGGCCAGGAGGCGCAAGCAATGGTGACCACGCTCACCAGCCGAGAGTTCAATCACGATACCAGCGGCGCTAAAAAAGCAGCTTCGCGGGGACCGGTCTTTATAACGGACCGCGGCCGACCGGCCCATGTCCTGCTGACGATCGAAGATTATTTGCGCCTAACTGGCGGGCACATGAGTCTTGCCGAAGCCTTGGCGCAGGCCGGAACGGACTTCGATTTCGATCCGCCGCGCATTGCCGGCGGGATCTTCAAGCCCGCCGATCTCGACTGATGTTTCTGCTGGACACCAATGTCATTTCCGAACTGAGGCGACCAGATAAAGCTCATCGCAACGTCGCCGCCTGGGCCAGTTCAATTCCGGCGGCAAGCTTCTTCATATCCGTCATCTCGATACTCGAAATCGAACTTGGCGCACGCCTTATCGAGCGCAAAGACACCACGCAAGGTGCCATTCTGCGCGCTTGGATCGACAATCACATTCTGGCTCGCTTTGAAGACCGAATCCTGGCCATAGACACCGCCGTGGCGCAACGCTGCGGCCAACTTCACGTTCCCAACCCGCGGGCCGAACGCGACGCTCTCATTGCGGCAACCGCGTTTGTTCACGGCTTGACGATCGTTACGCGCAACGTCGGGGATTTCGAAGCTACCGGCGTGCCGCTGCGCAACCCGTGGGGCGGCGCCTGAGGCACTATCGCAGCCTGACCACCGGCGCCGCTTCAGGCGCGGCGTCTTGTGCATCGGCCTGGGCCTCATCGATCTCCCTCACCTCCTTCGGCATTGCTTCGACCACCTCGATGCCCTTGCTGTGGCAGATGGTGGCGAGGCGCTCGGGCAGCTCCTGGTCGGTGACGAAGGTCTGGATCTGGGTGATGTGGGCGATGCGTACCGGCGCGCTGCGGCGTAGCTTTGTGGAATCGGCGACCAGCATGACGCTGCGGGCATTGGCGATGATGGCCTGCGCCACCTGCACCTCGCGATAGTCGAAGTCGAGCAAAGCGCCCTCTTCATCGATCGCGGACGCCCCGATGATGGCATAGTCGACCTTGAACTGGCCGATCAGCTGCGTCGCGGTCGAGCCGACCACCGCGCCGTCGGCGCGCCGCACCGTACCGCCGGCGACCACCACCTCGATGCGGGGATGGCGGTAGAGCAGCATGGCGACGTTGAGATTGTTGGTGATGACGAGCAGGTCCTCGTGCGAGGTCAGCGCACTCGCGACTTCCTCGGTGGTGGTGCCGATGTTGATGAAGAGCGAGCAGCCGTTCGGGATCAGCGAGGCGGCGGCGGCGCCAATCGCCTTCTTCTCGTCGGCGGCGACGAAGCGGCGGGCCTCGTAGGCGAGATTTTCGACGCCCGAGGCGATGATGGCGCCGCCATGGATGCGGGTCAACGATCTCCGCTCGCAGAGATCGTTGAGATCTTTCCGTATGGTCTGCGCGGAGACCTCGAACCGGCGCGCGAGCTCCTCGACCATGACGCGGCCCGAAGCGCGCGCGATGTTGAGGATTTCGGCTTGGCGATGGGTCAGTCCGGTCACGGCAAGGGCCTCACATCAGGAAGCTGCATGGTGCGGCGGTTCACGCGTCCGGTCAATGCGTGATCACGGTTAACGGACAAGGCTCTTCACCACGCCATCGCGGCTGCGAGGTGCGCAAGCAGCTCCGGATCGTCGAACGCACTGGCGGAAGCGACCGCGCCGGCCGCAACGAGGTCAGCATGGCTGAGCGTGGTTCGCAGCCCAATGGTGGGGATGCCGGCCGCCGCCGCCGATTGCACGCCGGAGCGTGAATCCTCGAACGCGATCGAGGCTGGCGCGCTGGCGCCGACGAAGCGCAGCCCCTCCTGATAAGGCAGCGGATGCGGCTTGCCGTGCGGCAGCTCGTCGCCGATCACGATGGCCTTGAACCGCTTGGTGATGCCGAGGCCCGAAAGCAATAGCTCGGCGTTGAGGCGCGGCGCGTTGGTGACGGCAACCATGGGGATGCCTGCGCCATCTGCACAGTCGAGCAGCGCCATCAGCCCCGGTATCGGCGCGATCTGCCCGACCACCAGATCACGAAAGATCGCCTCCTTCTCGCCGAGGATCGCGAGTCGCCGTTCCGGCGATTCGTCTGGCAGAAATCGCTCCCCGATCGACACATTGGAAAAGCCCTGAAGCTCGCGCTTGAAGCGCTCATCATCCACGACGTGGCCGCGCGGGGCGAACACGCGGTGAAAGGCCTCGCGATGAAGCGGATCCGTATCGGCCAGCGTGCCGTCGATATCGAACAGTAACGCCCTGCCCATCGCTTGCCTTTTGGCCTCGATCATTTCCGTACTTTCCCAAATGCGCGGCGCATCAATGCGGAAGACGTATCAATACGACCTCGAAGGCGCAATGACGCATCCACATGACGACAATGCGACACTCGACAAAGTCGCGCGCGGCTGCAACACTCGTCGCAAGATCAAAAAGGAGGAAACGATGACGATCAACCGACGCGATCTGGCTCTCTCGACTCTCGCCGTCTCCGCGCTCGCTTTCACAGCACCGGCGTTCGCTGCCTCGGCAGACGAAGAGGCCGTGGCGAAGAAGGTCGAGGCCTTCCGCCTCGCCCAGATCGCGGCCGACCCGAAGGCGCTCGGCGCGCTGTGCTGGGACGATCTCAGCTACAGCCATTCCAGCGGCAAGGTCGAGGACAAGGCGACCTTCATCGCCAACGCCACCGACGGCAAGTCGAAATTCCTCTCGATCGAATACAAGGACCCCACCATCAAGGTCGTCGGCCCCGCCGCGATCGTGCGCTTCCACTGGCTCGGCGAACAGGAGATGGCGGCCGATGGGAAAAAAGTATCGACCAACCTCCACATCCTGATGAACTGGCAGAAGCAGGGCGACGAGTGGAAGCTGCTCTCAAGGGCGGCGACAAAGTTGTGATGAACAACGTCATTCCGGATCGCGCCGAAAGGCGTGGATCCGGAATCCATTGATCAGCGTATTTTGAGGCGCAATGTATTCCGGGTTCGCGCTATGCGCGCCCCGGAACGCAGCGTCGTTTACGCCGCCTCCTTCTCCTCGCCATCAATCAGCTTGCGCGCGGCGCGCTCAGCTTCGCGGGCGTTGCGGAAGAGTTGACCTTCGAGACGGTTGAAGCGGTCGGATGAGGAGAAGAAGCAGTAGCCTCCCTGAGAACGAACGACGATACCCGCGGTCTGCGAATTGACTTCGATGATGTAGCTGTCCGGCATGGTCCGTGGATTCCTCAGTGCGGGCAGATAACGATGCTCCTGCCCAAAGGTTCCCCAGGCATTTGAGGCCGTTTCCACCCCGAATCGACACGCAATTGAGTACGCCGGGACCTCATCCGTTTTATGACTGGTTCTTGACTGGTTCTTGGCGAAGGAACGACGCGATGGCTTAGTCGCGCCGCGTTTGGCGGTGCTTGCTGCGTCTTCGTGAGATGAGGCAGAGCGTCGCGATTACGTCGCGATCGTCGTATCGGTCGAGCGAACCGCCTGCGGGCGGCCGTGCTCGTCGATCGAGACGTAGGTGAAGTTGCCGTCGGTGACGAGGAATGGATGCTCCTCGCCGCGCCGCAGCGCCCAGGCTTCCAGATGCGCGGTGAGCGAGGTGCGACCGACGCGCACGAGATTGGCGTAGACCGACACGAGATCGCCGACATAGACCGCTTTGCGAAAATTCATCGCTTCGATCGCGACGGTCACCGTGCGCGACTTCGCGACTTTCGAGGCGAACACACCGCCGCCGACATCCATCTGGCTGAGCAGCCAGCCGCCGAAGATGTCACCATTGGCATTGGTGTCGGCGGGCATCGCCAGCGTGCGGATGCAGAGATCGCCGCTCGGCCCGGTATTGGCTTGTTCGTTCATGCCTGTCTCACTTGAAATTGTCCCAGCCCGGATCGGGCGCGAAGCGCTCGCCGAATCGCTCGGCCAGTGCGCGCAAGGTGGATACGACATTCTCCACGCCGCGCGTGCGCGCATAGTTCAACGGACCGCCGCGGAACGGTGCATAACCGGTGCCGAAGATCATGGCGCCATCGACCGCGTCGGCATCGTCGACGACGCCTTCGCGCAGCGCCGCGACGCAGACGTTGGACATCGGCAGCACCAGGCGATCGATCATCTGGTCGGTGACGCGCGGACCGGTCTCGGGAAGCTGTGCCTTCTCCGCCTTGCCGTCCTTCCAGACATAAAAACCCTTGCCGCTCTTGCGGCCGAGTTCGCCCTTGGTGACCTTCTCGCGCAGCCAGGCCGGCGTCGGCGGCAAGAGATCGCCGAACTTGGTGCGCAGCATGTCGCCGACATCGAGACAGATGTCGAGCCCGACCTGGTCGGCCAGCTCGATCGGTCCCATCGGCATGCCGAACTGCTCGGCCGCGGCGTCAATCAATCGCTGGTCGATCTTCTCGTCCAGCATCACCATCGCTTCCAGCATGTACGGTGTCAGCGCGCGGTTGACGAGGAAGCCGGGCGAGCTCTTCACGGCGAGCGGCAGGCGGTCAATCGCGCCGACGAAGGCGAGCGCCTCCTTCACTACCTCAGGGGCGTTGCCGTCATGACTGACGACCTCGACCAGTTGCAGCCGCGACACCGGATTGAAGAAGTGCAGGCCGACCAGCCGCTCCGGCCGCGCCAGCGTCGTTCGCAGATCCTGGAGCGGAATGCTCGACGTGTTGGTCGCAAGGATCGCGCCGGGCTTCATCCGCGGCTCGAGGCCGGCATAGACCTTCTGCTTCAGCTCGAGCTTCTCCGGCACGGCCTCGATGATGAGATCGGCGTTGCGCGCGCCTTCCCCGTCCATGTCAGGGATGAGGCGATCGAGTGCGTCGCGCACCTCGGTCGGCTTGCGGATGATCTTGCCGTAGAGCTCGTTGGCGCGCTTCACGGCGCCGGCGATCGGCTCCGCCTTCATGTCGGCGAGCGAGACGCGCAGTCCCTGCCCTGCGCACCAGGCCGCGATGTCGCCGCCCATGGCGCCGGCGCCGATGACATGGACATGCTTGATGGCGTTGCCGCTGCCCGCCGCCTTCTTCATCTGCTCGCGCAGGAAGAACACGTGGATCAGGTTCTGTGCGGTCGGCGTCACCATCAGCTTGGCAAATGACGCCTGCTCGGCCTTCAGCATCGCGGCCTTGCTGCCGCCATGGGCCTCCCAGAGATCGATCAGCGCGTAAGGCGCCGGATAGTGCTCGCGGGATGCCGCCTTCGCCGCCTCCGAGCGCATCCGCTTGGCGAGCAGCCCGCGCACGAGGCCGAAACCCGCCGCGCGCGTCAGCAAGCCCGGCCGCGCCCGCTTCAGGCGGCCGAACAGCGCATCCTTCACGGCGTTGTGGACGTGGCGCTCCTGCGTGACGGCGTCGACGAGGCCGAGCGATCTGGCGCGGCGCGCATCGATGGTGCGCCCAGTCAGCATCAGGGCCATCGACTGCGTCGGATTGACCAGCGCGGTGAAGCGCGCGGTGCCGCCGAGGCCGGGATGCAGGCCGAGCATCACCTCCGGGAAGCCGAACCGCGCGCCCTCGATGGCGATGCGCGCCTGGCAGGCGAGCGCAACCTCGAGGCCGCCACCGAGGCAGAAGCCGTGGATGACCGCCACCGTCGGCAACCTCAAGGCTTCCAGATGGTCGACCACCGCATGCGCGGCGCGGATGCGCGTCTCCACCATGTCGGGATCGCTGGCGCCGCGGAATTCGTTGATGTCGGCGCCGGCAATGAAGCCGGACGCCTTGGCCGAACGGATCACGAGGCCGGCGGGGCGCTCGGTCTCGATCGCCGCGAGCACAGCGTCGAACTCCTCCATCACATCCGAGGACAGCGTGTTGGCGCTTGTCTCGGCGCGGTCGAACAGCAGCCAGGCGACACCATCGGCATCGCGCGTCAGCTTGAAGTGCTTGTAGGGACCGTCGGTCGCAGGCTTGGGCCCGAGCGCCAGCACGCGGTCGCCAAGCGCGGTCATGATCTTGGAATCCATGGTCACACCGCCTCGATCAGCATGGCGCCGCCGAGCCCGCCGCCGATGCATTCGGTGGCAACGCCGCGCCGCGTGCCAAGCCGCTTCATGGCGTTGACGAGATGCAGCACGATCCGGTTGCCGGAGGTGCCGACGGGATGGCCGAGCGAGATCGCGCCGCCGTCGACATTCAGTCTTTCGTGGTCGATCTCGCCGGCTGCGCCGTCGAGGCCGAGAATCTCACGGCAGAATTTATCGTCCTTCCACGCGGCGAGACAGCCGAGCACTTGCGTCGCAAAGGCCTCATTCAGCTCCCAGGTCTCGACGTCCTTGATGGTGAGGTCGTTGCGCTGGAGCAGCGGCGTCGCCGACATCACCGGACCCAGGCCCATGATGCTGGGATCGAGCGCGGCCCAGTTGCTGTCGACGATGACGGCTTTCGGCGTCAGCTTGTGCTCGGCGACCGCGGCGTCGGAGGCCAGGATCACCCAGGAGGCGCCATCGGTGATCTGCGAGGAATTTCCGGCGGTGACCTGTCCCCAGGGGCGCTCGAACACCGGCCGGAGCTTTGCCAGCGTCTCGGCCGTCGAGTCCTTGCGCACGCCGTCGTCATGGTCGAAGAACTTGCCGTCACGCGAGAACGCGGTCTCGACCTCGCCCTTGAGAAAACCCGCGTCTTGCGCATGCGCGAGCCTGCGATGGCTCTCGGCGGCGTAAGCATCGGACTGCGCGCGGGTGATGCCGAAGAGATGGCCGACGACCTCGGCGGTCTGGCCCATGTTCAGATCGGTGACGGGATCGGTCAGTCCGCGCTCGAGGCCGATGATCGGCTTGAGATAACGCGGCCGCAGCTTGAAGGCCGCGGCGAGCTTCGCAGCCACGCCCTTGGCGGTCGCAAGGCCGGCAAACCAACGCACGCCGGAATTCGGCCAGACCAGCGGCGCGTGGCTCAGCGCCTCGGTGCCGCCGGCCAGGATCATGTCGGCATGGCCTTCGCGGATGTAGCGGTAGGCGGTGTCGATCGACTGCATCCCGGAGCCGCAATTGATCTGCACGGTGAAGGCAACCATGTCCTCGCCCATGCCGAGCCGCAGCGCGGCGACACGGGCCGGGTTCATCTCGTCCGCAATCACGTTGACGCAGCCGAGGATGACCTGATCGAAGTCAGCCGGGGCGAACGGCTGGCGCGCCAGCAGCGGCCGGCCGCATTGCACGGCAAGATCGACCGGCGTGAACGGCCCTGGTCCCGAACGCGCCTTCAGAAACGGCGTGCGACTGCCGTCGACGATGAAAACCGGTCGCGCCATCAGCTCGCCGCCCTCTGTTCACCGAGTTCCTGGAAGAATTGATGCACGTCGGTGGATTTCTTGTAAATCGGTGACAGCGCCTCCGGCGCAAAATCATCGACCTCGATGACTTGTGAGACGGCCTGATGGGCGGCGGCGAACTGCTCGCCCTCGGCTTGCGTGATCACGCCTTTGGTGACCGCCTCCTTCCAGTCGCGGACATGCGCCGCGCGCATGCGCTTGGCGATGGCCTCCGTGCCCGCGACCAGCTTGAACGCGCGCTCCAGCCGGGCAAAGCCGCCGTTGTCATCGACATGGGCCAGATCGGGCGTGAGGCGCTCGCGCGCCGCCGACGGCTCCAGCACCAGGCTCGCACATTCATGCACGACACGGTCGGAGGGGCCGAGCACGCGGGCACCGAAGGGCTGGACCACGAGCTTGAGGAAGATTGCGACAAAGCGGTTCGGCAGATTGGCGAGAATTTCGGCGAGCCGGTTCTCGATGGTCCGGAAGCCCGTCGCCATGCACCATTCCAGCGCGGCGAAATCCTCCTTTTGCCGGCCTTCGTCCTGCCAGCGTTTCAGCACCGCCGAGAGCAGATAGAGCTCGGACAGGATGTCTCCGAACCGCGCCGACAGCATCTCCTTGCGCTTGAGCGCACCGCCGAGCGTCAGCAGCGCCATGTCGGCGCAGAGCGCGAAAGCGGCGGAGTAACGCGAGAGCTGGCGATAGAAGGGCGTGGCATCGCCCGCGTCAGGCGCAAGCGCGAAGGCGCCAAAGGTCCAGCTCCGGCCGAAGGCGCGGAACAGGGTCCGGAAGCTGTGGCCGACGTGCTTCCAGAACGCCTTGTCGAATGCGGTGAGCCCGCGCTCGCGGTCGGTATCGGCGAGCGCATTCATCTCGTCGAGCAGATGGGGATGGGCGCGGATGGCACCCTGCCCGAACACGATGAGATTGCGAGTCAGGATGTTGGCGCCTTCCACCGTGATACCGACCGGCACGGCGCGATGGAGGTTGCCGAGATAGTTTTGCGGACCGTCAATCACGGCCTTGCCGCCGTGGATGTCCATGGCATCGTCGATCGCGACCCGCATCCGCTCGGTCGCGTGCAGCTTCATGATGCCGGAGATGACGGCAGGATGAATGCCGGCATTCAGCGCCGCGCAGGTCAGCCGCCGCGCGGCGTCGAGCTGATAGGCGGTCGCGACGATGCGCGCGAGCGGCTCCTCGACGCCCTCGAACTTGGAGATGGAGATGCCGAACTGCTCGCGGATGCGGGCATAGGCACCGGTGGTACGCGCGGCATAGGCGGCACCCGCAGCAGAGAGCGATGGCAGCGAGATGCCGCGGCCGGCGGCGAGCGCCGTCATCAGCATCTTCCAGCCCTGCCCCAGCCGAGCCTCGCCGCCGATGACATAGTCGAGCGGAATGAAGACGTCGCGGCCCCGGTTCGGGCCGTTCTGGAACACTTGCATTGACGGCAGATGACGGTGACCGATCTCGACGCCGGTCAGATTGGTCGGGATCAGCGCCACGGTGATGCCGAGCTCTTCCTGATCGCCGACGAGATGATCGGGATCATAGGCCTTGAAGGCAAGGCCGAGCAGCGTCGCGACGGGGCCGAGCGTGATGTAGCGCTTGTGCCAGTTGAGCCTGAGGCCGAGAACTTCGCGGCCCTCGAAATCGCCCTTGCAGATGATGCCGGTGTCGACCATCGAGGCGGCATCGGAGCCGGCCTCGGGGCTGGTGAGGCCGAAGCAGGGAATGTCGCGGCCGTCGGCGAGGCGCGGCAGCCAGCGCTGCTGCTGCTCCCTGGTGCCGAAGCGCATCAAGAGCTCGCCGGGGCCGAGCGAGTTCGGCACCATCACCGTGACCGCGGCCGCGATCGAGCGGGTCGAGATCTTGCGCACGACTTCGGAATGCGCATAGGGCGAGAAGCCGAGGCCGCCAAACTCCTTCGGAATGATCATGCCGAAGAACTTTTCGCGCTTGACGAAGTGCCAGACGTCCGGCGGCAGGTCGCGCCATTCCCAGAAGATCTTCCATTCGTCGAGCATGGCGCAGAGCTCGTCGACGGGCCCTTTGAGGAAAGCCTGCTCCTCCGCGGTCAACCTCGCCTGCAGGACCTTCAGCAGCTTCGACCAATCAGGGTTACCGGTGAAGAGATCGGCGTCCCACCAGACGTCACCGGCCTCCAGCGCCTCGCGCTCGGTGTCGGACATCGCCGGCAGCACGCCGCGCGCGAGAGTGAAGATCGGCTTGGTCAGGGTGTCGCGGCGGAAGCTCATGGCTGACCTCATGCATCGGCGCGGTTATCGGGCATTTTAGCGGAAACTGGCTGGCGGAGGCGAACACTTCGCCTGCGAAATTGACGCGGCCGGGCGGCGCGTCAGGGCCATAACGGCCGGGGCGCGGTGGCGGTTCCGGGAGGGGGAATGGGGCTCAACGTCTTGCCACAGTCATTCCGGGGCGACGCGCAAGCGTCGAGCCCGGAATCCATCGTGCGGCAGCGTGGGTGGATGAATGGATTCCGGGTTCGCGCCTAGCGGCGCGCCCCGGAATGACGGTGGAGAACGAGGGCGCCGACTTAGTCCGGCCGGACCATCTCGAACATGTTTTCCGGCTTGATCTCGAAATAATCGCCGCGACGCCCCGCGCGAACGATCGGGCGGGCGGCGGCGGTCTGGTAGATGCCGTCCTTGATCACGGCCTTGTCGATGTGGACGGCGACAACCTCGCCCAGCGTCAGCCAGGCGTCGGCCTCCTTGCCGTTGGCGCCCTTGAGGCGGACGACGTCGGAGACCTTGCATTCGAAGGCGACCGGGCTCTCGCCGACGCGCGGCACGTTGACGAGCCGGCCGGGCACGGCGGTGAGGCCCGCGACCTCGAACTCGTCGACCTCAGGGGCGACATGCGCCGCGGTCGCGTTCATGTGCTTAGCCAGATCCATCGTGGCGAGATTCCAGACGAACTCGCCGGTCTGCTGGATGTTCTCGACCGTGTCCTTCCAGTTGGTGGAGGAGAAACCGATGATGGCACGTAGCAGAAGGCGTTGAAGAAGCTGTAGGGCGCGAGGTTGACGTGGCCCCTGGCGTCGCGCGAGGAGATCCACCCGATCGGCCGCGGCGCGATGATGGCATTGAAGGGATCGTGCTTGAGGCCGTGGCCCTTGGAGGGCTCGTAGAAGTAAAGGTCGTTGTCGGTCACCGCTGCTTCCTTTTCGTCATTGCGAGCGGAACGAAGCAATCAAGAGTCTTCCCGCGGAGGGATTCCCGTCAAGGGCGGCGCGAAGCTGCTTATAGGAAGAAACGGCTCCGCCCGTCAGTGGCGCGGCGACAGACCCGCGATGACGAAATCGATCATCTGGTCGATGGTCGGGCCCGGCTTGGTGGCGCACTGGGCGATCATCTGGGGGTGGAAGAAGCGTATCATCGCGGTGCAGGCGCAGAGCGAGGCGAGCTGCAGGTCGGGCGCCTCGAACTCGCCGGAGGCAACGCCTTGCGCGATCATCTGGCCGATCACGCCCGCAATGCACTCCATATGGGCGACGCAGACGTCCCAGTCCTCCTCCATCGCGATCGCGACCATCTCGTGCAGCTTGTTGTCACCGACATAGCGCTCGGTGTTCATTCGATGGATGGTGGTGAGCAGCTCGCGGAAGCGCGGGAGCACCGGGCCGGGCCGGGTCACGATCCGCTGCGCCTCCAGCTCGACCTCGCCCATCAAGCCCCGCGCCACCGCCTGATGGATCGCCTTCTTCGATTCGAAGAAGCGATAGACATTGGCGGGGCTCATCCTGAGCTCCTTGGCGATGTCCCCGACCGTGGTCTTCTGATAGCCGATCTGGCGGAACAGCCGCTCGGCCACCTCAAGGATACGATCCCGGGTGTCGCCTTCGATATGTTCCGCAACCAGTGTCATCTATCAGGACTCGTCAGTAGCACTTCATCTCACTTATTCAGCCGCTTCAGCAAGCGGAATTGCGTGCTGGTCATCGCTCCCATGCTGCGGCGCGGCAGGCTGCTCGGGGGTGCCCGCCTCGTCCAGGCTCTTCCTGAACCAGAGCGCATAGAGGCCCGGCAGGTACAAGAGCGTCAGGAAGGTCGCGACGAACAGGCCGCCCATGATGGTGATCGCCATCGGGCCCCAGAAGGCCGAGCGCGACAGCGGGATCATGGCGAGGATGGCGGCGAGCGCCGTCAGCACCACCGGACGGGCGCGGCGGACGGTGGCCTCCACGATCGCCTCGCGCCGGGTCAGGCCGTGAGAGACGTCGGTCTCGATCTGGTCGACCAGGATGACGGTGTTGCGCATGATCATGCCGGCAAGCGCGATCAGGCCGAGCAGCGCCACGAAGCCGAACGGGGCGTTGGCAACGTTGAGCCCGAGCGAGGCGCCGACGATGCCGAGCGGCGCGGTCAGGAACACCAGGATCAGGCGCGAGAAGCTCTGCAGCTGGATCATGAGCAGCGTCAGCATCACCATGACCATCACCGGGAAGAGGATGAAGATCGAGGCGTTACCCTTGGCGGACTCCTCGAACGCGCCGCCCGGCTCGATCCGGTAGGCTGGCTCGAGGTGGTCCTTGATCGCCTTCAGCTTCGGCGTGATCTGGTTGGTGACGTCGGGCGCCTGCACGCCGTCGACCACGTCGGAGCGCACGGTGATCGCCATGTCGCGGTTGCGCCGCCACATGATCGGCTCCTCGTGGGCATATTCGATCTTCGCGATCTGCTGCAGCGGCACGGCCACGCCGTTACGCGAGGTGATGGTGAGGTCGCCGACGCCGCCGAGGTCGAGGCGTTCGGACGGGATCGCACGGGCGACCACGCCGACCTTCTCGATGCCGTCACGTACCGTCGTGACCTGCGAACCCGAGATCAGCATCGCCAGCGCCTGCGAGACCTCCTGCGGGGTCAGGCCCATCGCACGAGCACGGTCCTGATCGACGACGAGCTTGAGGTACGGGGACTGCTCGTTCCAGTCGAGTTGCACGTCCTTGACGCTCTTGTTCTGGCGCATGACGTCGCGGACCTGGTAGGCGATCTCGCGCACCTTGTTGGCGTCGGGCCCGATCACGCGGAACTGGACGGGGAAGCCGACCGGCGGGCCGAAATTGAAGCGGTCGACGCGGACGCGCGCCTCCGTCAGCACGCCCTCGGCAGCGGCGTTCTCGATCTTGGCCTTGATCCGCTCGCGCGCCTCGACGCCCTTCGCGACGATGACGATCTCGGCAAAGGCCTCGTTCGGCAGCTGTGGGTTGAGGCCGAGCCAGAAGCGCGGCGAGCCCTGGCCGACATAGGACGTATAGGTCTCGATGTCCTTGTCGTCCTTCAGCAGCGTCTCGGCCTTCTTCACAGCCTTCTCGGTGACGTTGAAGGCCGTGCCCTCGGGCAGACGTAGCTGGAGGAACAGCTCGGGCCGCTCCGACAGCGGGAAGAACTGCTGCTGGACATGGCCGAAGCCAACGATCGAGGCGACGAAGACGCCGACGGTCGCGACCACCACGGTGATGCGGTGGTTGACGCACCATTGCACGATGGCACGCAGGCCGCGGTACATGCGAGTCTCGTAGACCGCATGCGGATCGTGATTGTGGTGGGCCTTCATGTCAGGCAGCAGCTTGACGCCGATATAGGGCGTGAAGATCACCGCCACGAACCAGGAGGCGACCAGCGCGATCGCCACGATCCAGAAGATGCTGCCGGCATATTCGCCGACCGCGGAATTGGCAAAGCCGATGGGGAGGAAGCCAGCGGCCGTGACCAGCGTTCCCGTGAGCATCGGAAACGCAGTTGATTCCCAGGCAAAGGACGCCGCACGCATGCGGTCCCAGCCCTGCTCCATCTTCACCACCATCATCTCGACCGCGATGATGGCGTCGTCGACGAGCAGGCCGAGCGCGATGATCAGCGCTCCCAGCGTAATGCGGTGCAGGTCGAGCGACATGGTGTTCATGACGATGAAGACGATGCCGAGCACGAGCGGCACCGACATCGCGACCACGATACCGGTGCGCCAGCCGAGCGCCAGGAACGAGACGAACAGCACGATGACGAGCGCTTCCATGAAGGAGTGCACGAACTCGCCGACGGCGTGCTCGACCACCTTTGGCTGGTCGGCGATGAGCCTGACATCGATGCCCTGCGGCACGGCCTTCATGAATTCGCTCGTCGCCTTCTCGACCTCCTTGCCGAGATCGAGGATGTTGGCGCCCTTTGCGGTGACGACGCCGATGCCGATCGCGGGCTTGCCTTCCTGGCGGACGACGAAGCTCGGCGGATCGACATAGCCATGGGTGACGGTGGCGATGTCGCCGAGACGGAAGACGCGGCCGTTGCTCTCGACCGGCGTCTCAGCCACGGCCTTGGCGCCATCGAGCGCGCCGGTGACGCGCAGCGGCACGCGCTGCGACGAGGTCTCGACCGTGCCGGCCGGCGTCACGTTGTTCTGCTTGGCGAGCGAATCGAACAGCGCCTGCGGCGTGATGCCGAGGGTGGCGAGCTTGGCGTGGCTGAACTCGACGAAGATGCGTTCGTCCTGATTGCCGTAGACGTCGACCTTGGTCACGCCCGGGACCTTGAGCAGGCGCTGACGAAAACCTTCCGAGACCTTCTTGAGCTGGGCATAGTCGGCGCCGTCGCCGGTCATCATGTAGAGGATGGAATCGACGTCGGAGAACTCGTCGTTGACGACGGGCCCGAGAATGCCGGAGGGCAGCTGGCCCTGCACGTCGACCAGCTTCTTGCGCAGCAGGTAGAAGAGATAGGGCACGTCCTTCGGCGGGGTGTTGTCGCGGAAGGTCACCTGGAGCGCGGTGAAGGCGGGCTTGGAATAGGTCTGCACCTTCTCGAAATAGGGCAGCTCCTGGATCTTCTTCTCGATGGGATCGGCGACCTGGGTCTGCATCTCCTGCGCGGTCGCGCCCGGCCACATCACGGAGACGTTGACCACCTTCACCGTAAAGAACGGATCCTCGGCGCGGCCGAGCTTCTCATACGAGAAGAAGCCGGCGACGCCGAGCACGATCATCAGGAAGAGCACCAGCGTCGGATGGCTGACGGCCCAGGCCGAAAGGTTGAAGCGCTTCATCGCACTCTCCGAAAGACGATCCAATTGCCAAAAACGACAGCCACTCTGTTCAAGGCGTCATCGCGAGGCAGCGAAGCAATCCAGGGGGCTGGGCAGGTTCTGGATCGCTTCGCCGCTTCAGCCTTCGCATTTGCGCTCGGGCCGAAACTCGCCTTGCAACGACGAACTCAAAAACGCTTAGAAAGACAGCGACGACACGATCCGCACCCGCTGGCCCGGATCGAGCTTCTGCACGCCGAGGGCGACGATCTTGGCGCCCTCCTCCACGCCGCCGGTAATGACGACGTCGTTGCTCTCGTAGGACTTCACCACGACCGGCTTCAGCGTGACCGCGCCGTTGTCGTCGACGACGTAGAACGAGGGCTTGCCGCCTTCGTTGAACAGCGCCGACAGCGGCAGCCGCGCGACGCGCTCGGTGGCCGCGTCCGACAGCGTCAGCGTCGCGGTCATGCCGAGCGCGACCTTGTCGTCGGCCTCGGGCAGCGAGAATTTTGCCAGATAGGTGCGCGTGGCCGGATCGGCCGCCGGCGCGATCTCGCGCAGATTGGCCGTATATTTCTTATCGGGCTCCGACCAAAGAGTAACGCTGGCGACGCCCGACTTGGCGCGTCCAACCAGCGTCTCAGGGATCGCGACGACCGCTTCCTTCTCGGCAAAGCGGGCGACACGGATCGAAGCCTGGCCCGCGGCGACCACCTGGCCGGGCTCGATCAGCGTTGCGGTGACGACGCCACGGGCATCGGCAACGAGCGTCGCGTAGGAAAGGGAATTCTTGCTCAATTCGAGCGCGCGTTCGGCGCGGTTCAGGCGGGCGCGGGCTTCATCCGCGGCGGCGCGGCTCGAATCCATCTGCGCGTCCGTGGTCCAGCCCTTGGCCTTCAGGTCCTTGGCGCGCTGCTCGGCAGCGGCGGCCTGGGCCAGCACGCCGGTCGCAGCGGTCTGCTCGGCAACGGCCTGCTCGGCCTGCAGCTTCAAATCGACCTCGTCGAGGGTCGCCAGCGGCTGACCGATCTCGACGGTCTGGCCGACCTCGACCAGGCGCTTTGCGACCTTGCCGGCGACTCGGAAGCCGAGGTCGCTCTCGATCCGCGGCCGGATGGTGCCGACGAAGCTCCGCTCCGGCGTCTCGGCATCATAGCGGGCGGTTGCGACCAGAACCGGCCGCGGCGGCTCGGCCTTCTCGGCGACGGTGTCATTGCACCCGGCCAGCGCAGCGGCCATCAGGGCCAGTGACACACCCGCCAAGAGCCTGGAATAGCTGGACAAAACCGACCGGACGAACATCGAAGGACACTCCTGCATCTCGAATGAGAGGAATGTCGACTAATCACTGATAAAAGTCAATAATCGTCAGTCATCAGGAAAGCGTGACCGTTAAGGGATGGTAAGGGTCGCCGAACGTTGCCACGAAGGTGCTATCGTAGGGTGGGCAAAGCGCAGCGTGCCCACCACGTCCGTTAATACAGGGAAATTTGGTGGGCACGGCGCGCGAAGGGCGCGCCTTTGCCCACGAAGCTTCCCTCTACCGCCCCTGCCCGGCGAACTCATGCTTGCTGTCGTGGCGGCCGACGAAGACCAAGATGCCGGCGATCAGCGGCAGGACGGCGAGCACGAGCAGGCCGGTCGAGGTCTGGCCGGTGGCTTCCTTGACCCAGCCGATCAGATAGGGCCCGCCGAAGCCGGCGAGATTGCCGATCGAGTTGATCAGGGCGATGGCGCCGGCCGCCGCCGTGCCGGACAGCCAGGCGGTCGGCAGGGTCCAGAACACGCCGAAGCAGCAGAACACCCCAATGGCGGCGACCGTCAGCACCACCATCGTGAGGGTGGGATCGGTGAGATAGGAGGAGATGCCGAGCGCAACCGCGGTGAGCAGCAGCGGCGCGCCGACATGCATCACGCGCTCGCGGCTCGCATCCGAATGCCGCGCCCACAGGATCATGGCGATGGTGCCGAACAGATAGGGGATCGCGGTGACGAAGCCGGTCTGCGCGTTGGTGAGACCGAACGCCTTGACGATCTGCGGCAGCCAGAACTGCATGCCATAGAGCGCGCCGACGAAGCCGAAATAGATCAGGCTGAGCGCGATCACCTTCGGCGACGACAGCGCCTGGCCGAGCGAGGGATGCTTCACCGCCTGCTTGATGGCGATCTCGGAATCGAGCTTGGCCTTGAGCCAGGCCTTCTGCTCGGCCGAAAGCCAATTCGCCTTCTCCGGTCTGTCGGTGAGATAGAACCAGGTGACGAGGCCGAGCAGCACCGAGGGGATGCCCTCGATGATGAAGAGCCACTGCCAACCCTTCAGCCCCATCATGCCGTCGAGCCCGAGCAAGAGGCCCGAGACCGGCGCGCCGATCACGGTCGAGACCGGCACGGCAATCGCGAACGCCGCCAGGAATCGCGCACGATATTCGGCCGGTACCAATAGGTCAGATACAGGATGATGCCGGGAAAGAAGCCGGCCTCGGCGACGCCGAGCAGGAAGCGCAAGACGTAAAAGCTCGTGACGCCGCTGACCAGCGCCATCAGCGCCGAGATGATGCCCCAGGTCACCATGATGCGGGCGATCCAGCGGCTGGCGCCGAATTTCTCCAGCGCGAGGTTGCTCGGCACCTCGAAGATGAAGTAGCCGATGAAGAAGATGCCGGCGCCCCAGGAGAAGATCAGCGGCGTGAACTTCAGCTCGGCGTTCATCGTCAGCGCGGCGAAGCCGAGATTGACGCGGTCGAGATAGGAGAAGAAGTAGGCCAGCACCAGGAACGGAATCAGGCGCCAGGAGATGGCGCGAATGGTCGAGGTCTCGATGTCGCTCTTGCTGGCGTTCCTGGCACCGCCGGCGGAACCGGCATAGGTGGTGGTCTGGCTCATGGCTTCCCCCCGGGTTGTTGCTTTTGTGGGCTGGTTGGCGGTTTTCAGCATCGCGGGCAAAGAGTCAATGGAGCGAGCAATGCATGGAGCGCAGCCGGATAAACCTGTTGCGCTGTTACGGACATCGCTGATCCGCGCCGCCCTCGCGCTCGGGGTGATCGTCTGCGGACTCTCCTTGCGCTGGTACGGCTTTCCGCTCGGCCTGCCCGCCTTCGTCGTGAAGTACGGCGGCTCGCTGTTGTGGGCGACGATGGTGTTTCTGCTGGCCGGGGTTTTGCTGCCGCGGCTGACGCGGATGCAGATTGCAGCTATCGCGGTCGTGATCGCGATCGCCGTGGAATTCTCCCGGCTGGTTCACACGCCGTGGCTCGATGCATTCCGGCTGACGACGGCCGGCGCGCTGCTGCTGGGGCGGATTTTTTCGCTGTGGAATTTAGTGGCCTATGCGGTGGGGATTTTGCTCGGCGTTTGGCTCGATCGACTCGTCGCAATGCGTGGTCTCGTAGGGTGGGCAAAGGCGCCATAGCGCCGTGCCCACCATCCGCATCACCTATGACGATGGTGGGCACGCTTCGCTTTGTCCACCCGACGAAACCGACACCGTGGCGAGCTGCCTCACTCCGCCAATTGAAACCGCTCGAAGCGATCGAGCTCGCCCTCGATCTTGCGCTTGAGCTCCTTGCGGCCTGCGGTCTTCTTGCCCTCGCCGACCCAGGTCCATTTCTGCATCAAGAGCTTCTTGGCCTGCCGGTCCGTCTTGAGATCGAGCGCGGCGACGATCTCGTCGCCGACCAGGACGGGCAGCGCGAAATAGCCGAGCTTGCGCTTGGCCTTCGGCACATAGGCTTCGAACAGATGGTTGTAGCCGAAGACGAGATTGGTGCGCTTGCGCTGGATGATCAGGGGATCGAACGGCGACAGGATATGGACGAGATCCGGCGATGCCCGCTCACCCAGCTCCAGCGCGCCCGGCGAGGCCCAATGCTCCTGCTTGCCGGCACCCTCGATCGCGATCGGCACGAGCTCGCCGCGGCGGACGCGCGAGGCGATCAGGCTCGCCACCGCCTTCTTGCGCGGCGCATCGAGATGGCAGATCGAATCCACACTCACCACACCCTGCGAGCGCAGCGCGCGCTCGAGCAGATAGGCCGTGATCTCCTTCGCTGACGCCGGCCTCGGCAGCTTGTCCCAGCCGAAATGCCGCGTCATCAGTTCATAGGTCTTGAGCATGCCCTGACGCTCGCTGATGGTCACGGCGCCGGTATAGAAGGCAAGTTGCAAGGCCCGCTTCGAGGGCTTGCGGCTTTGCCACAAATGCTCCTTCTCGACGAGCACGTCGTCCTCGATGTCGCGGATCGTCAGCGGACCGGCCCGCAGCAGCCGCATCACCTTGCGCGTGTCGGCCGGCTGCACCGAAGCGAACCATTTATGCCCCTCGCGCCGGTGCTCGCGCATCGCCGGCAGGAAGAAGCGGAAGTCGCGCGCCGGCACGTAAGACAGCGCATGCGTCCAGTATTCGAACACACTTCGCTCGACGCTCTGGGCATGGCGCAGGTCGGCGCGGCAGTAGGACGGGATACGGCTGAACAGGATGTGGTGGTGGCAGCGCTCGATCACGTTGATGGTGTCGATCTGCACATAGCCGAGATGAGCGACCGCGTCCGCGACGGCCTGCGCGCCGTCGCCGAACGGAGCGCGCTCGTCCAGTCGCTGGGCATGCAGCCAGATCTGCCGGGCCTGTGTCGTCGAGAGGCGGAGAGGTTTGGGAGCGCGGGACATTGCAGAAGGCAATGTAGCGGGATTCGCGCCGAGGCAAACAAAAGAGGCAAAGAAAACCGCGCTGCCATCTGCTGACAACGCGGTCTGTCGACGAATGGAGCAAGTTATTTCGCGCTCATCTTCTGCGCCTTCATGTAATGCATGCAGGCGCCGCGCATATTTCCTTTGCTCATCTCGGTGTTGGCAGCAGCCATTTCCTTGGCCATCGCCTGCTTGGCGGGCGAATCCACGGTTCCCATTGCGGTCATCGATTTGCCGATCGCCTCGCCTGTACACGGTTGCATCTTTGCTGCAGAAGCCGGCGAGGCCGCGAACACGGCGAGCACAACAGCCGAAAGCAACATCTTCATCGAATGTCTCCTCCGTAGAACAAAACCGGCGTTATGCCGGCCAACGCAAGAGCCATTCTTCAGCGACAAGTTTTCAGGGAGAAGACATTTTCGTTGCTGCGCCGCAGCGATAGCCGCCGTTAGCGTGCGGCTTTTGGGCGCTCCCCGAGGCTGCCTGTGGCGGTGTCCGGCTCACAGGACGCCTTGCCGCGCCCCTCCGACTGGCAGCGATAGACGCTGCCGGTCAGACGATCGACCAGCCACATGTGATCCTCGGCCGGCCCTTCCAGACCGACATAGCGGGAGGTCAGCCCCGTGATCAACGTCGACAGCAGGATCGCCACCGCGATCATCGCGGCGCCGATATAGATGGGCATTGAGCTCAGGGACACTGTCCGATCCGGCGGGCCGCTGCGATAGAACTGGTAGTCGCGCTGGTAATCGCTCGGCCTCGGCACTGGATGGAACTCGGCTCACTCGCGGACGAATTGTTGAATGATCAAAGCCTGCTAGGCGCGCATCTGGACGAATTCTTGTTCGTAGGCGGGCCTTGGGGCGACGCCTTTGCGACGATCGGTGAACGCGGATTTCCGGGAATGGTCGGTGAGCTGGTTCGGCGAAACCCACAAACCAACACTGTGACCTCCGGCTCGTGGCTTCGAATGTGACAAGGATCACATCAGGGCCTTTGAACCTTCCCTAAGCTCGCAACATCAAATCGCCATCAGGCGTAACAGCGAGGATACGACAATGACCCGTTTTGATAAATTTTTTGGACTGAAGGCGATTACTCTCTCCGCGGCCCTGTCGATGACGGCGAGCCTTGCACTGGCCGGCGACAACAACGTCTCCGCGGGCCAGATCCTGGATGCACTGAAGCCGAAGCCGGTGACCCGTGGCCTGTCCGTTGGGCCGCAGGCCGATACCGCCGCGCAGGCCAAGGAATCGACATTCCTCAACACCGTGCGCAACCGCTCGACCCGCTCGCTGTCGACGGGCGAGCGCGAGCAGATCGCCGAGCTCGCGGCGACCAAGCCCAAGATCGATCTGGAGATTCAGTTCGACTACAACTCGGCTGACATCGCCAAGACGTCGGTGGCATCGGTGCAAGCGCTCGGCAAGGCGCTGTCCGATCCGGCGCTCAAAGGTTCGACCTTCGTGGTCGCCGGCCACACCGATTCGACCGGCGGCGAACAGTACAACCAGGGCCTCTCCGAACGCGCGCCGACACCATCAAGAAGTACCTGGTGCAGAACTACGGCCTGAACAGCGCTGATCTCGTCACCGTCGGTTACGGCGAGACCAAGCTGAAGGACGCCGCCAACGGCGCCGACCCGATCAACCGCCGCGTCCAGGTCGTAAACATGGACACCAAGACCGCGTCGAAGTGATCTCCAAGTTATGCCGACGAAGCGCGCCGCCTGCTGCAGCCCGGCAGGCGGCGATGTCATATCCAGCTCTGGAACAGCATCAGCCGGCCGAAGGTTCGCATGGAGGTGCCGACAAAGGCCGCGGAGATCGGCAGCAGAACCGCAAAGCCGGCCGCGGCGACGCCGACATAGGCCCACAGCAGCCAGCGCGGCAGCCCCTCCCGGCGCAGCACATAGACCAGCGCGAGGGACGCCGCGGTCGCTGCCGGCAGATAGTAATAGATGAAACCCAGCGTGCGCGGCAGCAACGCCCAGGCGAGCCAGGGACCGAAATAGAACGCCGCGATCAGGAATGCATCCCAGCGCCGCGCCACGATGAAATCGCGTAGCACCACAGTGAGCGCGAGCAACGCTGGCCACAACACCAGCGGATTGCCTAGGAAGACGATCGCGGCGATGTTGTCCTCCGCCGTCTTGTCGAACAGGAACCAGACCGGGCGGGCGAGCAACGGCCAGGATGGCCACGCGCTCATATAGGTGTGGCCGGCGATCGCGGTCGTGGTGTTGTCGGTGAAGATCCGCCGCTGCGCCTCGATCAAATCCGGCAACGACAATCCGTAGAGCGGAACGAAAGCGGCAAGATACGTCAAGGCCGGCAGGACGGCGAAGCAGAGCGCGGCATGCTGCACCCGAAAACCGGGCCAGAGATCGGGCCGATACCAGTCGCTCGGCCTGGCGTCGGCAAACTGCGTGCGCCAGCCCTGCATCAGGCGGATCACCGCAACGATGACGATGCAGACGCTCAGTGGAAACAGGCCGCTCCATTTGCAGGCCGCAGCACAGCCGAACAGGCTGCCCGTGAGCGCGAACAGGGCATGCGGCCGCTCTCTTCGAAAACCATGCATGAAGGCGGCGGTCGCGAGCAGGCCGAAGCCTAGCGCAAAGATGTCGAGCATGGCGATGCGCGCCTGCACGTAGAGCATCTGGTTGCTGCCAGCGATGAGCGCGGCTGCGATCGCGGGCCCTTGCGCAGAGAACAGCGCAAGGCCGCACAGATAGATCGCGACGACCGCGAGTGCGCCGAACAAGGTCGCCGGATAGCGCCAGCCAAACGCGTTGTCGCCGAAGGCTGCGATCGATGCGGCGATCAGCTCCTTGCCCAGGGGCGGGTGCATCGGATTGAGCATCGGCTGCGACATCACAGGCGTCAGCATCTGCCGCGCCGCCGGCACATAATGCACCTCGTCGAAGACGAACTTCTCCGGCGTCGCGAGACCGATCAGCAGCGCGAGATGAGCAACCAGGAAAATCGCGACGGCAATCACTGCGCTCCGCGACACCTTTGGAACCGCGGACAATTCGAGCGTCGGCCGTGGAGATGTTTTGCGTGGCAAATTGACGTCACCGTGGACAAAAAAGAGATCGCGGTTTTCATTGAACGCATTCTGCCGCGACTGTCACTAAGCATAACGCACGTCCCGCGCCGCTTGTGATAATTCCGCCACATCGCAAGTGCGCGCGATCCGGTACGATCAGGGACATATCGATCGGTTGCATATGAATTTGCGTTTCTGGCTTTTCCTCTCTCTGTTGTCGGCCGCATTGTACGCAGGCCCTTGCGCGCAGGCGCAGACGCGCGTCGGCGAAGCCGTCGTGATCCAGAACGAAGTGGTGCGCGTGGCCGCGACCACCACGCCGATCAATGTCGGCGACAGCATGCTGCGCGACGAGACCGTGCGCACCGGCGCCGACAGCGCGGCGCGCTTCGTCATGGCCGACAGCACCAACCTGTCGCTGGGCCCGAGCGCCACGCTGAAGCTCGACCGCACCGTCTTCAACGACGAGCACAGCTATCGCGACGTCGCGATCCGCATGACCACTGGCGCATTCCGCTTCGTCACCGGGCACTCCGACAAGGCCGCCTACAAGATCACGACCCCGCTCGCGACCATCGGCGTGCGCGGCACCACGCTCGACATCCTCTCGCAGCGCGGCCGCTCCGTCGTCGTGCTTCAGGAGGGCGCGGCCAGCGTCTGCACGAAGAGCTCCCAGTGCGTGCAGCTCACCCAGCCCGGCGACACTGCGATCATCACCTCGACTGGCGGCAAGGTCGGCATCACCAAGACCAACACGCCGCCCTGGACGTTCGCCGCCAACTGCGCAGCGAGCGCTGGGCTTTGCGCTGTCAACCAATATGCCGCCGCCTCGCCGACCATCACGCCTGCCGTCCAAGACGACGGCATGCTGTGCGGGCGGTGACAATGGTGAAACTCCGCTTCAAGCGCTCGGTTCTCGCTGGCGCGCTGGCCGCCGTGGCTGCGCTTGCATTTGCGCCGGATATTCGACCGGCGGCAGCCCAGGCGACGTGCGGATCCCAATGCGGTGAGCCGACGCCTTACCCGACCTATTCTCCGTCCCCAACGCCGACCTATTCGCCGTCTCCGTCACCCTCCCCCTCGCCGAGCCCCTATCCGTTGCCCTCGCCGACCCCGGATCCTGCGCCCGCGCCGAGCCCGGATCCGTCGCCAAGCCCGACGCCGACCGGCGCGGATTCCAGCGGCAATTCGATCGGCGGCCTCGCCAATCAGCGCTTCAACCAGATGATCACCAACCGCGTGCTCGGCACGGTGCTGCTCGGCGTCAACGAGCAGGTCAATTGCAGCGACTGCATCAGCGCGTTCGGCTCGGCCGGCTCGTTCTCCGCCGGCATCCACGGCCGCAAGGAGCTGACCAGCAATCTGTCGCTGCTCGCCGGCATCGCCTACACGCACTACAACGAGGGCGGCTACAAGATCACGAGCGCACCGATCGGGGCCTTCGCGCTACGTTATGACTTCACCGACTGGGGCTCGTCGCGCCCGTTCTTCGACGTCGGCACGATCCTGACGCCGTGGGAGAAGGCGCGCTACACGCGCAGCTACGATACCAGCTTCGGCCCTGTGAACGTGACCGGCTCGACCAACGCGTCGAACTACGCCGTCTATGGACGCGCCGGCTGGATCAGCCGCCTGTCGCCGCGCGACGAGGTCGCGGCCTCCGTCGAGGTCTGGCAGCTCTGGCAGCGCGTGTCGGGCTACACCGACAGCGCAGTGGCCTTTAATCCGTTCGATGCCACGATTGCGACCGGTACCGACCGCACCAGCTTGGTCAAGATCGGCGGCCAGTGGACGCATCTCTACGGCAGCAACATCGAGGCCAACATCAACGGCGGCTGGGTGCAGTCGTTTGCTGGCCACAGCGGCATCGTGGCGACCGTGACCGGCAATGGCGTGGTGGTCCCGACCATGGGCAACCAGGGATGGTTCGAATATGGCGGCCGCCTCGGCTTCCGCGTGCAAAAGGGCTGGATCGTGGATCTCTTCGCCAACGGCACGCTGGGCCCGCAGCCGGTCGGCAACACCATCCATGGCGGCGTGGGGCTTAGGATTAATTATTGAGGCACAGTCTCGTAGGGTGGGCGAAGCGAAGCGCGCCCACCGCTTCTCTTTCACCTTGAGAATGATGGTGGGCACGGCGCAAATGCGCCTTTGCCCACCCTACGGCATCCGTCCAGCCTTCACGCCGCCGACTTGCCCTCGAACGCGCGACGCAACGCGTCGACATCCAGCTTGACCATCTTCATCATCGCCTGCATCGCGCGCGCGGCCGCAGCCTTGTCCGGGCTCGACAGGAATTCGAACATCACTTTCGGCACCACCTGCCAGGCCACGCCCCATCGATCCCTGAGCCAGCCGCACTGCTCTTCCTTGCCGCCATGCGCCAGGAACGCGCTCCAGACGCTGTCGACCTGGGCCTGATCGTCGCAATTGATCATCAGCGACAGCGCGTGGGTGTACTCCATCTTCATTCCGCCATTCAGCGCGACCAAGCGCTGCCCGCCGAGCGCGAACTCGACGACGAGCACCGAACCCTGCTTGCCGGAAGGGCCATCGGAGACGTTGCGCTGGACATGCACGATCTTGGAGTCGGGCAGCAGGGAGACGTAGAAGTTGGCGGCTTCTTCGGCATCGCCGTTGAACCACAGGCAGGGCGTGACCTTGGACATTTGAATGCTCCTGTTCTGGGCCGCGATCAGGCGTTCGCCATCTCGGGCTGCAGAGGGGCCGCCGCGAGATCCATCCAGTTCACACCCCACATATGGCCGTCCGGATCCTCGAAGCTGCGGCCGTACATGAAGCTGTATTCGTCCTTCGGACTGGGATCGGCCACCCCGCCTGCAGCCTCGGCCTTGCCGACAATATCGTCGACATCGCTGCGGCTGTCCGCGGACAGGCAGAACAGCACCTGGTTCGAGGTCCTGGCATCCGCGATCGGCTTCGGCGTGAACTGACGGAATTTGTCGTGGGTCAGCAGCATGGCGAAAATGGTCTCGGAAAAGACCATGCAGCTTGCTGTCTCATCGCAGAATTGCGGGTTCTTGACCGCGCCAATCGCCTCGTAGAAGGCCGTGGCGCGCTTGAGGTCGGTCACCGGCAGGTTGACGAAGATCATCTTGGGCATCGGAAGCTCCTTGGCGGGGGTTCTGCCCAAGGACGGACCAGCCGGCGGCCATCCGACACGACTTCCGAATATATTTTTGACCTTCCCCTGCGAGGTTCTGTCGCACCGAAGCTCGCTCCTCGGACGGCCTTACTTCTTCTCGTTGGGATCGCGATGAACGGGGTCGATCCACAGCACGGTCTCGGGCTTCTCGACCGGCTCAATATCGAGATTGATCGCGACCGCCTCGCCGTCGCTGCGCACCAGCACGCATTCCAGCACCTCGTCGGGGCTGGCGTTGATCTCCTGATGCGGGACGTAAGGCGGGACGAAAATGAAATCGCCGGGCCCGGCCTCCGCGGTGAATTGCAGACGCTCGCCCCAGCGCATCCGCGCCTTACCCTTCACCACATAGATGACGCTTTCGAGATGGCCGTGGTGATGCGCACCGGTCTTGGCATCGGGCTTGATGCTGACCGTGCCCGCCCACAATTTCTGCGCGCCGACGCGCGCGAAATTGATCGCGGCCGCGCGGTCCATGCCTGCCGTCGACGGCACGTTCGTATCGAGCTGGTTGCCGGGAATGACGCGCACGCCGTCATGTTTCCAGCGATCGTCGTGATCGTGTGCATGGTGCGAATGCGTGTGGTCATGGCCGGTCATGGGACTTGCTTTCTGTTGGTTCCGTGCGCGGCAAACTAACCCAAAGCCGCGCCCACGAGCCACAGCAAAATCGGAGCCCTCATAGTCATGAGACGTTGCCTTCGCGAGCAAACCCGTATGGCTCAGTCATCCCGGGGCGATGCGCAGCACGAACCCGGGATGACGGCGCAAACTATTTTACCGCGAGCAATTCCACGTCGAACATCAGCGTCGCGTTCGGCGGGATCACGCCGCCGGCACCGCGGGCGCCGTAGCCGAGCTGCGGCGGGATGATCAGCGTACGCTTGCCGCCGACCTTCATCGAGGCAACGCCCTCGTCCCAGCCGGCGATGACGCGGCCCTTGCCGATCGGGAATTCGAACGGCTCGTTGCGGTCGACGGACGAGTCGAATTTCTTGCCCTTCTGGCCGTTCTCATAGAGCCAGCCGGTGTAGTGCATCACGCAGATCTGGCCCGGCTTTGGCGAAGCGCCAGTGCCGGCGACGCTGTCGATGATCTGCAAGCCTGAAGCTGTGGTCATGGTCTTTCCTGCAGTCTGGGCCGAGGCCGTGGTGGAAACGAAATGCGACACGCCGGCGATCACGGTGATCGCGAGTGCCGACATCAGGGCGAGGAGTGCGCGCTGGAAATGCTGCATTAGGCACCTTCCGTTTGAAGCGGGAGGTGTCTAGCGCAACGCGGGTGAGGTTTCCACCCCTCACACCTCGATATTTTCCAGCCGGACTGGCAGCTTGCGGATGCGCTGGCCCGTGGCGTGATAGATCGCATTGCAGACCGCCGCATTGGTGCCGACATTGGCAAGCTCGCCGAGGCCCTTCGCACCTGCCGGATTGATGTGATCGTCCTGCTCGGAGAGCATGATGACCTCGACGCTGGGCACGTCCGCATTCACGGGCACGAGGTAGTCCGCGAAGTTGTCGTTGACGTAGCGCGCATTGCGTTCGTCGATCTCGGTGGCCTCGAGCAGCGCCGACGACATGCCCCAGATCAGCCCGCCCATCAGCTGGCTCCGCGCGGTGCGCGGATTCATGATGCGGCCTGCGGCGAATGCGCCGACCAGACGGGGACAGCGGATCTCATGCGTGAAGCGGTTGACGCGGACCTCGACGAACTCCGCACCGAAGGCATAGGCGATCTGGTCTTTCATGGCGTGGCCACCGACCAGCCGCACCTGCCCGCTGTGCATGGCGCGGAAGGAATCCAGCGGCGCGTCTTCCGGCTTCCACTCACCATATTCCTCGACGACGCCGACACCGAGCGCGTCGAAGGCTTTCTCCAGGTCGAGCGCGCGGTCGCCCTTCGCCGCCTGCGTGGCCGGTGTCTGGCCGATACCCACGGTCTCCTTGGCCTTGTCCGTCAGGCTTTGGCTCGGCATCACCGCCTTGAACAGGCGCTGCCGGATCTGGTCGCACACCATCATCACCACGGAGCAGGTGCTGGCCGTCGAATTCGAGCCTCCGGCAACCGGCGCCGGCGGCAGGTCGCTGTCGCCGATGAAGACGGCGACCTTCTCGAGCGGCACGCCGAGCCGCTCGGCGGCGGTCTGGGCGATGATGGTGTAGGCGCCGGTCCCGATCTCGTGGCCGGCGATCTCGACACGGGTGCGGCCGTCACGCTGGAGGCGCACGCGCGCGGCGGACGGCCCCATGTGCGTCGGGTAGCAGGTGGTGGCACAGCCATAGCCGATCAGCCAGTCGCCGTCCGACATCGATTTCGGTTGAGGCGAGCGCTGCGCCCAGCCGAACGCCTTGGCCGCCTCGTCGAAGCAGGCCATCAGCGAGCGCGACGTGTAGGGCTTGCCGCTGATCGGCTCAACGGTGGTGTCGTTGATGCGGCGGAGCTCGATCGGATCCATGTTCAACTTCACCGCCAGCTCGTCCATCGCGCTCTCCAGCGCGAACAGATACGGCACCTCCGGTGGCGAGCGCATGAAGCCGGGCGTGTTGCGATCGGCGCGCACGATCGAGACGAGGCTGTCGACGTTCGGACAGGCATAGAGCCGCGTCGTCGTCTTGGTGCCGCCGACGCAATAGGGATCGGGCCGCGAGGATACCTCGGCGCCCTCGTGCCTGAGCGCGACCAGCTTGCCGTCGCGACGTGCACCAAGCTTGATCTCGTGGCGGGTCTCGGCGCGATAGGTGGTGATGGTAAAGCCTTGGTCGCGGGTCGGAACCAGCTTGATCGGCCGGTTCAGGCGCTTTGCGATAGCGGCGACGATGGCGGTGCGCGGCGTCATCGAGCCGCGCGAGCCGAAGCCGCCGCCGACATAGGGGTTGACCACGCGGACCTTGTCGGCGTCGATGCCGAGCTGTTCGGCGACGCCGTTCTTCAGGCCGTAGACGAACTGGCTCGGCTCGTAGATGACGAGGTTGTCGCCCATCCAGGCGCAACTCGTCGAGAACAGCTCCATCGGATTGTGATGCTGCGTCGGCGTGTCGTAGGAGGCGGTCAGCTTGACCTCGGCCTCGTCGAACGCCTTGGCGAAATCGCCGACCTTCGGGTCTTCCTTGAACTGGGCATTCTGCCCCTTCGCGCCCGCCGTGGTGGTTCCGGGCGAGTCGAAGGTCGCGCTCGGCGCGATGGCCGTGTAGCTGACCTTGACCCGGTTGGCCGCCTCGCGCGCCGCCTCGTAGCTCTCGGCAACGACCACCGCGATGATCTGGCCGTCATGGGCAATGTCGGCCGATTTCAGCGGCTGGATCGTCGTGCCCGCATAGCCGCCATTGCTGAAGAGCCTCGAGTCCTTCAGCTTCGGTGCGTTCTCGTGGGTGAGGATGTCGATCACGCCGCGGACACGCCTAGCGTCATCGAGATCGAAGCGATCGACCCGCCCCTTGGCGATGGCGCTGGTGACGAGGAACGCATAGGCGGGGTCGGCGAGCGGCATGTCGGACGCATAGGTCGCGCGTCCCGTCACCTTTACGACCGCGTCATAGCGCGGCACGGGCTGGCCCATGTTCGTCTTCGGCTCGGGAGCAGCAGCGGTCATGATCAGATCTCCATCGTTACGGCCTGCTGGAGCGCGCGTGCCACCACGCGCTTGCCGAGCGCGATCTTGAAGCTGTTGTGCCGCCGTCCCCTGGCGTCTGCGAAAGCGGCATCGGCGACGCGCTGCGCCAGGGCTTCGTCGAACTTTTGCCCCTTGAGCAGCGCCTCCGCTTCGCGCGCCCGCCAGGGCACGGTGGCGACACCGCCGAGCGCGACGCGCGCGTCCCTGATCGTGCTGTCCTGCACGTCGAGCGCGACTGCAGCCGAGGACAGCGCGAATTCGTAGGATTGCCGGTCGCGCGCCTTGAGATACACGGAGCGCGGCCAGCGTCCGGGCACCGCGAAGGCCGAGATCAGTTCACCGGGCTGAAGTGTGGTTTCGATGTCGGGCGTACTGCCCGGCGTCTTGTGAAGCTGGGCGAACGGCATGCTGCGCGTGCCGGCCTTGCCCGTGATCTCGACCATGGCATCGAGCGCGATCAGCGCCTGGGCGAAATCGCCTGGGTAGGTCGCAATGCACTGGTCGGAGACGCCGAGCACGGCATGCATGCGGTTGACGCCGTCCATCGCGGCGCAACCGGAGCCGGGATGACGCTTGTTGCAGTTCTCATAGGAAACATCGCGGAAATAGCTGCAACGCGTTCGCTGCATTACGTTGCCGCCGAGCGTCGCCATGTTGCGCAGCTGGGCGCTCGCCGCGAGCTTCAGCGAATGGGCGATCACCGGATAGTTGCGCTGGATGCCGTCATGCGCGGCGACGTCGGACATCTTTGCGAGCGCGCCGAGCCGCAGGCCGTCGTCCTTCGGCTCGATCGCCGACCAGTCGCGCGCGAGCGGATTGATATCGACGATCGCGGCCGGCCGCATCACGTCCAGCTTCATCAGATCGATCAGCGTGGTGCCGCCGGCGAGCGGTTGCGCGGGGGCCTGGGTCAGCGGATTGTTCGCCGTCACGGCGGCGCTGAGCGCCTGCACGGCCATGTCAGGGTCTGTTGCCCTCTGATACGAAAACGGTCGCATGCGCCTAGCCTTTCATGATCTCGGGCGCGGCCTGCTTCACGGCGGCGACGATGTTGGGATAGGCGGCACAGCGGCAGATATTGCCGCTCATATATTCGCGGATGTCCGCCTCGTTGTTTGCATGCCCCTCCTTGACGCAGGCCACAGCGGACATGATCTGGCCCGGCGTGCAATAGCCACACTGGAACGCGTCGTTGTCGATGAAAGCCTGCTGCATCGGATGCAGGCGGTCGTTGGTGGCGAGGCCTTCGATCGTCGTGATCTCCTGCCCTTCGGCCGCAAGCGCGAGCGTCAGGCACGACACCACGCGCCGGTCGCCGATCAGCACCGTGCAGGCGCCGCACTGGCCGTGATCGCAGCCCTTCTTGCTGCCGGTGAGCTTGAGATGTTCGCGCAGCGCGTCGAGCACAGTGGTACGCGCATCGATGCTCAGGCGCTTGTCCTTGCCGTTCACGTGGAGGGTGACCTCGACAGGAAGCGCCGGATCTTGTGCGACCGGAGCCCTGGCATCCTCTGCGGCCGCGCGTGCCGTGATCGGAACAAGCGCACTGCCAGCCACACCGGCCATGAAGGCGCGCCGATCGAATGCTGATTGTTTGGAATTTGATTTGTCGGACATCGACGCCTCCGCCGCTCATCTGCAAAGCAGCGCACGCCTGCACCGCTCATCGCCCCTTAACCTGAAGCAATGGGCTCCGTTCCGAACGAGAAAGGGCGACGCAGCAAATGCCGCGCCGCCCTTCGTCAACTTTTCCTGATCTTGTGCGGGGAACCGCGCGGGGGCTCAATAGCCCAGCGCGCAGCCGTCCTTGCGCGGATCGGAACCGCCGGTGAGCGTGCCCTTTTCCCAGTCGATCCAGATCGCCTGGGCGCCGCCGAGCGGACCGACCACGCTGGTGGTCTTGTGGCCGAGCTTCTTCAGGCCTTCGACGATCGCGGCGGGCACGCTGTCCTCGAGCTGATACTGGCCCTCGTAGTGCAGGCCGCGCGGCATATCGATCGCCTCCTGCACGTCGCAGCCATAGTCGAGGATGTTGGTCAGCACATGCGTCTGGCCGGTCGGTTGATACTGTCCGCCCATCACGGCGAACGGCATCACGGAACGGCCACCCTTGGTGAGCAGGCTCGGCATGATCGTGTGCAGCGGGCGCTTGCCGCCTGCGATGCAGTTGGGATGGCCCGGCTGGATGCGGAATCCGCCGGCGCGGTTCTGGAACAGGACGCCGGTCTTGTTGGAGACGATCGCCGAGCCGAAGGAATGGGCGATCGAGTTGATGAACGAGCAGACGTTGCGGTCCTTGTCCACCACCGTGATGTAGATGGTCGACGGATTCATCGGCGGCGCGACATTCGGCAGCTCGAGCATGCCGTCCATCCGGATCTTGCTGATGTACTCGTCGGCAAAGCCCTTGGCGAGCATCTCGGCGACGTTGATCTTCATGTGATCGGGGGCGGCGACATGCATCTCGCGATTCATGTAGGCGATGCGCGCCGCCTCCGCCTCGAGGTGGAAGCGCTCGACGCTGAGCGGTGCGAACTTGGTCAGATCGAACCGCGACAGGATGTTCAGCATCAGCAGCATGGTGACGCCGGGTCCGTTCGGCGGGCACTGCCAGACGTCGTAGCCTTTGTACATGGTGCCGATCGGCGTGGTCACTTCCGTCGTATGCGCGGCGAAATCATCGAGCGTGTGCAGGCCGCCGATCCCGCGCAAGGTCTCGACCATGTCCTCCGCGATCGGGCCCTTGTAGAAGGCGTCGCGGCCGTCCTTGGCGATCGCGCGCAGCGTCTTGCCGAGCTCCGGTTGGCGAATGACGTCGCCGGCCACCGGCGGCTTGCCGCCCGGCAATAGGTAACGCACGGTGTTGGTGCCACCCTTCAGCTTCTCGAACTGGTTCTTCCAGTCGAAGGCGATGCGCGGCGCGATGACGTAGCCCTCCTCCGCCGCCTTGATCGCGGGCTGCAGCAGCCGGTCGAAGCCGAACTTGCCGTGATCGCGCAGCACGGTGGCAAAGGCATCGACCACGCCGGGGATCGACACCGCATGCGCCGAGGTCAGCGGTACCGAGTTGATCTTGCGCTCGAGATACCAGTCGGCGTTCGCCGCCTTCGGCGCGCGGCCGGAGCCATTATAGGCGATGATCTTGCCCTCGCCCCGCGGCTGGATCAGCGCAAAACAGTCACCGCCGATGCCGGTCGATTGCGGCTCGATCACGCCGAGCACGGCCGAGCCGGCGACCGCTGCGTCCACCGCCGTGCCGCCCTCGCGCAGCACCTCGATCGCGGCGAGCGAAGCCTGCGGATGCGAGGTCGCCACCATCGCATTGGTGGCGTGGACGGTGGACCTGCCGGGGAAATGGAAGTTTCTCATGCGAATTCTTGCTTTCTTGGACATCCGGCGCGACGCGCGCCATCTCGGAAAAACCCGGCCTACATGACATATTCCGGCCAGCCGGAGCAATGCTGGCATACCAATGAAATGGCTGCCATCCGCTGGGCGTATGGACCGTTCGCGGCTTTCAGCCATGGCGGGTTTTCCGGGCGCCGGCGGCCTGCTAAACGAGCCGCCATGTCTGACAACAATTCGGTCACCAAGGTCGCCGCCTTCTACCAATTCGCCGCCCTCCCGGATTACCGCGAGCTGCGCGAGCCGCTGCGCGCGCTCTGCGCTCGCCTGGCGCTGAAGGGCAGCGTGCTGCTGGCCCAGGAGGGCATCAACGGCACCGTCGCGGGCACCCCGGAGGCGATCGGCTCCTTCGCTCACGAGCTCGCGCACGGCGACACGTTCGGCGGCCGGCTCGACAATCTCGAACTCAAATTCTCGACCGCCGCGGCGATGCCGTTCGGCCGGCTCAAGGTGCGGCTGAAGAAGGAGATCGTCACGCTCGGTGATGCGGCCGCCGATCCGACAAAGCAGGTCGGCACCTATGTCGACGCCGCCGAATGGAATGCGCTGATCGCGGCACCCGATACGCTGCTGCTCGACACCCGCAATGCTTTCGAGGTGGCGATGGGCACGTTCGAGGGCGCGCTCGATCCCGGCATCAAGAGTTTTGGCCAGTTCAAGGATTTTGCCGCCGCGCAGCTCGATCCGGCAAAGCACCGCAGGATCGCGATGTTCTGCACCGGCGGCATCCGCTGCGAGAAGGCCAGCGCGCATCTGCTCGCGCGCGGCTTTGCCGAGGTCTATCACCTCAAGGGCGGCATCCTCAAATATCTGGAAGAGGTGCCGCAGACGCAGAGCCGCTGGCGCGGCGAATGCTTCGTGTTCGACGAGCGCGTCGCGCTCGGGCATGGATTGCGAGAACTTGGCCTGCGTGAACTGGACAAGGGGCACGGCCGTGACGAATGAGATCAAGACGCTGAGCGAGCGCATCGACACGCTGGAGATGCGCCTCAGCTATCAGGACGACACGATCGAGACGCTGAACCAGACCATCACGGCGCAGTGGAAGCAGATCGACGCGCTGACGCGGCAGATCGCACAGCTGAGCGAACGGCTCCAGGAGGCCGAGGCGAATGCGCCGGGCCCTGCCAACGAGCGCCCGCCGCATTATTGAGATCTCGATTAAGATCTCGTGCCCCGGGCGCAGCGCAGCGCCCTTCGCGATGCGCTGCTGAACCGGGGCCTATGGTTGCGGCGAAGAAAGTGCTGGGTCCCGGCTCAGCGTCGCATCGTTTCACGCTGCGTCGCGTCCGGGACACGATGGCGATCTTACTGACCGGACGCCTTGAGCATCAGGCTGGCCACCTCGCCCGACATCATCAACCGGTTGCGCCCGGCTTCCTTCGCGGCGTAGAGCGCCTGATCGGCCGCCTCGACGAGCGAGGCCACGCCCGCCGTGCGCTCCAGCACCGGCCGGCACGCCGCGCCTCCGAGCGAAGCGGTGACGCAACCGGTCGCATGGTTGGTGGTGTGGACGAGGCCCGCCTCGCGGATCGCTCGCCTGATCCGGTCGCCGATCCGGGCGCAGCCTTCGGCATCGGTGTTCGGCAGCAGCATGGCGAACTCCTCGCCGCCATAGCGCGCTGCCAGATCGCCGGGACGCTGCATCTCGGTTGCGATGACCTGCGCCACCAGGCGGAGGCAGGCGTCGCCCGCGGGATGGCCGTATTCGTCGTTGTAGGCCTTGAAGTGGTCGACGTCGATCATCAGCAAGGCGAGGCTGGAGCGGTCGCGATAGGCACGCGCCCACTCCTCCTTCATCCGTTCGTCGAACCGGCGGCGATTGGCAAGGCCCGTGAGGCTGTCCTCGATCGCGAGCGTCTCGAGCATGGTCTCCAGCTTCTTGTGTTCGGAGATGTCGCGCGAGATCGCCACCACGCCGTCGACGCGCCCATTGTCCTTGCGCGTCACCCGCATGGTCGATTCGAGCCAGACTTCGCCGTTCTCCCGGTGCGAGTTGCGATAGACGAGGCGCGCCTCCTCCGTCTCGCCACGCTTCATGGCGTCGACGATCGCCTGGACCTGCGGCAGATCCTCCGGATTGATGCCCGCGAGCGCAGGCGTGCCGATCAGTTGATTGGCGCGCCAGCCGACTAGGCGCACCGACGCGGGCGAGACATAGCGCAGCCGCTCGTCGAGCCCGATGCGGGTCACCATGTCGCTGGAGCCTTCCGCGAGCAGGCGGAAGTGCGCCTCCTTCTCGATCAGGGCCGCGGCCATGCGCTGGCCCCGCTGCAACTGCCGCACCAGCACGGCACCGATGATCGCGATCAGCATCACCAGGGCGACCACGTAGAGCATGCGGGAGATTGCGGCTGCGCGCCAGGGCGCCAGCAATTCGTCCTTGTCGACGGTGGCGAGCAGGACCAGCGGGTAGCGGCTGCTGCGCTTGAAGAAGCTGACGCGCTGGGCGCCGTCCAGCGGCGACTTGAAATGATAGGCGCCGCCCGGCCGCTGCAGGCTGGCGTCGCGGAACAGCGGCTTGTCGGCAACACTGTGTCCGACGAACTTTTCGTTGTTCGGGTTGCGCGCGACGATCAGGCCGTCGCCATGCGTCAGCGCCACCGAGCTGTTGCGGCCGATCTCGAACTGCTCGTAGAAATGCGAAAGATATTTAGAGCTGATGGTCGCGAGCACCACGCCGCCGAAGCTGCCGTCCGGCTTGTTGAAGCGGCGCGACAGGGTGACGACCCATTCGCCGTCCAGGAGGCTCTTCACGGGACGGCCGACATGGGGCTCTCGTTTCGGAGAGAACTGGTGATGACGGAAGAACGCGTCATCGCTGAAGGTCGAGCCGATCGTGCCGGGCAAGGTCAGCCAATTGCCCTGATCGTCGATGATGCCGAGGCCGTGAATGCGCTCGATGGCCTTCTTGCGCGCTTCCAGCAGGGTGCGCAGCTTCGCGATCGTGGCAGGGCCGGCGCCGTCCATCTCCAGCCGGCTGACGACGCCGACGACGCCGGAATCCAGGAGATCGAGGCTGTCCTCTGCATGCTGTGTCAGCGAACGGGCAACGTTCGCCATCTCGGTCTCGGCGCCCTTGAGCACGGCATCGCGCGTGGCCCATTCGCGCCAGGCGCTGACCCCGAGGATGGTGGCGCAGGTGAGCACGACGAACGCGGCCGCGCGCAGCGGCAGACGGCTCCATCCGGCTCTTTGGGTCGCAGCACTCATGCGGCAGAATTCTCCGATCGTTCGGAAACTCTGCCGCTTCTGTTATTGAACTCTGAAATGACCGCAGCAATGCGCGGCGATCCCGTAGTCGTACGGACGCAAGCATCGGCGCATCGCTAACAGAACATTAGCGTGCTTATCGGAATCCGGCTCCCGCCGGTTAGCTGAAGATGGCCTTAACTTTGTTCCAGAGCGAGGGGTGCTCGGCATCCGCATCCGCCTTCGAGGGTGTCGGTTGCGCGGCGCTCACGGGATCGGAGGCCGGGAACGTATCCTTCAGGCCGTCATCGAGCTTTGCGTTGCGATCGGCGGCGAGCGCTTCGCGCAGATCGTCGGCGTGCTTATCGTGCGGCGCAGGGTTGAATGTCTGAGCCATGAGATCCTCCTCGATTGGCTGGTCAACGCGGCGCATTTGCGCTGGTTCCCCTGTTCCGCTCGGGCCTCTCACGGTGTATCAGGAACCTCAATCTGCATCAGGACAGCTCGTGCCCCAGTCTGCGACAAAGCCCTTCATCGACGTGCTCTCCGGCCAGCGCCAGGCCATCCCGCCCATGTGGATGATGCGGCAGGCCGGCCGCTACCTGCCGGAATATCGCGAGGTGCGCGCCAAGGCGGGCGGCTTCCTCGATCTCTGCTTCACCCCGGAGCTTGCCGCCGAGGTGACGCTGCAGCCGATCCGAAGGTTCGGCTTCAATGCTGCGATCATCTTCTCGGATATCCTGGTAATCCCCTATGCGCTCGGCCGCTCCGTGCGTTTCGAGGTCGGCGAAGGCCCGCGGCTCGAACCGCTGGATGATCCGGCGAAGGTCGCGACGCTGGCCGCGCGCGCCGACTTCTCCAAGCTCGCACCGGTGTTCGAGGCGCTGCGGATCGTCCGCGGCGCGCTCGCTCCCGAGGTGGCCCTGATCGGCTTCTGCGGCGCGCCATGGACGGTGGCGACCTACATGGTCGCCGGCCAGGGCACGCCCGACCAGGCGCCGGCACGCATGATGGCCTACCGGCATCCGGAGGCCTTCGCGCAAATCATCGACGTGCTGGTCGACAACTCGGTCGAATATCTGCTGGCGCAGCTCGCCGCCGGCGCCGACGCCTTGCAAATCTTCGACACCTGGGCCGGCGTGCTGCCGCCCGCCGAGTTCGCGCGCTGGTCGATCGAACCGACGCGGCGCATCGTCGAAGGCGTGCGCGCGAAGGTGCCGGATGCGAAGATCATCGGCTTCCCGCGCGGTGCCGGTGCGCAGCTGCCAGCCTATGTCGAGGCAACCGGCGTCAACGCGGTGAGCATTGACTGGACCGCGGAGCCGGCCTTCATCCGCGAGCGCGTGCAGAGCAAGGTCGCCGTGCAGGGTAATCTCGACCCGCTGGTGTTGATCACTGGTGGCGCAGCGCTCGACCGCGCGGTCGACGACGTGCTGGCGAATTTTGCGAAAGGACGCCTGATCTTCAATCTCGGCCACGGCATCCAGCCGGAAACGCCGATCGCCCATGTCGAGCAGATGCTGAGGCGCGTGCGGGGCTGATTTATTTCGACCAAGGGGCGCGGCAAAACAAAAAGCTGCGAAAACAACCCCATGCACAGTAGACAAGTCATTGAAAAGTCTTGGCCGGCATGACTCACCCCGCGCGTTTGACACGTCGGGCAAAACAGGCGCAGGATGGCACCATCGCCGATTGTGATTTCGCGGGCAGGCTCAGCGCGGCCGGCTGCGCTCGATGATCTCGGCGGCGCCCCTGGCCAACAGATCCAACGCTACAGCACGACCGAGCTCGCGCGGGCGATTGGCGGGGCCAGCGCGTGAGGCTTCGATGATGGTGTTGCCGGAGAGGTCGAGCACGGATGCGGCCAGCGACATCTGATCACCGGCAATGGTCGAGAACCCCGCCACCGGCGAATTGCAGTGGCCGTTGAGCACCCACAGCACCTCGCGCTCGGCATCGGCGCAGGCGTGCGCGGCGGGATCGTCGATCGATGAAAGGATTTTCCGCGTCTGCCAGTCCTGCGCGGCGCATTCGACCGCGACGATGCCCTGGCCCGCCGCAGGCAGCATCTCCGCCGCGGTGAATTCGTAGGCGATGCGGCTGGAAAGACCGACGCGATCGAGGCCCGACCGCGCCATGATCAGCGCATCGGCCGGCCCCACCGCACCGCCATCCGGCAGGCGCTGCTTCTCGCCATTGTCGAGCTTGCGCACGCGTGTATCGGCGGCGCCGCGGAAGTGGATCACCTCCACCTCCGGAAACAGGCGCCGCGCATAGGCGGCGCGGCGCACGGCGTTGGTGCCGATCTTGAAACCCTTGCCGCGGGACTGGCGCAGCGCCTCCAGCGTCACGCCGCCGCGCAGCACCAGCGCGTCACTGGGCGGATCGCGCGACAAGGTGGCGCCGATGACGAGGCCGGGCGTGTCCTCGTTGCCCGGCATGTCCTTGAGCGAATGCATCGCCGCCTGGAGCTCGCCCGACAGGACGGCGGCGCGGATCTGCGCGACGAAGGCGCCGCCCTTGCCGCCGTGGGCCAGGAGCTTGCTGGTCTGGTCGAGATCGCCCGTCGTGTCGAACTTGACGATCTCGACGTCGAGATCGGGCACAGCGGCGGTCAGGCGGCGTGCGATCTCTTCCGTCTGTGCCAGCGCCATCGCGCTCTTGCGGGTGCCGATCTTGAATCGCGTAGCCAAGTCCTGATCCTTTCGAGACACGTCATTTTGTTTGAGCATGATCTTATCGGAAAACCGGTTCCCACTTTTCCGGATCATGCTCTAACGCGCATCCTCCAATATCATGTCGGAGGCCTTTTCGGCGATCATGATGATCGGCGCGTTGGTGTTCCCCGACACGAGGTCCGGCATGATCGAGCCGTCGACGACGCGAAGGCCGTCAAGCCCCCTCACCTTAAGCCGCTGGTCGACCACCGCGAGCGCGTCATTGCCCATACGACAGGTCGAGGTCGGATGGTAGATGGTGCTGCCGCGCTCGCGGCAGAAATCCAGGAGCTCGGCGTCCGTGGATACCTTCGTGCCGGGATCGACCTCGCCAGCGACGAACGGCTTCAGCGCCGGCGCGTTCAGGATCTTGCGCAGGATCTTGAGGCCCTGGACGTTGGTGGTACGGTCGGTCTCGGTCGACATGTAGTTGATGCGGATTTCCGGCGGCACGGTCGGGTCGGCACTTCTGATGCCCAGGGAGCCGCGGCTTTCGGGCCGGAGCTGGCACACCGACGCCGTGAAGCCGGAGAAATCGTGCAGCTTCTCGCCCATCTTGTCGGTCGAGAACGGCAGGAAGTGCACCTGGATGTCGGGCGAGGCCAGCCGCGGGCTGGTCTTGAAGAACGCGCCCGCTGTGCCGGCCGCGATCGTCAGCCAACCCTTCCGGAACAGCGCATAGCGCGCCCCGGCCATCGTGCGGCGCAGCGGATGATTGATCGTATCGTTGAGCGTGATCTTCTGCGAGCAGCGCATCACGATGCGGACCTGCATGTGGTCCTGGAGGTCATGGCCGACACCGGGTGCATCGAGCACCACGTCGACGCCGTGCTTGCGCAGGAGATCGGCGGGACCGACGCCGGAGAGCTGAAGCAGCTGCGGCGAGTTGTAGGCCCCGCTTGACAGCACGATCTCCTTGCGCGCCCGCGCGCGGCGCAAGGCCGCGCCTTGCCGATATTCGACGCCGACGGCGCGGCGCCCGTCGAACAGGACGCGGTGGGCGTGTGCGGAGGTCTCGATCTTGAGATTGCTGCGCGTCTTGGCCGGGCCGAGATAGGCCACCGACGTCGAGGCACGGCGGCCATTGCGCGTCGTGGTCTGGAACAGGCCGACGCCTTCCTGCGTGGCGCCATTGAAGTCAGGATTGTACGGCAGACCGGTCTCGACCGCAGCGTCGATGAAGGCTTTCGACAGCGGATCGGTCACGATCATGTTGGAGACCGGCAGCGGCCCGCCGCTGCCGTGATATTGATCGGCGCCGCGCGATTGGCTCTCGGCCTTCTTGAAGTAGGGCAACACGTCGTCATAGCCCCAGCCGGTGTTGCCGAGCTGGCGCCAGCGGTCGTAGTCCTCGTGCTGACCGCGGACATAGAGCAGGCCGTTGATCGAGCTCGAGCCGCCCAGCGTCTTGCCGCGCGGCTGGAACACCTGGCGCCCCTTCAGCTCGGGCTCCGGCTCGGTCTGGTACATCCAGTTGACCGTCTTCTCCTTGAACAGCTTGCCGTAGCCGAGCGGCACGTGGATCCAGATGTTGGAATCCTTCGGGCCGGCTTCGAGCAGCAACACGCTGTGCTTGCCGTTCGCAGAGAGCCTGTTGGCGAGCACGCAGCCGGCGGAGCCGGCACCGACGATGATGTAGTCGAATTCGGGTTCGGACGGCGCGAGCGAGGAATTTGCGTTCATGCGCTACTGTTCTTTTTGTTGGTGTTGGCGTTTCCGTTTCGTCACTTAGCACAATCATGCACGCAGGCGCAGCGCCTCGACCAGCGACCTGAACGCACGGGCATATTCCGCGCCCGCCCTTGCGATATCGGCGCGTCCGGCGCAGGCGACCGCGGCTTCCGTGACGGCGCCGAGCATCAGCCGTGCCAGGGGCTCGACGGGCTGGCGCGCGATCAGGCCGGCCTCCATCGCCGCCGCGATCGCGCGCGGCAGCTTGCCGCCAAAGTGCTTGGCGTCGATCTCGCGCCAGCGTTCCCAGCCGAGCACGGCGGGCCCGTCACGCAGGATGATCTGGCCGGTGGGGCCCTTTGCGGTCGCCGCAAAGTAATGCTGGGTCCCGGCAACCATGGCGGCAAGAACGTCCTTCTCGGCGCGCGCGGCGCCGTCGATCTCGACGACCAGGTCGCGCGAGACCTGGTCGAACACGGCTTCGAACACCGCCTCCTTGGTCTTGAAGTGATGATAGACCGCGCCCTTGGCGATGCGGGCGGCGTCCGCGATCTCGTCCATGGTGGTGGCGGCGAATCCTTGTGTCCCGAACAGGCGGCGTGCCGCCGTCAGGATCGCTTCCATCGTCGCCGCGCGCCGTTCCGCCTGCTTCGCCATCAGTCTCGTCTAATCGAATTCGCAGCAAGCGGCCAGTTGACTTTTCGACCACCGGTCGGTATTTACCGACTATCAGTCTGTTTTTATTGTGAGGTGTTCCATGCCGAGCCGTGACATTGTCGAGGCGTTTGCGCAGCGGCTGGAAGCCGGAGACTTCATCGGCGCCATCGAACGGTTCTGCACGCCTGATGCCGTGACCTACGAGAACAACGCCGCCCCGACCGTCGGCCGCGACAAGCTCGTCGCCAAGGAACGCGGCGTGCTGGCGGCGTCCAAGGACGTCAAGGCCGTGCGTATCGGGCCGAGCCTGATCGAGGGCGACCACGTCGCGACTCGCTGGCTCTTCAGCTTCACCAATGCCGAGGGCGTCACGCGGACGCTGGACGAGATCGCGTGGCAGACCTGGCGGGGCGATCAGCTGATCGAGGAACGGTTTTATTACGATCCGAAGCAGCTGGGGCGGTGACCGCGCCTGCCTCTCGCCCTGCCACCGCTGTCATCGCCCGCGAAGGCGGGCGATCCAGTACTCCGAGACAGTTGTGATTGATCCGATAGGCCGCGGCGTACTGGATGCCCCGCCGGAGCCTGTCATCGGGCTCGCCGGAGGCGAGACCCGCTGGCGGGGCATGACAGCGGAGTTAGGGGGGCCGCCTCTTTCTTCCTGCCATCACGCATTTGTATCGATTTGTTATCGATACCTTCGTTTGAACACGTAGAAGTGCTCACTCCCATTGCGGCAGCTAGGGATAATTCATAGTTCGTCAAAGGTTTGCAGCGAATTTTTCGCTTCTAGCCGGACAATCGGCCGATGCTGCTAGGCTCTCGAATGCGGACTCAAACGACCAGCTATTTCGCACGGCTGTTCGCCGGCGATCTGTCGGCCTTTGGCGGTCCCACAACCGACGAGGCCGTGGCCGGCCATATCCGCGCCGAGCAGATGTCGCTGGTGCTCGGCTATTCGGTCGGCATCATGCTCGCCAACGCCTGCAACGCCATCGTGCTGGCCATCGCGCTGTGGCAGTCGCCGGACAGGATGCCCGCCCTGATCTGGGCGGTCACCGTGGCGGCCGCCGCGATCGGATTCGGCGTGCAGTCCCACGCCGCGCGCCGCATCACCAAACCGCAATTCGTCTCGCGCCGCGCCATGCACCGTCTGGTGCGCAACGCCTTCATCCTTGGCGCGGCCTGGGGCATCGTCCCGGTCGCCTTCTTCGCCGATGCTTCGACCGGCGGCCAGCTCGTCATCACCTGCCTATGCTCGGGCATGCTGGCAGGCGGCGCGCTGGCGTTCGCCACGATTCCGATCGCGGCCATCGCCTTCACCGCGCCCATCTTCCTCGGCATCGCCATCTGCCTCGGCAGGAACGGCGATCTCGCTTTCCTGCTAATCGCCTTCCTGGTCGTGGTCTACGGCAGCGTGCTGCTGCGCGGCGTGTTCGTCAATTCGTTCGCGTTCGCGCGGCGCGTGATGCGGCAGATCGAGGCGGAGCGCACGGTGCGGCAGGATTCCCTCACCCATTTGCCCAACCGCGTCGCCTTCAACGAAACGCTCGATGCCGCGCTGAAGAGACTGGCGCTGTCCGGCGAGGAATTCGCGGTGCTACTGCTCGACCTCGATCGCTTCAAGGAGGTCAATGACCAGTTCGGCCATCCCGCCGGCGACGAATTCCTGGTCCAGGTCGCAAGCCGCCTGCAACGCTGCACGCGTGCGGCAGAGCATGTCGCCCGCATCGGCGGCGACGAATTCGCGCTGGTCATGAACAATTTGGCGCGGCCGGAAGATGCGCTCGAGATCGCCGAGCGCTTTGTCGCGGCCTTCACCGAGCCGTTCCAGATCGAGGGCCGCCAGATCGTCGGCGCGACCAGCGTCGGCATCGTGCTGGCGCCGCGCGATGGCACCACGCCGCTCGACATCATGAAGAATGCCGATGCCGCGCTCTATCGCGCCAAGAAGGCGGGAGCCGGCACGGTCTGCTTTTTCGAGACCAGCGACGACAGGGTGTCGCGCGACCGCAAGGCACTGCAATCGGACCTCGCGGGCGCGATCGCGAGGGACGAGTTGTTCCTGGTGTTCCAGCCGTTCCTCGATCTCGGCGACAACCGCATCACCGGATTCGAGGCGCTGCTGCGCTGGCAGCATCCGGTGCGCGGACTGGTGCCGCCGAGCGAATTCATTCCGATCGCGGAGGAGACCGGGCTGATCCACGAGATCGGCGAATGGGTCATCCGCCGCGCCTGCGCGACGGTGGCGCAATGGCCGGACGAGATCAGGGTCGCCGTCAATTTCTCCGCGGCGCAATTTCACAACACCGGCGTCCTCCAGACCATCGTGCAGGCGCTTGCTGATGCGAAGGTCTCGCCCAGCCGGCTCGAGATCGAGATCACGGAATCGATGCTGCTGTCGAAATACGGCTCGGCCGCATCGGTCCTGAATGCGCTGCTGGAGCTCGGCGTCACCGTGGCGCTCGACGATTTCGGGACGGGCTTCTCCTCGCTCACCTATTTGCGCAAGCTGCCGTTCAGCCGCATCAAGATCGACCAGTCTTTCATCAGCGACGTGTTGGTGCAGCCGGACTGCGCCGCCATCGTGAAGTCGGTGATCTCGCTCGCGCGGGACCTGCGCATCGGGGTCGTCGCCGAAGGCGTCGAGACCGCCGACCAGCTCGAATATCTGCGCCAGATCAGTTGCGACGAGGTGCAGGGCTATCTGATCAGCCGGCCGGTGGCGGCCGATGCCGTGCTGGCGCTGCTGGACAGCAAGAAGCATCGGGCGACTTACGCGGCGTAGGTGGAAATTATAGTGGGCCTGAGAGCCGGCGATGAGGGCGGTGAGCCCCCTCTCCCGCTTGCGGGAGAGGGCTGGGGAGAGGGTGTCTCCGCAGAGGGACTCCCCAAGAGGAGAGAACCCTCACCCGCGCCTTCGGCGCGACCTCTCCCGCAAGCGGGCGAGGTGGAGCCCTGGGCGCCGTCCATTCCTCCTAACAGACTCCCGCTCCGGGCTTGCTTCAAATCGCGTCCGCCCGCAGCAGCGTGTCGACCGTAATGGTGCCCCTCGCGCGGGAGACGCAGGCGCAGATCTTCTGGTTGCTTTGCTTCTGATGGTCGCTGAAAAAGACGTCGCGATGGTCGATCTCGCCGTCGACCGCGACCACGTCGATGGCGCAGAGACCGCATTCGCCGCGTTTGCAATCATACATCACATCGTGGCCGCTGGCGTTGAGCACGTCAAGCATCGAGCGTTCGCGTGGAATCTCGAGCTCGACATTCGAGCCCTTCAAGCGCACCCGGAACGTCTCGGTCGGCAGCGTGCCGCTGGAGCCGAACGTCTCGTAGCGCAGATCGGGAAGCGGATGGCCGGCGCCGATCCAGGCGTGGCGCGCGGCATCGAGCATGCGCATCGGGCCGCAGAACAGCGCGAGTGTCCCTTGAGGCAGTGAGGCGAACAGGGCGTCGAGATCGAGCCGGTTGCCTTCGTCGCTGGCATGAACGACCAGACGATCGCCGAGCAGCGCGGCGAGATCGTCGAGATAGGCAGCTTCGCTGCGCGAACGCACGGCATAGTGCAGCGTGACGTCAGCGCCGCGGCGGGCCAGCGCCTGCGCGGCGCCGAGGATCGGCGTGATGCCGATGCCGCCGGCGATCAGACAATAATTTTCGCGCGCCCAGTCCACCGCAAGCAGCGAGGCGGGCTGCGTGATGTCGAGCCGCGCGCCTGGCGCTAATTGCCACATGTAGCGCGAGCCGCCGCGGGAATCCTCGGCGCGGCGCACCGCGATCTTGAAGCCGTGGGACGAAGCTTCGCCGACCAGCGAATAGGACCGCGTCTCCGGCAGACCGTCGATGCTGACGCTGACATTGATATGGCTGCCGACCGGATAGGCCGCACCGTCGAACTGATCGGGCCGAATCAGGAATTCGCGGATGCTAGGTGCGAGATCGCGGGTCGAGACGAGCGTCGCCGGAATCCAGGTTTCGATGAAGCGCATGGTGATTGCCTCAATCGGTTGCGGTCTTGATCAGCGCGAGCGCCGGCAAGAGGTCGAGATGGGTCCGGTTGCGCAGCGCGAGCCGCAGGTTTCGCACCGCGAGCCGCGCATGCTCGCGCATGACGGCCTCGGCCCGCGCGCCTTCGCGGTTCTCGATGGCGTCGATCACCACCCGATGATGCTCCTGCCCGATGATCAGGATCTGTTGGGCCTCCGGCAGCGCCGACTGCGCCATCACGAAGCCGCTCGGCGAGGCGAACGGCAGCGCCGAGGCGCGGTCGATCTGCCGGATCAAGGGCGGGCTGCGCGATAATTCCGTGAGCAGGGCGTGGAAGCGCGCGTTCAGCGTGACGTAAGACGAAAATGCGTCGACCGAGATCGGCACCTGGCGCAGCAATTCGTCGATCGCGGCGAGGCACTCCTTCAGCGGCTCGAGCTCGCGCGCGGAGACGCCGCGCTCGGCGGCAAAGCGCGCGGCGAGGCCTTCCAGCGTGCCGCGCAGCTCGATGGAGTCGGAGATATCGCGCTCCGAGAACGCCTTCACCATGAAGCCGCCGGAGGGGATCGCCTCCAACAGGCCCTCCTCCTCCAGCCGCACCAGCGCCATGCGCACCGGCGTGCGCGAGGCGCCTGTCGTCTCCACCGCCTGGAGCTCGGAGATGCGCTCGCCCGGACGCAACGAGCCCGACAGGATCTGGTCGCGCAGCGCGAGCTGCGCCTTCACGGTCTGCGAGACGGAGCGGTCAACCTCACGTTCGGCCATAGTCTACTCCGCGGCCTGGAGATGTGTTGGCGCGTTTTCCTTCGCCACCATGCGATCGATCAGCTTGCGCGTCCACATCGCGCCGGCGTCGATGTTGAGATTGTAGAAGATGCGATCGGGGTTCTCGTCCATCGCGCGCTGCTGCGCTTCGAGGATCAGCTCGTCCTCGTGGAAGATGCCGGAGACGCCCTCGCGGATCTCGGTGGTGATGCGCTGCTCACTGATGCGATAGTTGCGCACGAAGGCCCAAAAATAATGGCAGGTCTTCTCGGTCTCCGGCGTGATCGTGTTGAGTACGAAACCGTTGACGCCTTGCGAGCGGTCGCCTTCCGGCGCGCCGGTGCCCGTCGGCGCCACGCCGACGTCGATGGCGATGGTGCACGGGGCCTCGAAACGGATGATCTGCCAGCGATCGACGAGACCGGGCTTGCCGAGCTGCTTGGCCCAGAACGGCGGCGGCTCGATGCCACGCATCCAGCGCGTCACCGTCACCGTCTTCTCGCCATGGGTGACGTCGAACGGCGCCTCGGCCACCGCATCGTTACCGATGGAGGAGCCGTGCACGAAGGTCTCGTGGGTGAGATCCATGAGATTGTCGAGCACGAGGCGATAGTCGCAATTGACGTGGATGGTCTTGCCGTCGCCGGCCCAGGCCGGATCGTGATTCCAGTGCATGTCCGGAACCAGCGCGGGATCGGCCAGCGCGGGATCGCCCATCCAGAGCCAGATGTAGCGGTGACGCTCGACCACGGGATAGGCGCGCACACAGGCGGACGGATTGATGGTCTCCTGCGAGGGCATGAAGGTGCAGCGCCCTTGCGCGTTGTACTTCAGGCCATGATAGCCGCAGACGACGGTGTCGCCTTCGAGCCGGCCCTTGGACAGCGGCACCAGGCGGTGCCAGCAGGCATCCTCCAGCGCGGCGACCGAGCCATCGGCCTTGCGGTACATCACGATGTGTTTGCCGCAGATCGTCCGCGGCAACAGCGCCGGCTTCACCTCGGCATCCCAGGCGGCGGCGTACCAGGCGTTCATGGGGAAGGGTTTTGTCATCGGTCTCGCTCCCACGGGCTTATGCATACGTTATGTATACAGTAATCGAGAGACGAAATTGTTCAAGCACAAAAGTGCTGTACCTAATTACCTTTCACTGGATTGCTGTATACATATCCAACAATCGGTGTCATTCCCCGCGAAGGCGGAGAATCCAGTACACCGCGGCGGTCATTCTTTCAGACAACTTCCGCCGCGGAGTACTGGATCGCCCGCCTGCGCGGGCGATGAGACCGGAGGATACGGCACGCCCTCCCCTGGAGAGGCGGGAGCGAGGCACCTGCCTCTGGGCTCCCTACGCCCCGAACACCTTGGCCAAGCCCGCCTTGGCCTCTTCCTGAATCCGCGTCAGGTGGTCGGTGCTGCGAAAACTCTCGGCGTAGATCTTGTAGACGTCCTCCGTCCCCGACGGCCTGGCGGCGAACCAGCCGAAATCGGTTTCGACCTTGATGCCGCCGAACGGCTGGCCGTTGCCGGGCGCCTTGCTCAGCGTAGCGCGGACGGGATCGCCGGCGAGATCCTTCAGGCCAAGTTGCTCGGGCGTGACGGATTTCAAAATGTTCTTCTGCGGCCCGGTGGCGGCGACGTCGATCCGCGCGTAATGGGGCACGCCGAACTCGGCGGTGAGGTCATTGAAGAGCTGGCTGGGATCGCGGCCGGTCTTCGCCATGATCTCGGCGGCGAGCAGGCCGAGGATGACGCCGTCCTTGTCGGTGGTCCATACCGTGCCGTCGCGGCGCAGGAACGAGGCCCCTGCACTCTCCTCGCCGCCAAAGCCGAAGGAGCCCGTGAGGAGGCCGTCGACGAACCATTTGAAGCCGACCGGCGTCTCGACCAACTTGCGACTAAGCTTTTTCGCAACGCGGTCAATGATCGAGCTCGATACCACGGTCTTGCCGATCGCGGCATCCTTGCCCCAATTCGGACGGTGCGCGAACAGATAGGAGATCGCGGTCGCGAGATAATGGTTCGGATTCATCAGGCCGCCGGTGCGCGTCACGATGCCGTGGCGGTCGGCATCGGTGTCGTTGGCAAAGGCGACGTCGAAGCGGTCGCGCATGCCGATCAGGCTCGCCATGGCGTAGGGCGAGGAGCAGTCCATGCGGATCTTGCCGTCCCAGTCGACCGTCATGAAGCGGAAGGTCGGATCGATCGCCTCGTTCACGACGGTGGCCTTGAGGCCGTAGCGCTCGATGATCGGATGCCAGTAGTGCACGGCGGCACCGCCGAGCGGATCGATGCCGATCGTGACGCCAGCGGATTTGACCAGGTCGAGATCGACGACATTGCCGAGATCGGCCACGTAAGGCGTGATGAAATCATAGGCGTGGACGTTCGCGGATTTCTTCGCCTTGGCATAGTCGATGCGCTTCACGCCCTTCAGGGCGTCGGCGAGATAGGTATTGGCGCGCTTCTCGACCACGCCGGTGACGTCGGTGTCGGCGGGGCCGCCATGCGGCGGATTGTACTTATAGCCGCCGTCTTCGGGGGGATTGTGCGAGGGCGTGATCACGACGCCATCGGCGATGCCGCTCGTACGCCCCTTGTTGTAGGAGAGGATCGCGTGCGAGATCACCGGCGTCGGCGTGTAGCCGCCGTCCTTGTCGATCATGACGTCGACACCGTTGGCCGCGAACACCTCGATGGCGCTGACCAGGGCCGGCTCTGCCAGCGCATGGGTATCGATGCCGATGAAGAGCGGGCCGGTCAGCTGCTTTTCTCTTCTATAGTCACAAATCGCCTGCGTGGTCGCGAGGATGTGGCCCTCGTTGAAGGTGTTCTTGAACGAGGTGCCGCGATGACCCGAGGTGCCGAACGCGACCCGTTGCGCGGGGTCGGCCGCATCAGGCTTGCCGGCGAAATATTCCGTCACCAGCCGCGGAATATTGGTGAGCGCGTCCGGCGAGGCCTGCTTGCCCGCCGCGGGATGAACATCAGCCACTGAAATACCTCGTCCTGTCGAAAGCGATCGCGGGACACATTAGCATCGGCCGGCACCCCGCCAAGGGCACAACACGCGCGAGGGAACAGGCGTTCCCTTGGGTCAGCTGTGCCACAACCTCCGGCGTCGTCCTGGCGAAAGTCAGGACCCAGAGCGCGCGCGCGTGATAGCCTTGCCGCACCGCAAGGCCGGTTTGTTAACTCCAAAGCTCTATCACAGACCCATGTTGTGGGATCGGACACGCTTCAATCTCGGCGCGACGTGGGGACGCGTGGCGGTCGCTCTGCTTTTGTCGGCTCCGATCTGCGCGCAGGCCAAGGACGGCGGTCCGGACGAGCCGCGCACGACGGCGGCGCTGCCTGACGGCGGGACGGAGCTCGGCGCCGGAGAAACGCCGGCATCCCGCGCCGAGATCCGGAAGATCATCGAGAGGGAAACCGCAAACACCAACTTGCCTGCCGACATCGCCGAAGCGGTGGTCTTCGTCGAGAGCGGCTACAACCCGGCCGTGATCGGCAGCGTCGGCGAGATCGGGCTGATGCAGGTGCGGCCCGAGACCGCCGCGATGCTGGGATTCCATGGAAGCAATGCTGAACTGGCAGAGCCGGACATCAACATCCATTACGGGGTGCTTTATCTCAGCCAGGCCTGGCGTCTGGCGGGCGGGGATCTCTGCCGTGCGCTCATGAAATATCGGGCGGGTCATGGCGAGGAGACGATGACCCCGCGGTCGCAAGTCTATTGCAACCGGGCCCGCAACCGGCTTCTCGCGATGAACTCGGCCTCGCTGAACGTCGAAGCCGTGGCCGTTCCGGCTCCAGCGCCCCCGGCCATTCCCGCGGCGCCGGCAAAACTGGCAAGTGCACCGAAGATGTCGACGCAGCCCAAAGCCGTCTATGCCCGATACCGTCAGGGCACGGCCGCCGCCAGCCGCGCCTATTGGGCCGCACATGAAGCCCGGATCAGCCAAATCAAGGCTCGCATCGAAGCAAAATGGAAGCGCGTCGCATCGCGTTGACGGCGATGCTGCCGGTGTCTTGTTGTTTGAGCATGATCTTGTCGGAAAACCGCTTCACACTTTGCGCTAACGCGGCCCTTCGGGTCCGGATCATGCTCTAGAGCCGCTCGCTGAGCGCGAGCTTGTAGCCGACGCCGGTGACGGTCGCGATCACGGGCGTGCCGCTGCCGATGAGCTTGCGGCGCAGCCGCGCCACCAGCGCATCGACCGTGCGAATGTCGACCTCGGCCTGGCGGTTGCTGACCACCTCGATCAGATAGTCGCGGCTGAGCGGCCTGCCGTCGGCGCCGACCAGCGCGGCGAGCAGGTCGAATTCGGCGCGGGTCAATGCCACCGGCTTGCCGTCGCTGCCGAGCAGCTCGCGCCGGGTCAGGTCGATGATCCAGTCGCCGAACGCGATCGAATTGTGGTTGCGCGCCGCCTTGCGATCGAGCGAGCGCCGCCGCAGCACGCTGCGCGCGCGCGCGAGCAAGTCGCGCAAGTTGATCGGCTTGGTGACGTAATGGTCGCCGGCGATCTCGAGGCCGAGGATGCGATCGACATCGGTATCGCGGCGCGTCACGAAGATGATGCCGGCGTTGCTGGTCGCCTGGACCTCCTTGGCGAGCTCGAAGCCGTCGCCGTCGGGCAGCTGCACGTCGAGGAAGACGAGATCGGTACGCGCGCGCAGCGCCTGGCGGCATTCCGCGCAGGAGCCGGCGCCGACCACGTCGAAATTGTTCTCGTCAAAATAGCCGACCAGCATCGTCCGCGTCACCGGATCGTCTTCGACGACGATCAGCCGCTCGCGGCCGGCGGGACGCAATTCCGGACGGGCGGAATCGGCCACGACCTTGGATGTCCTGTGTGCCTGCGGCCCGTCCTGGAAATTCAGGTCGTCGCGCAACGCGCTGTCCTGTGAACGCCCATTCACGACCTATTCGAGCCCCCGAAATTGCCTGCCGCGATACTAGGCGTGTTGTGATGCCCAAACAATATTGGTCATGGTCTTGACGCATTAAGTATGAATTGGCCCACAATTCTCATCCCGCGCATAATCGCGCCAGCCTGATCCGCACGGCCGCCGCGAGCCGACATAACCGACAACCGCGCACAGTCAGCTCCGGACAACCGCCGTTAAGGTAAAAGACGCCTTCGGCTTCGGAAACGCCGGCCCCGCCTCTATGGTCCCTCCGCTCGCAGATACCAGACCATGGAGAAGGCGTGATGCAGGGGCAAGCCCGCTTGGCAGCCGGTCGAACCAAAGAAGGCGCAACGCCCTTCGGCCGTTCGCACACGCTCGACTTGCTGCGCGGTCTTGCCATTGCCGGCGTGATGGCGATCCACGTCTCGCAGTCGTTCCCGTCGCACATCGGCGCCGTCGACTTCGCCTTCATGTGCGGCTGGACCGGCGTCAACGTGTTCTACTTCGTCAGCGCCATGACGATGTGCCTGATGTGGACGCAGCGCACCGAAACGAATCCGACGCGCAAGTTCTACATCCGCCGTTTCCTGCGCATCGCGCCGCTGTTCTGGCTCGCGATCCCGGTCTACCTGCTCGTCAACGGCACGGGGCCGAGCGCCAACGCTCCCAACGGCGTCGGACCGCTTCAGGTGATCCTGACCGCGACGTTCCTGCACGGCTTCTGGCCGGACAGCGTCAACAGTGTCGTGCCGGGCGACTGGTCGATCGCGGCGGAGATGACGTTCTATCTGGTCTTTCCGCTCCTGATCACCGCGTTCGGAGCACGCCGTCATCTCTATCTCGCGCTCGCGATCGTGCTGCATCTCGTCAATGTCTGCCTGTTCAAGCCGTTCGCCTTCGCGCTGTTCTCGGCCTATTACGGATCGGGCAACGAAGCTTTCGTCTGGACCACGCTGCACATCAGCTTCCTCAACCAGCTTCCGGTCTTCCTCGTCGGCTGCGCGCTGTTCTTCTCGCTGCGCGACGGCTTTGCGAAGTCGGATGCCGCGGTCTTCGCCGTCTTCATCGCACTGTCCTGCATCGCCGACCGCGCCACCGGCTCGCATGAATTCAACTATCTGATGATCAATCTCGTGCTCGGTGCGCTGGTCGCCGGCTGCATCCGCCTCGCACTCCGCTGGCGGCCGATCGAGGCGCTCGGCCGCAATTCCTATTCGATGTATCTGTCGCACTTCGCGGTGATCTATGGCCTGCGCCAGATCTGGCCGCTCGCGGACGGGCTGGTCTCGCTGCTCATCGCCTATGCGGTCACCGCCGCGCTCAGCTATTTCGTCGCCCGCGCGACCTGGCATCTGGTCGAGCGGCATGCGCAGGATCTGGCGCACCGCCTGACGTCCGCGAGAGCGGACCGATCAACCATCCGGCCGACCCTCGTCGCCACTGCGGCCGGCGTCCGCTGAGCGCCCTGCTCCGTTCCGGCGTCGGCCTTGATGCGGCTTGCTTAGCTTGCCGTGTTCAAATCTACTGTGAAAGATTTTCACGCTGGAGGTGGCGCCATGGAGGTCATACTGCTCGGCACCGGCGGCCCGCGCCCGGATCCTCGCCGGATGGCGACGACCACGCTGATCAGGCTCGGCGACGAGAACATCCTGATCGACGCCGGCCGCGGCGTCATGCTGCAGCTCAGCAAGGCCGGCGTGCCGCTCGGCGCCATCAACACGGTCTTTCTCACCCATCACCATTTCGACCACATCGGCGACCTCTACGATGTGATGCTGAATTCATGGATGCATGGCCGCAAGGACGAGCTGCGCATCTATGGTCCCCCGGATACCGAACGGCTGGTCAATACGCTGATCACGCAGGTCTACGACAAGGACATCACCTGGCGGGATCGCGGCGAGCCGACCTTCGGCGGCTGGAAACCGGTGGTTGCAACGGACATCGTGCCGGGTCCCGTTCTCGACACCGGCCGCTGGAAGATCAGCGCCGAGTTCGTCTCGCATGGCGACGGCCTCGACATGCCGCCGGCCTTCCTCCAACGCTGGATGTGTCTCGGCTACCGCTTCGAGGCGGAGGGCAAGGTCATTGCGATTTCCGGCGACACGGTCCCCTGCCCCGGTCTCGAGCGACTGGCTGAGGGCGCCGACCTGCTGGTTCAGTGCTGCTTCCTCGCAACGCCAGAAATCAACAACGAGCACTTGCGCCGGCTTGCGAAATTCACGATCGCCTGCGGCGATACGGTCGGCAAGGTCGCGGCCAAGGCCGGTGTCAAGAAGCTCGCCCTGACCCATCACCGGCCGCGCACCGACGATTCCATGCTGAGCGCGCTGCTCAACGATGTCCGGCGGGACTACTCAGGCCCTGTCGTGCTCGGCGAGGACCTGACGCGCATCGAGGTCCGAGGACGTCGCTCTAGGACGATCCGACTTCGATCCGGAACGACAAGCGTTCTTCCGCTCCCGCCGCGATATGCATCAGGCCGGGCTTGTCGGTGAACTCGCCGTCGAAGCCGGCGGGACTGGCATGGCCGCGCCAGGGCTCGATGCAAAGGAACGGCGCGCCCGACGGTTTCGACCAGACGCCGAGCTCGCGAAAACCGCGCCAGGACATTTTCAGCCACGGCCCGGTTGATGCGCCCTGCCCGGCGGCATAGCGGACCGAGCTGCTCTCGATGCGGTCGAAGATGATGGCGTCATCCACGAACAAGGCTTCGGACAAGGGCAGCGATTTATCTTTGACCGGACTTGGTGCCGTTGCCGCGCGCAGCAAGCCGCCGTCGAGACGGCGGACGGGAGACGATTCCGCGTTCGCAAAGGTCAGCGCATAGCTCTCCTTTGCCAGTCCGGATTGCAGCGGCCAGTTGAAGGCGGGATGACCGCCGAGCGACGCCGGCAATGTCTCCTTGTCGGTGTTGGCGATCGTGAACGTCAGATCAAGGCCGGAATCGTCGATCGCATAGGCAGCGGTGAGCCGGAACGCGAACGGATAGAGCGCACGCGTCGCCTCGCTGTCTTCGAGCACCAGGGTGCAGCGGCTCTCGCCGCGTTCTGCCCACGCAAAGCGGCTGTCGCGCGCAAAGCCGTGCTGGGTCATCCGATACGTCTTGCCCCGGTGCCGCAATTCGTCATTGGCGAGGCGCCCGACGATCGGAAACAACAGCGGCGCGTGGCGCGGCCATTCCGGCCCCGCCTGCCAGACGAATTCGATGCCGCCTCCGTCTTTGAGCGAGCACAGCTCGGCGCCGTGCGCCTTGATGGCCGCGCTGAGCCGGCCGCTTCGAATGGAGTGGGTTTCATCGCTCATGCGCGACCTCTACACCGCGATCTGATACGCAGCAAGGCGGCACCAGCGGAGGCGTGACGGTCATCGATGGCGCTTGCTTGTACAGAGCGTTGAAACGTAACAGAGAATTTGGTGTGGACCATCGCCAGCTCGACACAGCGGCTACGCGCAGCAACTCGCATGATCAGCGCCTAGGTTGTCACACCGCCGGACCTTCGGAGCAGTCGCGCTAGGCCGAATACAAAAGTAAGCCGCCGAGGTCCGCAACGCCCTCGACTTTGCCACAGGACTGAGGCGCAGCCGCGAACTCGAGCACCGAACATACCCTCGACCCGCAGTCCCAGATGTCCCAGCAGGACGTCCTTTCAGGACGATGCGACCGGTTTAGACTCAGCACGACGGGATACCCCAGCGCCGGTGAGCTCGTCGGAATTGGAGTTACGCAACAGGAACAACGACCTCCAATCGCCTTGATGGCCAAATTCGATATAACGATAGCTCAGCGCACTTAGCAGGATCGTTATTGCAAGATACGGAAATGAAAGTCGAAGCGTGTCTTGCAACGGAGACGTATCGGGCGGGATCATTTCAACCATGATGATCGAATGCCACGCATAGATACTGTAGCACATGCATCCGACGACTTGAATTGGCCACGCCTCGAACAAGCGATTTGCGGACCATGCCCCGCACAACACCGCCAGCAGCACCATGGAAAACCCGGCGCAAAAGATCGTGGCGTAGAGAATGCTCACAGCCCAGGGGCCGTTATCCTTGAGATATATGGCGGCAATCATCAGCAGCAGTCCGGGCAGCAGCCCGCGCGACTGAAATCTCCTTAGTGAAACGCTGTCTCTGGACTTGACGTAGAGATCGCAAACCAACATTCCGAAAATGAACTGGTAACACGACCCAAATATTCCGCCCACAAACGGGCGAAACATCCCAATCCGATCCACCACGATAAGATGCCCAGCCACCACGAAAGCTGAGCAGATGACGACGCTCAACAGCAACAGTCTTCGGAGGCCGAAGCGCGCGATCAGAAGAATCAGCAGCGGAAACAAAAGGCTGAACCAGATTTCAACGCCTACGGACCACAATACGGGATTGGAGGGGGGCATAAACCCGTGCGGCACAAAAATGAAAAGCGTAGATAACAGTCCGCCGAGCTCCAGATACCACGCATGCGATCCAGCGGGCGACTTGGCATGAAGTGCAACCGTCACGAGGACAACCGTATAGTAAAGTGGAAGCAACCGGGCTGCGCGATGCCAATAGAAATGCGGGAAGTCGGCGAGCCGATCGATGACTCGCTTCTTTGTGCGATAGGGCAGGTACAGAACGAATCCGGAGAGCACAAAAAAGATATTTACGCCCAAGAAGCCATGCTTCGCGACAATGGCCAGGAGACCATTCGGATCAAGTTCGCCGGGAAACGCCGGCGCGCTGGATGTAAACGGAACAAGCAAGTGAAAAAGGATCACCATCAAGATGGCGAGTCCGCGAAAACCGTTGACGGCCCCGATCTTCTGCGCGCGGCTGTCGGTTATGATGGCGGAACCTGGGGATTGTAACGACAAGACGGCGATCTCGGTATTCGTGGTTTCCTGTTTGCGATGTTCGCTACGTTGAGCGAGCTGTCAATCGATGGCTGTCGCATCACCCACGACACGTGCGATGCCAAATCGAAGGCGCATTGACCAGCAAATAGGCAAGTCACCGGATCGCGGGGATGCAGCGAATATCTCGTATCGCTCACGACGCGTCAGAAGTGCTCCTGAGGCGAGCGCAGCCCGACACGGATACGGCGAACGACGTGCCTTCAAATCGTCAATTACGGCATCTATCAACTACAGGATATAGACGGTAGCAGGTTAACTCTGAGGCAGAATTATGAGTGGGCGCGTATAGTTTTGATGGTTGGGCTTCTCATCATATTTGTTCTGCTCGCGATTGGCTTCGCGGCCGGCTACGGCACGCGTGAGCTGATCTCTCGTAAGCGGCACGCCGAGTACTTGAACTTGCAGCCCTACGTTTCGCCCGCGCTCAGAACCAGGCGACCAGCTTCGGATGAAAGCACCAGGGCGCGATACGCCACACCTCAACCCGCAATGACTGAGCAGACGAACCATGACATGCCTCAGTCGTTTAAACCCGTATCCATTCGGGAGCCGAAGCCAGTGAAATCCGGGCCTTCCGGCGCAAGCTTGCGTCTGATCGAGCCGCATTCCTCTGAGCCCGATACCAGATCTTTGCAGTCCGCGGACATTGAGCAGAGCCTCGAAGAGCTGGTCGGGCTCCTGCTGCGTAAAAGCCAGGGGAGCTAGGACTGGTCTCCTCCGAGGCGTCTTGGTCACAAGCCTCTTGCCGCATTTGCGTGTCGGCCTGTTGCCGAGGTCGACCGCCCGGGTGGAAAAGTAAGCCCCTGGAACCGAAAAGCACCCAGTTGTCAGCAGGAGAACTCCTGGATCCAGGAGACCGGGTCGACGTCCGAGCACGTTTTACGACAGAACCGCGCGCCCGCAGCGCAGCGGCAAGCGCACCAAAGATTGGCCGCGGCCGCGTAAAAGTGGTATGTTTTTAGCGGTTCTGTGGCTACAATACGGCCCGTCATGCGTCGGAACATCTCTGGTGCAAGAGCAGGAGGGCAGATCTTGGTCGTGCTGATGATCGCAAGCGCCGTAGCGGGTGTTCTTCTGGGGCGTTTTCTTCGCGCATACGCCCTTATTCCCGCAACGATGCTGATCCTGGTTGCAGCGTGGTATTTGGGTCTTGAGCAGGGTTTCGCCACGGGCGCGATAGCATTCGTCGCCAGCGCGGTAATTTTGCAAGTCGTCTATTGCGCGAGCCTGCTGATCTATCTGCTCATCGCGAACCTCTCGGTGCTCGATCAGGTGCAGTCGGAGGCATCACCGCAGATGCCTGAATCGCAAATCGCAGTCTAGTCAGCCCCCTATCATGAGCGGCCAGCGAGGATGTTGTCGCATGGTCCGTGCATTGTGACATCCTCCTGTAGAAGCTCCGCGTCTGCTTAATTGCCATGCAGATCATGCCGCAGGACCGCATTCCTGCCGTTGTGCTTGTGAGCCGCTTCGTTTACGCGGCATGATCCCGTGCACGAGTGATGCTCCGCAGAAACCGTTGGCCACAACTCTAATCTGCTCTCAACGGCTCGACAGATCTCCTGCACCCAACTGAATACGCGTATGATGCGTGGCGGAGGCTCCTTCCTTTGACTTTGATTTCGGCTCCTTGAAACCGCAGCGGAATGGCTGGCCAAATGCTTTTGGATGACACGAATCCGCGACAAGCTGGTGCGACACTTCACTTTATGACTTTATGCTCAAGACGTTTGGGAATGAATGGCAATGCAATCTATTTGGAACCGACGCGAAACCGCCGGCCGATAGTCCTCGATTGCAAATAAGAAGCGCACATTTGTAGCTCGCCGCGGGCTTATGAGGCTAGATCAACCCGCTGGGACAATGTGACCGTCCATAGCACCTATATTCGCCGTCTTTATCGTAGATAATGCAGATGTGATCGGTTGGCTGGAAAATCTAAAATGGAATTGCTGGCGAGAGCAGCGGCGGGCGGCAACCGCGCGCGGAACGCGTTACAAGGGTCGATCGTAAGGGGTCAAGCGGCTGTCGCACTTTTGACGCCAACGCGATCACGGGCCAAGCATCCCGATCCAGTCATTCACCGGATTGATAGCAGGCCGCTCGACTTCGGCGCCGATGAGATCGTGGCTGTCGGCAAGCTTCGCAACGAAATGCTGCGATTACCCGATTTCCTGCGCCACCATCGCCGGCTCGGGGTCGGACGTTTCCTCGCGATCGATGATCGTTCGGATGACGGCACGCGAGCATTCCTACTCGATCAGCCGGATGTTCACGTGTTCGAGATCCGAGAGCCCTTTGCAGAATCAAGTGGTGGCGCGCGTTGGACCAGCGCCGTGCTCGACCAATTCGCGCCAGGACGGTGGGCGCTGACGCTCGACGCAGACGAACTCTTTGTCTATCCCGGTTGCGAAAATTTTGATCTTCGATGGCTGTGCCGATATCTGGAGAGCACCGGCGCAGATTGCATGACTGCGGAGATGGTCGATATGTATCCACGCTGGCTCGGTGGCCCGGAGCGCTACCATGCCGGTGAGAGCCTCGTCGCGTTCTGCCCCTACTTCGATTCAGATACCTATGTGAAGCGCCGTCGGCGCGGCTTTCCGACCAACTACCTGGTGGGTGGTGCGCGAGCGAGGTTGTTTTATGACGAACCGATGCCGCCGAAGATCGCTCTTTACGACGCACTTGTGCGGTTGCTTGAGCCATACGGGCTGGCGCGGCTGCTGCCTGCGGTTAACATCACGCGCTGGCAGCCACCGCTGCTCACTAAAGTGCCGCTCGCGCGCTGGTTGCCCGGCCGTCGCTATATCGCCGCCGGTCACCTGATGGCCCCACCAGGCAAGCCAGGCGATGTCACAGGCGCCCTGCTCCATTTCAAATTTCTCCACGACTTCACCGACAAGGTCGCAATCGCGGTCCGCGAGGGCAATTACTATCTCGGATCGGTCGAGTATCAGCGTTACGCGGAGCGGCTCGATCAGAATCCGTCATTCGAGCTCATCTATCCGAAAAGCCTGATCTACCAATCATCCGACGATCTTGTCCGTTGCGATCTGATGCGTCTCTCTCCGGCCTATCAGGCCGCGACGCGATAACCTGACCCACCGCTTCTTGTACACAGGAGGCGCGCTGGAGCCTTCCTCCAAACGTCATCGGACCCCGTCGTTGTGCTTGATGTTTTCGTCGGAAGGACCGACCGGTAGCCGCTGTTCCGGAGCATTGATCTCATCGATCAGCTTGCGGCCGAGAAGCCGAAGGAGAAGCTTCCTTCCGCGCACCAGTGCCGGATAAAGTGCCCTTGCGAGGCGTGGCCGGGAGAACACGAGCCGATTAAGGCGATTGAAGACAGTCGCCTCCCCGGCAAGCGTTGCCAGCAGATGCATTGCATCGGCCCCATAGTAATGCCGCCCACGCCAGCGAACCACCATGCCTTCATTGAGATCGAGATTGCGGGCGCGGATATCGCCTACGATTGGATGCTCCGAACGCGCATCGATCAGGTGAATGCGCTGCCCACGCTCCCGCAACTGGTACAGCAGAACATAGCGGCTGCATAAGGGGCATTCGCCGTCATATACCACCCAGATATCGTCATCACTATGGGTCAATTCGATAATCCGTACGCTTCCGAACGTCGCGCACAAGCTTGCCCTCCGCCAGACCGAGGCATACTGAGTCCACCACATAGTGATAGGCGACAATATCGTCCATGGTCAGCTTGTTGAATTCGCCATACAGCCATGGATTGGACAGCATGTGGTGCGGATAGGCATAAAAGCTGTTGTTGTCCTTCACCCAGGGATAGACACGGAAAAAGCGATCCGTCTCGCGGACCAATTTTTCCACGGCCTCCATGGGTACGCCTGTGTCCTGACGCGGAAGGATCTCCGGGCCGCAGGTGGTCGCGTCATGCCAAGTCGCAAGATCGTGGTTGTTGCCGCCAACGCGAGCCCGGAAATGATTCTCAGGGATGTACATGGTTCCGGTCCCGATCATGTACGAGTAGATGCCGAAATACGTGGAAGGCGCGAGAACCTGGCGACCATCGCGGGTCTCGACGAAAAGCCGCGGGCTTGCCAGCTTCGGCCCGTCCAGCCATCCGAGATGATTGGTGTAGAAGAAGAACCGGCCGCAGATGACGGTCACGACCATCACAACCTTCATCGCCGGGGTGAATCCATCACGCGGCAGCGTCCGCGCCGCGGCTACGATGAACAGGTTGAGCGCAATCCAGAAGAAGAACAGAGCCCCGAGCGTGAAGTACACGCCGATGTGGAAGATGTCGAACAGCAGGCAGAAGAACGACAGCGCGCGCGTCGAGATCGCAGCCAGGGGCGACAGGAGCTGGGCACCCAGCACGAAGACGTTGAAGATCAGCTGGTTGCTCGCGATCGCGTCCCAGATCGTCTGCAACGCGCCCGGCCATAGGCCGAGCGGGGCGTCGCCGCGTTCGAGTCCCATCAGGATTGAGATTTGCGTGGGATTTGCGAGCAGCCAGGTCCATGGCTTCTCGCCACCAGCCTGCAGCTTTGAGATTCCCGACCAGAAATAGCTGCCGAGATGCGCCCCGACGGCGCACGCCCAAATCAAGCCATAGGCGCGATCGCGAAGCTGCTTCACGTTATCTGCGGAAGCGAACAAAGTTCGCAGCCACGGCACGCGATCCATCACCCAGGCGCTGGTGAGGACGATCGTGCCGAGCACGCCAAGGACGGCGAAGTTACCGACGTCGAGCATCCCGAGATAATCGGTCTCAGTCACGAAGATGCCGGACACGACGCTCACCATTTCGCGCCATGCATGATAGAAGTAGAACAGCGGCACCAGAAATGAAGGACGCCAGATCGCGGCTATTCCTGCCACAACCGCAAGCACCGCACCGTAGCGGAAGAACAGTGCTTTGTCGCTCGAACCGAACAGGATGTTAGGAGGCCCTGCGAAGGGCCCCAATGAATCGAACAGCAACTGCACGAAGATCGTCATTCCGATCGCGAAGGCGGTGATCCGCAATGGCGGCGAGAAATCACGGTAGCGAATGGAGCTGAAGGCGAGTGCGCCGGCAAATGCCAAGCAAACCAGCACCAGAGCGTAAATGTCAGACCAGCGCGCGAGATGCGTGACGGCCCGCCGCGAAATCGCAGAAAGAATGACGGCTACTGCAAGGAGGAAGAGAGGTCCGGCAAGCGACGCGACGCCAGACCGCGCTCCTTGCTGTGATGCAACGGTATACAACGTCATCCCGTGTCGGACCTCCGGAGCTTCGTCATCGAGATCAGCCGAACATTATAGAATCACGAGCAGTCTGCAAACATCGCAAGCGCAGCTTGCCCTTCTCCTGATGTGAGTGCTCACAAAATCATCTCACGGGAACCTCAGCACTGCGGATTGAAATATGACAAACTGCGGGCATTGATGTGACCACAAGTCTCCGCATTGACATTGGTGATGGTCAGGCCATCGTTTGAAATCAGTTTCGACCAGGCTCGCCCCGGTACGCGGGTCCCACATCGCCCGATCACGTCTTCCGTTCGTGTCAAGGCCAAGCTAAAAGCCGGAGACGATCGGAACCGCCATCGTTCGGCGCGCTGGATTTCCCGCGGCATTTGCTGGCAGGCGCAAGACCGCGCAAGAACTGTTTGAAATCGCGGGGGTGAGCTCGTTGGACAAAGACAGCAAGTCACGGGCCGTAACCAACATCCTCATAACGGGCGGGTCCCAGGCCTGGAAACTGTCGGCCGGTTTTGTCTTGACGATATTCTCGACGCGAAATCTTGCTCCGTCCGACTTCGGCGTGTTGGCGATGTCTGCGACGGCTGCAACGTTCCTCGGGCTCATCAAGGACGTCGGCGTTGGACAGGCCATCATTCAACGCACGGAAATCGCCAAGGGCCAGATCGATGCGCTGTTCTGGCTATCGGTGCTCGCTTCCGCGGCATCTGCTCTCGTTCTGGCGTTGAGCGCGCATCCGGTTGCGCTGTTTTACGGCGATACGAGGCTTCAACAGCTCATGATCGCAATTGCCGGCCTAAGCTTCATTGCTGGCCTTGCGACCGTTCCGGCAGCGCTACTTGCCAGAGAATCCCGGTTCAAGACCCTGGCAATCCTGGATGTCGCTGCGACAACCGCTTCCGTTGTCGCCGGGATCGTCGCCGTAATCATCTTGAGAGACTATTGGGCACTTTATCTGTCCACGCTCGTTCTCACGCTCATTTCGACAGTCGGGATCTGGGTCTATTCTGGCTATCGCCCCGGATATGCCCGTCTGGACAGCGAGACGCGGCACATGGCGAGATTTGGCCTGCACGTGTCAGGGTTCAATCTGGTCAACTATCTCTCGAGAAATGCGGACAACATCCTCATCGGCAAATTTCGAGGCGGCGACGAACTCGGCCTGTACGATCGGGCCTATAAGCTGTTGCTGCTGCCGATCGTCCAATTACACAACCCCATCGGCCAGGTGATTGTCCCGCTGCTTTCGCGGCTTCGTTTCGATAAGGAGAGATATCTCAGCACCTACAACGATGCCCTTTCCATGGTTATGCTCATATGTCAGCCGGGCATCGTCTTCGCCATCCTGCTCTCGGAGCCGCTCTTCAGAGTTCTCCTCGGGGAGCATTGGGTGGGTGCAGCCCCGATTTTTTCTTGGCTTGGCGTTGCGGGCTTGATCCAGGTCGCAACCGCGACGGCAGCTTGGCTGTTCCTCAGTCAAGGCCGTGGCCAGGAGTACTTCAGGCTCGGCGTTTGGACCGCCCTGATCAACGTGACCTCATTCCTCGTCGGTCTTCCCTGGGGCGCCCTCGGAATCGCGGCGGCGTATACGCTGGTGAACTGCACCGTCGTGCTGCCGCTTTACGCGATGTCAATCGGTCGTCATGGCCCGGTGACGACTAGGAGCCTGGTCAACACGACCGTCCCACATTGGATCAGTTGTGGCGTTGCGGCGGCCGTCACAAGGATTTCGCTCATCTCATTGCTGGATGGAAACTCTTTCGCTGGGTTAGTTATTCTGCTGGCGCTTGCCTATGCATCATATCTCCTCCCCATGACCTTCTTCGCGCGGAAACGGGAACTTGCGAAACGCGTATTACGCAACGTTTTTCGAAAGGCAAAGACCTTCAGCGAAGGATGAAGTCATGCAACTCCGCCAGATGGACATCAATCGGGGCTACCGCGTGAACGGCGTCGACCTGATGAAGGCGCGAGTCAACTTCTGGATAAGTGGTGGCCGCGAGGAGTCCTGCCTTGGCCGATTCATGAAAAGCCTCGTTGCTTAACTCATATACGGTGGGGATAGCGGACTGCTCGAACACGAACCCGTCGTCTCCCGGGCGCGAGGGGCCGACGGCCGGTGCGGTAGGAGAGGGCTGCGACGGCGCAACCGCCGAAAAATCAAAGCTGGCCTTCGGAGGATCGATGACCAGCGTGCCCCCGGATCCGTCGCTCGAGAGATTGAAGGTGGAGTTGGTGTAGTCGCCAACAAGCGAGATATGTGCCGTGTGATTTTGAGCATCGACTACTGTCAACACGCCACCGGCTGTATCGCCGGAAAAGGACGCCGACGTCCCCGCTCCATACGCGATGTCCTTCAGGTCGATATGATTGGAATTGGACGCGGTGCCGTCACCCGTCAGACCGATGAGCGTTCCGGTAAATTGCGACGCGTGGTCCAACACCAGATTGCCGGTCGACGCCTTGAAGGTGATCGACCCGGAAGCGGCGCCGGACAATTCGAGCGTGGCGCCGGGATCGACCGTCGCGGCCTGTGACATATTGCCCAGATTCAATACGACATTTCCGGAGATCTTGAGGATGGTCGATGACGTATTGATTACACCATCGCCATTGAGGTCCTGATAAAAAGTCGTCTCGACCGCTTTAAGAGCAGGGTCGGTCGGGGACACCTTGTTCAGGAGGTTCGATACATAGTTGCCATTGCTGTCCGTGGTCCACACACAGAGTTCGCCGGTGGCCGGAATCTTCCAGGCCACATCATAGCCGCTGGTCGTTTGCTCCACGCCCACCGGCGTCCAAGCGCCGAACTGTCCCGACACAACCGCTACGCCACCGTACTTCAAGGTCGGTCCCGCGCCGCTGGCCATCGCGTCGAACAAGTAATTCGAGCCGACCAGAACCAGGCTGGTTGAGCCGGACGCCTCGATTGTCGTGCCTGAAACCTTCTCGGGCGTTGGTGGAAGACCAATCACGCCATCACCGTTGAGATCCTGGTGAAAGAGGGTCTCGCTCGACTCAAGAGCCGGGTCGGTTCCGGACACCTTGTTCAGATAGTTGGATACGAAATTGCCGTTGCTGTCGGTGCTCCAGACCGCGAACTGGCCGGTCGAAGGGATCTTCCACGCGACGAGATAGCCGTTCGACGACGCTTCCGCAGCCACTGGCACCCATGCGCCAAGCTGCCCCGCGACAACCGCCGTTCCGCCATTCTTCAAGGTCACCGATGAGCCGGCCGTCGAAAGGTAGAAGTTGCTTTCCGACTTGATAAGTGATGTCGTGCCGGCTGCTTCGATCACCGTACCGACGGCGGAGCTGAAGGAGTTCGAAAGCTGGCTCAAATTGCCGGCGATGTCGGTGGCGGTCGCGGTGAAGCTGTGTTGCCCTGCCGTGAGCGATCCGGTGGTGACGCTCCAGACCCCACTCGTCGCCGCGACCCCCGTGCCGAGCAAGGTCGAGCCTTCGTACAGCCGGACAGTGCTTCCGGCTTCTGCCGTGCCGGACACGATTATTGCGCTCGAAGCTCCAGGTGCGCCCGAGGTCACGATAGGTGCAACCGGGGCACGCGTATCGACCGTGACGTTCAACGCGCCGGAGGAAGCGCTGACGTTGCCGGCGGCGTCCGCGGTCTTGCCGGTAAAGGTGTGATTACCGTCCGCCAAGGTTGCGGTGGCAAAGGACCAGGCTCCGTTGGTGTCGGCGATCGCCGTTCCGATCATTGTCGCGCCGTCAAAGACCTGCACCGTGCTCCTGGCGTCCGCGGTTCCAGTCAAATTCACGTGGTTGACATTGGTGACGCCATCGCCGGCAACGTTGCTGTCTGGCGAGAACGACGCGAGCTTGGGCACGTTCGGGGCGACCGTATCGATGGTGACATTCACCCCGGCTGAGAGCGCGGTGAGATTGCCGACACCGTCCATCGCTGCGGCGGCAAAGGCGTGGCCGCCTTCGGCCAGCATTGCGGTCGCCATGCTCCAGTTACCGTTGCCGTCGGCGATCGCCGTACCGATCTGAGTTGTCCCGTCGAAAACCTTGACGGTTACACCTGTCTGCGCGCGACCCGTGAGGACCAGATGATTTGTATTGATGAGGCCCGACACGATCGAGCCGCTGTCGTTGACAGCCGAGATCGTCGGCACGGCAATGGATGTCATCGCCATCGGCGAATTCGTCGCGGAAACGAATGAATAGTCGGCCGACGTCAAGCTGGTGACGCCCGCAATGCGCAGCGTATCTGCTCCACCCGCGTAGTGAACGGTCCACACGTCGTTCACATGGGTCAAATAGGCGCCGCTATCGTAACCCTTCAGAATCAGCTTGTCGTGTTCGGCAGTCGCGGTCGTGAAGGCGTGGAAATCGGCGACCGTATCGTTGCCGCTGCCTGCATTGTAAATGAACGTATCGTTTCCGGCTCCTCCGGAGAGCCAGTCATTCCCGCCCGCGCCATCCAGGGAATCGTCACCGCTCGAGCCGACCATGCGGTTTGCCATTTGGTTACCGACGCCCGCGAGCCCGCCCGTCATCAACGTCAGGTTTTCGACGTTTGCCGGCAACGTGTACGACGTCCACGCCTCCACGCTGTCAACGCCGCCGCCGGGATTCTCGACGATTTTCTGGTTCGCGTTACCGATGACGTAGGTATCATCGCCGTTCCCTCCGACGAGTGTGTCATCGATATTGACCGCCGAGAGCTTGTCGTTCGCCGCGGTACCGTACACCATGCGGCTGCTCGCTTTCCCGCTGATCCAGGACGTGATCGTCCCACCGACCGGGAGTGTTGCTGGCAATTGGAAATCGTCGCTGGTGAATGCCGAGACCGTCGTGTTGCGGAACACCAGTGTGTCCTGGCTGGTCAACTTTAGATAGACGTCGCTTCCGACCTGGGTCATCGCCGCCTGCACGTCGGCGAATGAGGTGAAGGCAAAGCCGTTGAGCTGGACGACGTCGTGCGTGGCGCCCGATCCCGGAGAAAAGTCGGTGATGATGTCCGAACCATCGCCGGAGTTGACTACGAAGGTATCCGCACCGCCGCCGCCGGTCAGGATATCATTGCCGAGCCCGCCGGTGATCGCGTTCGCCGCGGAATTGCCGATGATGATGTTGGACTGAATATTGCCGGTCGCGTTGATGGCCGCCGAACCGGTGAGCGTCAGATTCTCGACGTAGCTCGAAAGCGTATACGTCACTGAGGAGTTTACCGTGTCGATGCCTCCGCCATAGGCCTCGATAACCTTCGCACCGGAATCGGTCACGACATAAGTGTCATCGCCGGCACCGCCGGTCATGGCATCGGCGCCTCCTGCACCACCGATCAGGTCATTACCGGATGTGCCGCTCAGCGTGTCCGCAGCCGCGCTTCCCACGATCGTGTTGGTCGGCGCGCCACTCGTGAGCAGGGTGTAGTTCGCAAGCGTGTACTCCGGCAATTGATAGGCTTTGATTGAATCGATGGTCATCGTCGCCGTCGATCCTGGAGCGGCGTTGCCCGGCCAGCTCCCGCCCATCGCCAGATTAGCGATCATGTACATCGCCGTATTCATGTCGGAGGGCGTCGCCTGCTGTGCGACCTCCTTCCCGTCGACGAAGAATGTCAAGTCGTAAGGGGTCCATTTGAGCGCAAACGTGTGCTCTCCAGTGGTCAGGTTGGCTGTATTTGCCCAACCCCCATTCGTCGCAGGCGCGTAGGGCGAGTGAATGGCCCAATGAGCCTGGTCAGGATCCTGACCAAATGCTTCGAGCACGTCGATTTCCGTGTTGAGGTTATTGGCAGTGCTGGGAAGCATCCAGAACGCCGGCCACGCGCCGCTTGTGCTGGGCAGCGTGGCCGTCATCTCGAAATAGCCGTAGGTCTGGGTAAAGCTGTTCTGGGTCGAGATCATGCCCGACGAAAATATGGCACTGCCTGTATAAGGCGTTGCGCTCGCAGGCAACGGTTGCGCCGTGATGACGAGGTGACCGTCCTGAATCGAGAACGGATTAAGCCCGAGCGACGTTGATGCCTGAGTGGCCGGCAGTCCGGAAAAGCTGGGATCGACATACACTTCCTGTTCGCCGGCCAGCCCGTACCCCGCGGCTCCGCTCCAGGCATAGCTCGTGCGCCAGGTCAGGCTCGGATCCTGGCCCGCGGAGAGCGTGTTGAAGTCGTCGTTAAAGGTCTGGACCAGCCCTGTCAGGGGACTGACGATGTTGACATTTGCAGCCGTGAGATTCTGGAGGCTGGTGTTTTCAAGGGTTATCGTTTCGCCGCTCGCGAGTTTCAGAACAAGGTCGGTGCCGACCTGCTTCATGGCCGCCGTGACATCGGTGAACGTCTTGAAGCCGGTGTTGTTGAGCTGCAGGACGTCCCCGCCGGCGCCCGCCTGAAAGTCGGTGACGATGTCGTTGCCGTTGCCCGCTGTCACAACAAAGGTGTCGCGACCGGCCCCACCGGTCAGCACATCGTTGCCTCGCCCGCCGTCGATCATGTTGTCGCCGGCGTTGCCGACAATGATGTTGTTGAGGTCATTACCGGTGGCGGGAGACGGAACGCTATCTGTCAGGACAAGATTCTCGACGTTCGGCGCATTGACGAGGCTGTATCCGTTGATGTTCCAGACACGGATCGTATCGATACCCTCTCCGGCCTGCTCGACGACCTTGGTGTTGTGATCATAGACATAGTAGGTGTCGTCCCCTGCTCCGCCGATCAGCGTGACGCCCGTGCCGCCGGCCTCCATGCCGTCATTTGTCGCCCCGGTCGTCAGCGTGCCGCCTGCGGGGACGGTACCCGCCCAGTTCCATGCCGTTCCGCTCGCTGGCAGCGGATTGTCCAGCACGACATTGCTTGCAACCAAGGTCGAAAGCGCGACATTCTGCAGCGTCAGGGTTTCGGTGGACGACAGCGTGACGACCGTATCGGAGCCCACTTGGGTGGCCGCTGCCAGGAAGCTCGCGAACGTCGCAAAGCCGTAGTTCTGCACTCGCAGCACATCGCCGCCTAAGCCCGCCTGAAAATCAGTAACGGTATCGGAGCCGTACCCCTTCGAGACAACGAAAGTATCGCTGCCTGCTCCTCCGGTTAGAACATCATTTCCGGTACCGCCAAACAGAACGTCGGCACCGGCGCTTCCATTGATAGTGGTCATGATGGATTACGTGCTCCTTTTACGTGGCACACAACTATGCACGCGTTCAAAAGAGCCTTATGGATTCGACGCAATTTGACGCATGACGAGAGAATCAGCTGACGGCTGGAGATTTCTGCGGAGACACCGGAATGCTACGGGCTCATGTGAAGTCCGCGCTGCTTTGCAACAAGCACGCTCAGTGCATTGCCCGTCGTTCCCTGGGCGGGCGCCGAACACGCTGGGTTCCGATTAGGGAACCGCATTTTGCATCCGACAGTATTCAACCCGTATGACACCCTCGTTGGCCGAATAGAGTCGCAACACGTGGGTACGATCAATCGGCGGCATGCAGACGCGTGGAGCTGCCACAAAGGCCCGAAACTTTATTGCTTCGCTGCGGTCTGGTCCGAGGGATAGAATCGCGCCTGATGCGCTTCCGATAGAACCTGTCCCGTCGATGATTTCACGAGGGCGGTCCATTCATACAGACCCGGCTTGCAAGGACCAAATGTCCGGATCGTCCCAGACGGCACAACGCCATTACCAGGAACCGGAACGTTCTGGCCTCCCATTTCGCGAGCACCTTCCGCAAGTGTGAGCGTCATCGAAGTGGCACCGGCGGGAATGTTGCGCAGACGTATCTCCGGATTTGGGAACAGCGTGACACAGCCGTGCGCCCCGCGCCATGAAAAATCCAACGTCATCGGATCGGCCGATGCAGGGTGACAGACCGCTAGCAACAAAGCGACGGCAACAACAACAGCTCTCACATATCGCTCCCAGTCCGGTTCGCTTCCGATCTTCGAGCGATCGGGGCACGCACTATTCACGATTCACGCAGAATAGATCGCCCATTTTAAGGCGCCATCGGTAAGCCCACTCGCAACCGATGCATTAAAAGAAGCAGTCACGAGTTGGCCATTCTTTTGACGGACCGTCGGTTCGTCCTTTGGCGTGCATCAACGACCATTCCCGCGCCTGCCAACGGATTAAGCAAACAACCGCAAGCGGCAGCTAAATCGTGTCCAGAGAAGTCCTGATTGTCATACCGGTACTGAACGAGGCCCCCCAGATCGAGACGGTTGTCCGCAACCTGGCCCGGGACAGTCTTCACGCAGGTCGCACAATAGTGGTTGCAGATGGCGGCAGCACCGATGGGACGCCCGACATTGTCCGCCAGCTCGCCAAAGACATTGGCGGCGTCCATCTGTTGCGCAATCCGCAGCGGCTGCAGAGTGCCGGGGTCAATCTAGCCGTACAGGTCTATGGTGCTGCGGCGCAGGTCCTAGTGCGGTGTGACGCCCATTGCGGATATCCAGCGGATTATGTTTCGAGCCTCCTCAAGACTCTGGACGAGCGTAAGGCCGACTCGGTCGTGGTTCCCATGGACTCGCGTGGCGAAGGTTGCCTGCAGAAGGCCGTCGCCTGGGTCTCGGACACAAAGGTCGGTTCGGGTGGATCGGCACATCGCGGCGGAAAGCAAAGCGGCTTTGTCGATCACGGGCATCATGCGGCGATGACCATCGACGCGTTCCGCAGGGCTGGTGGTTACGACGAAACCTTCGCTCATAATGAAGATGCAGAGTTTGACTGCAGGCTGCGTGCAATCGGCGGCCGGATATTTCTGGATTCGGACATCCGCCTTTCATATCGACCGCGGTCGAGCTTTCTGAGCCTGGCGAAGCAGTACTTCAACTACGGTCGCGGTCGATCGAGAACCGTGAGGCGGCATCCCGGATCGTTGCGACTGCGTCAATTCGTGGTGCCCACGCATGTTGCATTGACGATTGGCGCCATCGTGCTGTCGCCGGCGGCGCCGCTGCTGTTGACATTGCCGGCAGCCTATCTGGCGATACTGGCGCTGACTGCAATGATGATTGCAGTAAAACATCGCTCTATTTGCGGGCTGCTTGCACTGCCGGCCGCTGTCGTGATGCACTTCGCGTGGGCACTTGGCTTTTTCTGGGGCATCCTGTCGATCCGCCAGGCCACCTGGCAGATGACCCCTTCAGTTTCCTGAACCCTGCAGAACCTGGGCACTGGCCGGCACGCCCACACGCCGGCCTGCCTTCACATAGGCCGCCTCGGTCAGGCGTGCAATCGAGGTCCACGTCGGCACCGAGTCTCGCAGATCCAACATTCCTTGACTCTTGCGGTTTCGATAATCAGGGTCGCTGATCAAGCGCTCGAGCGTCCGGGACAACGCGGCGGGATCACCTGGAGGAACGAGCGTCCCCTCTGCCCGATCGCTCAGCCATTCCGAAAACGTTCCAAGGTTCGAAGCGACGATCGGACGTCCCGCCGCGATCGCCAGCATCAGCACACCCGACGCGTCGATATCCCGGTACGGAAAAGCCAGGATGTCAGCGCGCGCGACCAGTGAGGTAACTTCATCTTCCGGAACGAAACGCAGGTCGAATTCGACATGGTCTTCGAGCTGCAGATCCTTCACCATCGCAAACAGCGGCTCCATCGCCATTTCCGGCCAGCCCACGACCTTCACCACGCAATGCGCCCTGACCTCTCGGGGAAGCAGCGCAAGCGCGCGAAGCATGACGTCGACGCCCTTGTAGGGCTTTATCTTGCCGAACAGGAGTATTTGAACGCGCCCGTTCCCGGCCGAGGGCTCGTCGGCCGGTCGGGTGATATGATCCGTCAGCAATCCGTGCGCGATAACGGATATCTTTTCGTCCGGGATACCAACGCGTAGCAGGCGATCGCGAGCAACGGTCGTATGAACGATAAGGTGGTCGAAGCAATGCAGAATGCTGAACGCGCCAATTCGCTGTATCCGCGAGCTCGGATTGTTATTGAACGGATTCGAGTCATGAACGGTCAGAACCGTTGGCGCGACCCTCCTGAACTTGGGAATGAACTGGCTGTCGACGATCGCCAGCGGTGCCCATTGGAAATGGATCACATCAGGCGGCGTCCTCCTGAACCGCCTGATCAGCCGTGTCATTGATTCAGCGTGACTGAGGCCCTTCAGCCCCAGCTGCACGTTGCGTGGAAGTTTCTTGAAGAAGCGCGACTGCAATCCCGGATAAAAATGCCGGTCGAGAAACAGGTCTTCATCAACGGAAAGCTTCCGCCCGAGCTGGCGCCCGACAATGCTGGCTGCATGCCCAATATCGGTCAATCCTTTGGCTAATTTAAGATCATATGGCCAAGTAAACAGCGACGGATCGATCAGAGCGATTTTCATGCGATTGCCTCACCAACCATGCTTTGCGGACCGTGAAATTACTTCTGGCTCATCAAGGCATGGATTGATAGCCTCTTCTGTCACCTGCAAATTGTGAGCGACACGCGTTGAAGATCAGCATCGTCATAACTGTCTACAATTACGAACGGTATGTCGGATTGGCAATCGACAGCGCGTTGAATCAGACCCGTCCGGCGGACGAAATCATCGTCGTCGACGACGGATCGATCGACGGTTCCCGCCAGATCATCGCCGGCTATGGTGACAGGATTCGAGCCATATTTCAGGCAAATCAGGGCAACATCGCAGCATTCGAAGTTGGGTATCGCGCAGCGATAGGCGATGTACTCCTGTTCCTCGATGCGGATGACATCCTGATGCCGACGGCGGTCGAAAACGTCGCGGCGCACTGGCGTGAAGGTGTTTCGAAAGTTCAGTTCAATCTGGACATCATCGATGGCGCCGGCAGGCGACTTGGGCGCTCGTTTTGTGCGTTTCCTAAATCCTACGCGCCAGACGATGTGCACGCAGAATTTACCCGGTCGGGAACGTACATCTGGCCAGTCATGTCGGGAAATGCGTACTCCCGAGAGTTTCTTCGACAGGTCATCCCGCTCAATCCGCCCGTGGGATACGACGGCGCCCTCAACACGATCGCGCCTCTTTACGGAGACGTGGTCACGGTGCAGGAAACCCTGGGGCAATATCGGCTCCATGGCAGAAATATCAGCCGAAATGACGCGAAGGGCCGGGCGCAGCGGTTTCCGGATTTTCCTAGGCAGATCGGGTTCCGTGTCGCAGAGTTCGATATCCTGAAGGCGCATTGCGACAAGAAGTCCGTGCACGTGCAAGCGGCACGGCCGATCGATAACGAGATCGTCTTTGTCAACTATCGCCTCGCGTCGCGTAAACTGGGATTGCGCTACGTTCGGCAGGACGCGGACACATCGAGTTCACTTCTGCGCCGTGGGATATGGCTTGCGCTGACCACGACAACACATTGGCGCGCCGCCGCCTCTCATATCGTCTGGTTCACAGGGCTGTTCTTGAGCCCTTCCTGGCTTGCGTATCAGCTGATCATGCTCCGCTTCAACAGGGCAGAACTCTTGAGGCCGCTCGTCAGGTTCGGAAGTGTCATCCGGCGCAAGCCTGCCTGAGTGGGCAACGCCGCAAAGGCAACCCGCCTCGTCAGATCTTGTCCTACGCCTCCAGGCGTCGATCACACGCTTTCGATCGTACGAATTGTCTCCGGCATTGGCCCGGAAAGACTGGTTGCGCCGGCGAGGCGGGCGCGAATCCGCCTGTCGGACTGGCGAAGGCGGATATTTTCCGACAGGCGCAGAACATATTCCTTTGATTTCCACGCAAACCGAGCCGCTCTGTCAAACGCAGTAGGCTCGCGGACCGACTCCGCCGCCTTTGCGATCGAAGACGTCAGCGTCACCTCAAGGCACGGAAAAGGAAACAAGGCATAATTGTGGAGGCCATTTGCCCAGAAGCGGTCCATCTCCCAGTCGATCGGCCGATGGATCGTTGTCACGCTGTCGATGAATCGACGCGCGGCATGGCCGGAGATTAGATAAGCCTGCGTTCCCATTGGCGCACGCTCAAACCGCACCAATTCCCGCTGATCCAGCCAGGCCACGTGCGTGCACGGCGCCATGTGTCGCCCATACAGCCGGAGATAGCCGATCTCGGCCGCCTTGCAGATGTCCGGAAGCGATCGAAAGCTGAACCCGGCATCCAGAATGACGTCGTCTTCGACCACAAGTGTCCATGAATCGTCGGCGTCTGACGCTGCCACTTGCGCCATGATGCTCATATGACTAGCTGCGCAGCCGATCTCGGCACGTGAAAGGCCCCTGCCCCAAAAGCGGATGGCCAGCGCCTCATCATATTGCGGGAGCCCCTTGGCGGGCACACGCAAGGCATCAAAGAAGGTCCATGGAATCTCAAGCGACTCCAGATTTGCACTCGCGCGCTCGCGGCGCACGGAACCGGCCAAACTAATCGCCACAATTCTGAGATTGCTGCCCATCGATTGATCAGTCCGACGCGTTGATTGGGAACCGTATTGCACGTGATCTCCAAACGATTACCGCGAACCGGTCTGTGCTGACAAGGACGCGGCGCCCGGCGGCTGCCATGCTGGTGGCCATTTCACATTCTTGTTTCGTAAAGCACGGCGAAATCTGCGGCTATACCTAAAGCGGTCGCATTCGGATGCCTTGGATCGAACCAACGGTTCCTCACAGACGAGTGAAACATGTACATCGCGAAAGTCGCGATGGTCTCAAGCAAAGAGGCGCGGATGCCATCAAAGCATCGATTCACCAGCACCATGGCAGCATTGTTCGTCGCATCATTGGTTGTCGGTGGCTCAGTACTTTATCTTGGCCTGAGCAACGATGGTTTGCGACAGCGCCTGCAATTCATCCCGCTGTTTAAGCAACGCAGCCAGGTCGTCGGCGGCGCCGTCGTCGGCCAGAACGGCAGTGGGTTGTATGCCGGCTATACGCTGTCCTGGGGTGATGAATTCAACACTCTCGATATCGTGGGTCCGGCAAACCCTCGCGGCAAGTTCTTCCCGACTGGCGCCTATCATCCAGGCATCCGCGGCAATACCACGTCGCTCGGGACAGCTTTTGATGCCGACCCGCTGACCACCGGCTACAAGGACCGCAACCGCGGCGTCGCGGTTGGCTTCGACAACATGTCGATCTCCGGCTCGGTGCTGCGCCTCGGAGCGCGCAAGGCAACAACGCGCGAGCAGGCATTCCTTACGCCGACCGACCGGTCCATCAACGGAGGCGTGCGGCCGCACCTCTCCGCGATGATCCATACCGCCGGGGCGTTTGCATACTACCCGACCGCCAACGCCGTCATCATCGAGATGCGTGCCCGGTTCAGCCCCAGGCTTACAAATCCGGCCGGCTTTCATCCCGCGTTCTGGACCTATTCGGTCGCACCCGCGCTTAATCCAACCGGCAACGAGTGGGATCTTGAGTGCAACTCCCAAGGGATGCACTTCAGCAATATCGTCCATACCTCGGGGGCGATCTCGACCGACAACAGCGCCGGACCATTCGACTATATGGACGGCGCGTTCCACGTCTTCAGCTTTGTTTTTCGAAACGGCGGAAACACCCAACTCTACGTCGATGGCGCCCTTCGATCCCAGTTTGCCGGCGTGGATTCCAATACCAAGAACATGCCCTCATTTGTGCTGCTGACGTCACACATATTCAATAACACGTTCGCGGGCGAGGCGTATGACGCCGCAGCGTGGGCCAGCTCGGCGACCGGCGCCTATCTCGATGTCGACTGGATCCGCGGCTGGCGCACGACAGGCGTCAAGCATTGGAAGCCGCTGGTTTCGGTCGCAGATCTCAATGTCGATTACGACGGCAACGGCAAGATTGTGCTGCCGAGCGCCAAGGCCCTCTGGGGTGATGCGAGCGTTACCGAATTCGTCCAGGTCGTACCCTATGACAGCTCCGAACCGGGTATGACGGAGCAGACGACGTTTACGCAATTCCCGGAAGGCATTTCGTACGATGCGACATCGCGCACGATCAAGGCGGACTTCACCACTGCCAAGGGCAATGCCGGGCGGTCTCATGTCGTCGTTTATGGCTACAAGCCTGACGGCTCAACGATGGAGCCACTGCGATTCTCCATCAATCGCGGTCCGCGCGTGACGACGCGCCCCCTTTCATCCGCCGCAGGCGACAGCTACCGCCACGATATCTATGGGGAGTGCGATGTCGGAGTCATGATGCCGAAGATATTGTCCGTCAAAGGACTGCCGCAGGGGCTCGCTTTTGACCGTTCCACCGGACTGATCAATGGTGCTCCAACGACGCCAGGGGTCACCAGCCTGACAATCTCCTGCGCAAACAATGCGGGCCAGACAACAAAGAGGACGACAACGTTGACCGTCCGCGCGCACGATCCGGCGAACCGCCCGTACGGAGGATGATGCTCGACCCTCAACCTTGATCCGTCGGGGCCGAACTGCCCTGGCAGATATCCAGAAAATTTGCGAGGGCGTCGTCCACACTCGTGCTCAGTGGCCGGCTCAACTTTTCGAAGGGCTTGCTCCACGCATCGACGAACGTGCTGATTTTCCCATAATTGTTGTCAAGGACCGAGTGCGGCACATTCAGCAACACGCAAAAGATATGCGTGTGAAGCCGGTCCGTGATCACGTAGGCCGACGATCCAACCTGCCTCATTCCACGGGCTACACGGTTCGACGCCAGCAGGTGAAACCACCGAATGCGCACGTCGAGCTCCGACGGCGTCATGCCCTTGAGCAAGAGGAGCGACGTCTCGAGCAGCGCCCTGACAAACAACCACTTTCCCAAGCCTCGTTGTTCGATGAGCCAGTCCTCGACAACTGCAAAGTTTGGGAGCGTCGGAAAACGCTTTTGCTCCACCTTCTCGTGATCGGTTCGGAGCAGCAGCAACAATTTCCTGGTTACCGCCGCTGGCGAGCTCTGCGCCCCCAGGCAGAATGCCATGTCCGGACAGAGATCGACGGGCGCAGTAAATTCCGTTGTCGCGATATTCAAACTTTGCACGTCGCGGACCAAAATCCGGAATTTCTTATGCGAGTTGATGATCTCCGCGGCGCGTTTGAGACTTGCCTTCGAGGAGAAGTGTATGGTTTGCGGCAATTGAATGATCTGGCGATCCGGAAACTCCGACAGAAGCCTGAGCCGAAACTCCTGATGGCTAGGCCACAGGTCGCCGAAATTGCCGCCACCATGGATAAGGATAGGTCCGACAGGAACGGCTCTTTCAAACTCTTCCTTTGACCAGGTGTCATAGGTGCAGACGTAGGACGGTGCTCGGCCTAGCTTCTTCTGCAGATAGGTCTCTTCACCCAACCATATGGCGCTGTCGCCCACATTCGAGTGGTTGGGGAAGTCCACTAGCGCAAAATTCTCGACACCCTCCAGATGAGGCCCGATGACCTTTTCGATCTCATCCTGCATTTCTGCAATCAGTGTAGGAGAATCCTTCATGGGAGTTTCGGCCATCGTCCTGAGTTCGGTCCCGTCGGTCGCATCACAGCATCGAACGGCTTTCGATGCATCGGCAAAACTTCCCATTCGATTAATCCATTTCTGCCATTGCGCCAGGTACTCGCTGCGGTTGAGCGATGACGCATCTGCCTGCCGCCAGCGAGAACGCCGGACGTTTGCGCTGCGAGCTTCCCGCGTCAGTCATTCGATCTTTCGCGCTCAGCCGGCTTCTGCCTCTATCACGCTCTCGTGCCTCTCTCGGTGTCCCCTCGCCGATGCAGAAGCTGACCGGGTTCCAGAGCACGGAATAGATCGGCTTAGCAGCCAAAAGGCAAGTCTCGGCAACGCTGCCGATTAGCGACAACACCGCACATATTCATGACAAGAATCGAATCTATTGAAGTCTTAAGGCAGGCAAATGTGTTGATCGCAACGAACATAGGCAGCGAGCCTGCGGGAATGCCGCTTCTTGCAGCAAGCCTGCACCCAGTGCGTTAGCGAGCTCGGAGTCACCATGATCGGTTTGTTGAAAGACTACGTAAAGGCCCGCCTGCTTGATAACGACTTTATGATATCCGGCACCTCAAAGGAGCAGGAGCTCAGGGAATTCTTCCGGGACCTTTTCCCTGTCGTGACGGACAAGAAATTGATTCGACTGGGCGGATCGGCTGATGGCGGCTATTTGGTTCCGGACGACCTCGATGGCTGCGTCGGTTGCTTTTCGCCGGGGGTCTACAACGTCTCTGACTTCGAGCTCGGCCTTGCCGAACGCGGCATCCCGTGTTTCCTCGCTGACTTCTCGGTGGATGCACCCGCGATCCACAATGACCTGCTCGATTTCGAAAAGAAGTTCCTCGGAAACGAAAACAACGCCAAGTTCATGACTTTAGAGAACTGGATGTCGAGAAAGGGCTCTCGGACCGGCGATCTCATCCTCCAGATGGACATCGAAGGCGGCGAATACGAGGTTCTCATCGAAACGAGCTGCGACGACCTGAAGCGCTTCAGGATCATGATCATCGAGTTCCATTCCATGGACCGAATTCTCAATCCCATCGGTCTCAAGCTGATCGGCGCTGTTTTCAAGAAGATCACCAAGCACTTCGACGTCGTACACATTCATCCGAACAATTACTTCAAACCCATCGAGTACAGGGGCTTCAAGGTACCGCCGATCATGGAATTCTCGTTCTTGCGCAAGGATCGCGCTGCTCGCCGGACGCCTGCGAGAAAGTTTCCTCACGACCTCGACAGGAGAAACGTCGCAAACAGGGATGATGTCGTGCTGCCGAAATGCTGGTTCGCTCCGGAGTGATCGCCCCCGTGGCCGCGCCGACGAATCACGCCAGCCGCGCACAACGGGCGCGCGGATGCGTGACCGTTGGCTCGCAATGGCAGAAGTGCGCTTTCTACTCTCGCGCCTGCAGGTTCTCGCCGAGATATGCCTGATAGGCCAGCTTGAGCCCATCCTCGAGCGGGGTCTTGGCCCGCCAACCCAGTTTCGCCAACCGGTTGACGTCGAGCAATTTGCGCGGAGTGCCGTCGGGGCGCGAGGTGTCAAAGCTGATCTCGCCTGAATAGCCGACGGTCTCCGCGACCACGCGGGCGAATTCGGCGATCGCAATGTCCACGCCGGTGCCGATGTTGACGAGCTCGCCGCTCGAATAGGTCTTCATCAGATGGATGCAGGCGTCCGCAAGATCGTCGACAAAGAGGAATTCGCGCCGCGGCGTGCCGGTGCCCCACACCACGACGTTCTTCGCTCCCGACGTCTTGGCCTCATGGAAACGGCGGATCAACGCCGCGACGACGTGGCTGTATTCGGGATGATAATTGTCGCCGCGACCGTAGAGGTTGGTCGGCATCACACTGATGAAGTTTGAACCGTACTGGCTGCGATAGGCCTCGACCATCTTGATGCCCGCGATCTTGGCGATCGCGTAGGGTTCGTTGGTCGGCTCCAGCGGGCCAGTCAGCATCGACTCTTCGCGAATCGGCTGAACTGCTAGTTTGGGGTAGATGCAGGAGGAGCCAAAGAACATCAGCTTCTCGCATCGATTGACATGCGCGGCGTGGATGACGTTGGTCGCGATCGCCAGATTTTCGTAGAGGAACTCGGCGCGCAGCGTATTGTTGGCGACGATGCCGCCGACCTTGGCGGCAGCAAGGAACACTGCCTGCGGACGCCTTGCCGCAAACCATTTATCGACCGCGGCCTGGTCACGCAGGTCGACCTCGCTTCGCGAGACCGTCAGAAGTTCGACGTTTTCCTCCGCGAGCCGCCGCACCAACGCGGAGCCAACCATGCCGCGATGGCCGGCGACAAAGACGGTCTTACCGGCCAGCTCAAATGGAGTGCTTGGCATTGGTAACCTCTCGCCTGGCCTCGAGCAAATCGGAAGCCACCATTTCCTTGACCAGTTGCGCGAACGGGGTCCTGGATTTCCAGCCGAGCTTCTCGCGCGCCTTGCTGGGATCGCCGATCAGGAGATCGACCTCGGTGGGACGGAAATAGGTCGGGTCGATCCGCACGATGATCCTGCCTGACTTCTTGTCGATACCGGTTTCCTCGACGCCCTTGCCCCGCCATTCGACTTTGCGGCCGACTTCGGCGAAGGCGAGCTCCACGAACTCACGCACCGAGCGAGTCTCTCCGGTCGCCAGCACGAAATCGTCGGGCCGGTCGGCCTGCAGGATCCTGTGCATGCCTTCGACATAATCCCTGGCATGACCCCAGTCGCGCTTGGCTTCGAGATTTCCGAGATACAGCGTCTCTTCGAGGCCTGTCTCGATGCGGGCAACGGCACGCGTGATCTTGCGGGTGACGAAGGTTTCGCCGCGGATCGGGCTCTCGTGGTTGAAGAGAATACCGTTCGAGGCAAACATGCCGTAGGCTTCGCGGTAGTTCACCGTGATCCAATAGGCATAGAGCTTCGCCACCGCGTAAGGGGAGCGCGGGTAGAAGGGAGTCGTTTCCTTCTGCGGCACTTCCTGCACAAGGCCGTAGAGCTCGGAAGTGGACGCCTGATAGAACCGCGCCTCCTTCTCCATGCCAAGAATGCGAATCGCCTCCAATAGCCGCAGCGTTCCGATCGCGTCAGCGTTCGCGGTGTACTCCGGGCTCTCGAAACTGACCGCCACATGGCTCTGTGCGGCCAGATTGTAGATCTCGGTTGGCCGGATCTGCTGCATCAGGCGGATCAGGTTTGTCGAATCCGTCATGTCGCCGTAATGCATCAGGAACGGCACATTGCCGGCATGCGGATCCTGATAAAGATGATCGACACGGGCGGTGTTGAAGGAGGACGAGCGCCGCTTGATGCCGTGGACGATGTAGCCCAGGCCGACCAGATACTCGGCGAGATAGGCACCGTCCTGACCGGTGACGCCCGTAATCAGCGCGACGCGCCGCTTCGACCTTTCATTCATATTGCTCACCCGACTGCTCGGTTATCATCGACGATTTTTCCCATTTTCCCAAACCTGTTGGCGATTGCGCCGAGGATTCGCAGGATCTCACGCTCGGGCCCGGCCGGTGCGCCTGTCGCTCGCCAGAATCCAAAGAGTGACCCGACATAGGCAAGAGCGCTCACGAGAACAACAGCGATCAACCGAGCATAGACGTGAGACTCATGGCCAAAAGATGTGATGAAAGCCCAATTCGTCAGAAGACCGACAATGATCATCGTGCAGGTGGACAAAGCGGTCCTCAGATTCACGAGAAATTGCCGGGAGACAGAAGTGTCGATCAATTCGCGGACCAGGACCATGTTGTAGACGACACCGCCGAGGGTAACCGCCACGCGGGCGACCAGCAGGCCAACTAACCCTCCTACCCACAAGCCCGCAACAATGAAAGGCAGCCTCACGATCAGGATCGCAACGTCGCGATGAAATAACCTGCGCGTCTGGCCAAGGGCCAGACCAAGGGGTTGGACGGTCGCGCTGAGCGTGTGCAACGCAATTGCACCACCGAGGAGCTGGATCACGATCGTCGCGCCTGCCCAAGCTTCACCCAGTGCGAGCGGAACGAATTGATCGGCGATCAACGCGAAGCCGAACCCCGCCGGAAAGGCGATCGCACACAGCATTGATTGCGCTGACAGATAAGCTCGCTGAAGGGCGGCTTTGTCGTCCCTCAGCCTCACGAACGCGGGAAACAGCGTCCCGGCGAGCGGATTTGTTGCTTCTCTTGTCGGCGTGGCGGCCAGGTCGCTGCCAAGTACATATCCACCCAGGGCGGATTTCCCGAGAAAATATCCGATGATGATCTGGTCGAAACGCCAGTTCAGCGTGCTGACGGCCTGCCCGAGCGATAGCCACACAGAGAACGAGAATAGGGAGCGGCTACCCTTTATCCGGAATTTCGGCCGGAACGGCTGGATCAGATAAGAGGCGACGACATCGATGAAGTTGGCGACGACGGCTCCGGCGATAAGCGCCCAGTAGCTCCTGAAGCAAATGGCGATCCCGGAGGAGACGAGGATGGTTGCGAGCGCCCGGCTGCTGCTCGTCACAAATTCCTGCCAGAAGACGAGTTGACGCTGCATCATCGCAAGCATCGGATTTCGAAAGCCGGATATCACGATCGAACAGCTCAGGACCAACAGGATCGGAATCAAGCGGCCATCGCCGTAGGACACTGCCACCGGATAGGCGAGCAACGACAGCAAGAGTGCCAGCAAGCAAGCACGAGCCAGGCTCAACGTCCACGCGGCGTGGAATTGATCTTCACTTGGATCCTTGTGGTGAATGAGCGCCGATGCCAGGGACAGTTCAGTCATCGACGTCAAAACAGCAATGATGGCCGTCGCGACGGCAACCAGGCCGAAATCTTCCGGCGTGAGCATTCTCGCCAATATGAGCGTGTTCAAGAAGCCGAGACTGGCAACCACCAGCCGGCTCACGCCGATCCAAGCAGCTCCGATGGCGATTGAATTTTTCGACAAAGGGAGCGTCGTACGCGCACCAATAGCGACCATTTTCAATGCTCGTTCATTGACAGATGGTTTCTAGTGCGCGCTCGAAGATGTCAGGCGCAACCTCGAAATCGAATGGACTGGGCCCAAACGCTCCCTGCGGGCGCGTTCCCTTGCTGTCCCCCACGATGTAAGAATAGTCCGCGCAGGCAGACGTTGCGATCGTGTAGTAGTAGGGATGCACGTGGTCTGACGGGATCAACTCCAGGACTTTCGTTCCAGGCGAGCAGAATACGAGATTGGTCAGCCCCGCACCATGTGCGCCAACGACAATCGAGCATTCTGAGAAAAACGCCGCTTCATCCTCAACGTCATCAAAGTCGTAGATCTGGAAGCCGAACTTTTTCAATGCAGGCATCAGCTCTTCTTCGTTGGCGACCTTCCTTTGTCCTTTGCGCGGAACGTATACGCGCCTGTCGTGACGAAGCGGCGACTTGGCTACCTGCAAGCGGAAGAACTCCGTAAGCCATGGCGCATAATTCCGTCGCAAGCCTGGAAACGAAGTGCCGATCACGAGATCGGCCTGGATATCCTCCTGGCCTGCCCACACGCACTTGTGCATTGGAATTCCAAGCCGGCGAACGAGCTTGGCTGCCGTTTCGGACCCAGGCTTGGGCAAATAGACATAATCGACATCATCGAGCGAGAGGCCACTTTTCTGAAATAGCGCCAAGCGTCCCAGGCAATCGAGCAGGAAGTGCCCATAGTTTCCTCCGGCGAAATCACTCGCCAGAGAGAGACAGGTGCCGCTTAGCGGCAGCGGCGTGCCGTAGGCAATTGATCGCGGATGGCGCGAGAACGACGATCCGTACCAGGTGCTCTCGTAGAGCAGCGATCCATCCTCCGTCACGAGCCAGCCGTCGGGACCGAGGATGCGGGCCTTGTCCAGGCGGAGAATGCCCATCTCTGGCATTCTGTTGTCAACGCTTTCACCGAAACCTGCGTCGCGGCTGCCGAATCGAACCGGCGCCTTCCGCGCCAGTACCTCTTCCTCGACGGCAGTCAGCCAAGTATGCGGATGTTCACTTCGCCACGCGCGATGATCACAAAGCCGGCTCGGGCTGCCGCGCAATGCACCACGGAGGATTTGCCTGACGGCGCGAACCTTTGAGTTCATGGATGACTACCATTGCAAGAGACACTGACCGTGACAGGCAAGCGCGCATGACGGCCCACCTGCCACAGCCAAAGCAAAATTCAGACCGGCCGTACCGATCGCAATCAGCGGTACTCGGCTTGATCCAGATCACACGGAGTTGTGCGCACGCTGGATGCACCCCTCCGATCAGCGTCGCACATGCAGCGACAATAGACGGCAAGATCTGGTTTTTTTTGGTTGGATCACCGTGGTCTCGCAAGCAACGGGGACTTCTTTGGGGCCGACCTCGCCCGCGACTTCAGCCGTCAGTTTGCTGCCCAGCAGATAGTTCCCTTCGCGCGGCACGGCGGGCAGCGCGAATTCGATCACGCTGACGCCATCTTCCCCTTCCTTGCGAGAGACCTGTTGCAGCGGCTTCTTTGCCGATGCGACCATGGCGCCGGTTGTTGCATCGAAGACGTACGCATGAAGCGTTCGATTTGTCGGATAGTCTTCCGGAATCTTGATGGGAATTTCGATCTTGAGCGGATCGGTTGTGCTCAGTGACAATACCCCCGCATTCGGCTTCTTATCCGCTACCACATTCGTAACATTGAGGAATGTCGGCTTGGGCATGTCGTTGAGCGCTGCCGTGTATCCAAAATCATTGGGATCCGGTGTCACGTCGCTCGGACCGCATTTTCGGCTTCCCCGCTCGGACGACGTGAACTGGCAGACGCGAACGTAGTCGATCTTGAACGTCTGCGGGAAAGCCGCATCATCGACCCCGTGCCGGCCGGCCCAGGCTGCTCCGCCGACGGCGTAATTGAGATCAATGTGCGCCGGCGGCCCCAGTTGGCCGTCCTTCCTGAGCCACTGGTACACGCGCGTGTAGATGAGACGGCCGTCCCAGAAGAACGAAATGCGGTCAGGAGCCCAAACGAAGCCGGCAATATGCCAGTCCTTGTTCAGATCCTCCTTGCCGACCATGTCCTGAAACCTGAGCACGAACGAGTTGTCTACATACGTGTAGGACTGCGGCGTCCACTTATCTTTACTCATGGCATTCGAGTGCAGCATGTTCGGCTTGTCTTCCACGCCATTGATGACGTACTCGAAAATGTCGATCTCCGGCGGATGCCAGAACTTTCCATCGATGTCGTAATCGGCTTCGAGCCAGAATGCCGGCCACGATCCCCGCGCATTCGGAAGAAAGACCCGCGCTTCATAGTAGCCATAGTAGAATGTCTGATGGCTACGGATCATCGCGGAATCGAACGTGTCCGCCCCCTCATTCTTTTTTGCAGTCAGATTCAGGGCACCTTCGGACACCACGTGGTTGTCGCGGTAGTGCTGCTTTTCATCGTTGAAACGATCCATCGTTTCGTTGTTGTAAATGTATCGGGTAGCCCATTTGGTTCGATCAAGCTTGTCGCCGTTGAACTCGTCCGAAAAAACCAGTTCCCAGCCAGCGCACCAGGCCGGCGCTGCGGATCCGAGTGCAACGACTATCGAGGCGACACAAAGGACTTGCCTGCGCACGGCTGCGATCATCAACGAGATCCTTTCGGTTCGGCTGTTAGCCCGGCTGGGAAACGCTCTGCCGGCCCAATGCGCAAAGACGATGGCAATAGTGACGCGCCACGTCGTAAGCCGGCACAATCAAGCGCACGGCTGCGGCATTTTCCCGAATAGACAGTCAACTTGCGATCGTTTTGGGGCGGTGACTTGTCGAACAATCAAGAACATTTGACTGTTCCCCGATCAGGTTCCCTCCTTGAGTGCCGTCGAGTGCTTGATTGATCGGCCGGACTGGCGGTTTCGCTTCCGAGGCCCTGTCGAGCCGTTTTCGAATTTGTCCCGTCGCCTTCACTTCAAGGAAGCGATGGCTGATCGTTGCAACGATAAGCGACGGCGGAAGCGAAACCAGGAGGAAAAACAGTTGCGATCCGCTCCCCAATGCATCGACCATGCCCGTCCGATACATGATCAGCTTGATCCCGGCCATGACGATCGGCGGCCAGAGATAAAAACTGAAGCTGATCGTTCCAAGCCACTGCATCACCTGCCAACGCAGCATTCTTCCGATCAGACCGTTTCCTCGGGACATGCCAAGCAGGAAAATAGTCCCGAAGACGCCACCAAGAACAATAAATGGAAAAGCAGAGATCCAGTCATGGAATGACAAATATGCCGGCGTGACAAAGCCAACGTAGTCTGTTGCGCTGGCCAGCTCGAGGCCTCTCCAGACAGTCAGGAACAGCACGAAGAAGATCGCCGGGTACTTCGCCAGCAACAAGGTCGACGATAGGTACTTCTCCGCAATGAGCACGCCACCAATCATCAGGAGCGCGCGGGGATAGTACACGACCAACATCAGCGAACTGACGGCTAATGCCAGCGCCAGCGGCCGACTGACGCCGCTGATCAGGAAAACGACGGCACATACTCCATAGAACAGGAATTCGTATCCGAGCGACCACGCGGCGGGATTGATCTGGATGATGTCAATAAATGGAGGCGGCGCCAATAGATTTGCACCAACCAGCAGCAGACTTGGACCCTTCCCTGAAAGCCAGCCAAAAATCGCAATCGCGATCACGGTCGCCCAGAGCACAGGAAGAATCCTCGCATAGCGATCAAGAATAAAGGTCAAGACCGAGGATGCGCGATACATGCTTGGCAGAATGACAATTCCACTGATGCCGAAGAAGAACTCGACACCGAATTTTCCGGTCTGCAGCGCTTCTCCCAACAGCCCCCTGGCAAACAGATCGAACGTCGGGAGGCCGGAATGAACGACGTGATAGACGAATACCATGAGGCAAAACAAACCTCTGGCACCATGAACGTAAGGGTTAAATCTTGCGCTCGTGTCGTGTTCCATGTGGGAAGTCACTACAGGCTCAAGTATAGAGGGTGAACAGCCTCACGAGCGAGACCAAGATCGACCGCGATCGTTGCCCTGCGCTCAGACGTACCCACCAATCGAGGCGCCAAGAAGCAGTAATCGACGAGTCCTAACATGGTGAGCCTCGACACATTCCCAGCCAGAACCTCGTCTAACAAGCGCGCTGCAGTAGCGTCAAGCGACGAGACCAACAGCGTCATTTTCGCGCATATCGCCTTCATTCTGTGCATTTGCATGCAGCGCTTCGGACTCCTCATCGGAACCGGACAGATCTTCTTTTCGCTGTTCGGATTCTTCGCGCTCGTCGCGTGGGGATGGTGGGTTGGTCTGGTGAGCATTCGCGGGCCGCAGACTCTTGCATTCGGACTCGTCGTCGTTTGGTTTCTCTTCAGCGCGGTCGCCGCAGCCGAATCTCCCGATCGCGGTGTCGAGACCAGTGCGGCATCACTTGCGATGGTTCTTGTCACGAATTCGATCTTCCTGTTCGGACCCTCGACGAGATTCTCGAACGAGGCGGTCCTTCCCGTCTTCCTGTTCTATGTTCGCCTGTGCGCCGTTCTGGCAATCGTCCAGATCGTTCTTCAATTCGGCGGAATACGCATCTTCTCGTTCAAGGATGCAATCCCGGCGCTCGATCCGGTCCTCGTCGAGTCCGCCTACAATCAAAATGCGGTGGAATTTTATGGGTCTTTGAATCGACGCGCGAACGGGTTTTTCCCGATGGAGCCGGGAGCGCTATCCCAATTGCTCGCCATAGGTGTGATCGTCGATGTGTTCATTTTGCGGCGACTTGCCTATCTTCCGTTGTACGCCATCTCGTACGTGCTCACTCGGTCCGGATCGGGCCTCCTGGTGCTCGTCGTGTCCCTCGGTGCCTATCCCCTGATTGCTCCGCTCAAATCACTGCGGGTTATCGCCATCGGGGCGGCCGTTGCCTTGGTGATCGGCACAACGTACCTCGTTGCACCGGAACCTTTTGATCCCATTGTTAGTAGGCTTGATGAATTCAGTTCAACCAAGTCGAGCGGCTATGCTCGCTACGTCGCACAACTACAGACCTGGGACTATCTCTTTCAGACCGACAGAGTGCTTATCGGCTCCGGGCCCGGCGGGTTGGAACGGTCGCCCGCCTACTTTGGCGGCAGCGGAAATCCCGTTCTCAAGCTCGTCGCGGATTACGGAATTATCGGGCTACTGATTTTCCTGTTCTATCTCATCCTCTCGATATTCAGGAAAGACAACTCGATGCTCGCATTGACAATGCTGGCCTGCTATCAGCTCGGCGGCGGCAACCTCGCCATGGCCCCATTCCTGATCATGATGGCAATGCTGTGCGTATGGTCGCAGCCGCTAGGCGCCGGCCTGAGGTCGATCCGTCCCAAAGCTGCCGTCTGACCGAAGCGTCCCAGCCCTGCCTTGATCATCGAATGATGCGGAACCGACCGAGCAAAGCGCGCAACCATTTCGGCCGCTGGGCGGGCACGTAGCGCAAACTCACCAGGGCACGACGGAAGTACTGCGGACTGATCAGGATGCAGAAGATCCAAGCCAGCAGCGATATGCGCTGCGATCTTGAGAAACCTTGCGGCGACGCAGCCGCTCCAAGCGCATCGACAGCGATGCTCAACGAGCTATCCGCTGCGATTGGATGAAGGTCCGGCCGCAGCTTGAACGACGCTATCCGCAAACAAAGAAATATCAAATTGCGCTTGAGTGCATCGGGCGCAACCGGCAGCTTCTCCGTGCGCGCGATCTCGGAAAAGAACTTGTACCGCCTCCGCGTGAGGTCGATCTCTCTCGCAAAGCGGGTATCGTCGAGTTGAAGGAAAGCCCCGTGATTGAGGCCGTGCACGCGATAGTCTGCCAACGGCTTGGTGATCGTTACGATCTCGCCACATGCAGGAGCGGCCGCCAAAAGATAACTGTCCGGAGCCCGATCAACGAAGTCGGACTCAAAGCCGAAGACACGCTCGACAAACCATTTCGGGTAGGCATTTCCCGACCCGGGCGGCGTCGGATAAGCGCCGGTGGTTGCCATCCACTTCCGGACGTCCTCCGAGGACGGACAGGAGAAGTACTGCGGCAGGACATTTCCGGTCGGCTGCCCGTCGGCATCGATCACGCGCATCTGAAACTGATATTTGCTCGCGGCTTTGGACCAGACGGATACGATCTCCGTCATGACATCAGGACGCAAGGCGTCGTCCGAGTCGAGAAATATGATGATATCGCCGGACGACCTGCGAAAGCCATTCACACAGGACATCATCTGCCCGGCGTTCGCCTGGCTGATGATTGTGACTTCGTCTGCAAATTCGTTGATGACGTCGAGTGAATGGTCCGTCGACCCGTCATCGACGACGATCACTTCGACGTTTGGCCATCGTATGTCCAGCGCGCTGCGGATCGCGGATCCCACGTAAGCTGCGTAATTGTGGTTCGGAATGACGACCGAGAGGCGCGGCAGGGTCGCCAGTTCGACTTCTGGCAACACAGCGTGCCCTGGTATCTCCTTCAACATTCGCCGCTCAGAATACTCGCGTTGTAAGTACGTCGCATGACCCCGACAGAACGTCACAGTCGACGGACGTCAGACACCCAATCCAGGAAGGTGCAGCCTCTAGCACGTGTTTTCAAGCGCAAGGAAGAGGCAAGATTCCTCCTGCAATCCCGGGAACCATTTTACGTGTCATTCTGTTGCCGCAACTGCAACTCTATCCTGCCGCCGACAATCGCGGCTTCGTTTCGAGAGCTGGCCCCAACCATCATGGATGTGCAGAGCAGTGAAGATGCATGATAACCGATCTAGGCGCTCAGACGGTTATGCGGCGATATGTGTAGCTATCGCTTCATCGCTCCTCGCAACGACGGCCGATGCTCAAATTTCCGGCTTCGGTCGCACATCTCCTCCGATGTATGGCGGCTCCGGCATTTCCACTCGGCCTTCGAGTTCGATTCGACCGATGGAAGGTACTTTCGCTCCAAATCACACGACAGCGGACGGAAAGCTTTGCATATCGGTCAATCCGTTGACGCACCCCCAAGCCAACAATCCCAAGATCATCGAGCAGATTGTGCTGGTTCAAAACATTTGCGGTCAATCGATCAGGGTTCGGGTTTGCTACGCGGGAAGTTCCGACTGCATTGTCGTTCCGCTCGCAGGCTACCAGAAGCTGCAGAGACTACTGGGGATTGCGGCCGGATCAACGAACTTTCAATTTGAGTATCGCGAGCTCTATTGAGTCGTTGATTCAGACGAACACCCCTGGTTGAACGCTCACAAGAAATGTGCGCGTTGCCGCTTGAACCAACGCCACCGCATTCGGGATCGCCAAGATGGAACTGATGTTTCCGCGTTCACACGCGCTGCCTGTAACGATCTTGTTATCGCCGCATCAAAAACGCACGACTAACCAATTGCTGCCCCGATTTGCTCGCTTCATTGATATCCAGCAGCGAAAACGCTCGCGGTCGCGAGCGGGCGTACTGCGCGTCAAGCGATCTTGGTCTGTGCGGGCACAACTCTTGCAACGGCGGGGCGTGCAGTTCTTCAATGCGCGTGCTCGATCGTCAGCAAGCCTTGACCGAACTTCGTCGCAGTTGATTCAGCACCTTCACTCACGTTGACCCTCGCGCACATGTCCCATCCCACCCAGGCTATTGTATTCGGAGGCGCAGGCTTCATCGGTACACATCTGATGACGCGAATGCTCGCTTCCGGCCGCTACGACCGTATCGTCTCAGTGGATATCGGGAAGCCCAGGGCGTACGTCGAAGGCGTCGAGTATGTCCATCATGATGTCCGTGAGCCAATCGACCCGAAGCTCGGTGGCGGGGTGCCTGCCGACATCTTCAACCTGGCTGCGGTCCATGTCACCCCGGGTCATCCGGACGGCGACTATTATTATACAAACGTGCTAGGTGCGGTGCACGTCTGCCGATTTGCGAGAGACACTGGCAGCCGGAATGTCATCTTTACCAGTTCGATATCGGTCTACGGTCCGACGGAAACCCCACTTACCGAAGATGCGACGCCAGTCCCGGTCAGTGCTTATGGACGTTCCAAACTCTCGGCCGAAGCAATCCATCGTCTATGGCAGTCGGAGGACCCGGACAGGCGGCTTACCATCGTGCGCCCCGCCGTCATCTATGGGCGCTACGAGCGAGGCAATTTCACGCGATTGTCGAGGCTTCTCGAAAGGCGGGCCTTCATCTATCCCGGCCGCACCGACACCATCAAGTCGTGCGGCTACGTGAAGGACCTGGTCTCGTCGATGCTCTTCATGGCGTCTCGCAACGACAGTCTGTCGATCTACAACTTCTGCTATGAGCACCGTTACACCATCAGCGAGATTTGCTCCGCCTTCTCTCAAGCTGCCGAATACCCCAAGCCGACGATAACGATTCCGGTATGGCTAATGAATCTCGCCGTGCTTCCATTCGAGGTGCTGCAGGCTGTCGGCATCAAGACCGGCATCAATCGTGACCGGATCAAGAAGTTGTGGTTTTCTACGAACATTCTGCCGAAGCATCTGATCGCAAGCGGGTTCAAATTCGACTACGATCTGGCAAGCTCGCTTGTGGATTGGAATCGGGAATCCTCCATCAAGGATTTTGATTGAGGTCCCGTTGCTTGATCTTTCGAGTGCCCGATCGATCGGGGATTCACCGTGGAACTGCGAAGCCGACCCCCGCCACCATAGTGGATGCTCCGAAACCGGACTCGTTCGCGTTCCGCCGTCACGTGCTCAGTCGCAACCGCGAGACCGGATTCGCCTTGCCTGTGGCAGTTGCAAGATCCTCATGCTTGTCCGTCACACTCAGGTCGATATTGCATTGCAGAATTCGAGTCCGGTCGGACCCTGTCCACCGGCTCGGCACGTGAGATTCGTGGAACCCTGCCCAATTCGTGGGCGACCCATGATCTTCTCAGGCGGCGTAATTCGTCTCGATCTTGAAAGTCGCTTTTTTGGCAGAGTTGACGGAGGGAGATGGGCATTGTGACGATTTTGCGGCGAGCAGCACCGACAAAGGGCCGGCAGCGTTGCCGAAACTTCTCTGACCAACAACGTGTCGAACGATCTGGCTAGGTATTTCGCCGAGAGCCTCGATGGCACTGGTCAACTCTCGAGCGCTGCGACGTCGACCACCACATCCGACGTGTCGAATTCTTACCAGCAGGAACTTCTACGTGACACTTTAACGTTCACGAGTTCAGCCGCGGCACGGCCAGCCTGATGCCGCATTCACAGAGATTTAAGTAGGCGGGCCGGATGCTTCAAAAGATCACATCTCGCGAGATTGAAACCACCGCACCGGAGGCTCCATCGCTGGAGCAGACCATCTCCTCTGCGCTTGCGCTGGTGAGCCGCCAGTATCCAGTGATGATTTTCACGCTGCTCCTGTGCATCTGTCTTGCCGGCGTTTACGTGTTCACGGCGCCGAAGCGATATACCGGAACGGCCATCCTGATGATCGACAGCCGCAAGATGCAGGGCCTGCAGACGCAAGCGCCTGCGAGCGGCGCAGACAACCCGATCGACTCGGCGATGGTCGACAGTCAGGTCGAACTTCTCAAGTCCGAAGCGATCGCCTCCAAAGTCATCAAGGACCTGAAACTTGCGGAGTCGGCAGACTTCATGAGCGACGGTGGCGGATTGCTCAGCAGCATCAGTAGCGCGATTACCGGAATATTCTCCGAGTCGACCCCGCCCACGGAAGAGCAAATACTGCGCGCGGCACTCGCTCGCTTTGCGAGCGGCCTCAGCATCAAGCGCGTCGGCGTGAGCTATGTTATCGAGATCTCCTTTCAGGCATTGTCGCAGGACCTGGCAGCACGGATCGCCAACGCGGTCGCCGACGGCTATATCGTGGACTCGTTGGAATCGAAATATCAGGCCTCGAGACGGGCGGCGGTCTGGCTGCAGGACCGATTGAAGGAATTGCGGTCGCAGGCGTCTTCCGCTGAACGCACCGTCGCGGATTTCAAGGCCAAGAACAACATCGTCGACGCCGGCGGGCGACTGCTCACCGAGCAGCAACTCGCTGAAATCAATACTTCGCTGACGGCTGCGCGTAGCCAGCGTGCGGAGGCACAAGCTAAGCTCGAACGCATCACCGCGATATTGAATGCGGACACCGACGATTCCAAGGTCATTCTGAATGAACTGGCGACTGTGAGCGAGACGATGGCCAACCCGGTCATCACCAAATTACGCCAGACCTATCTCGAGTACGCGGCCAAGCAGGCCGATTGGTCGAACCGGTATGGATCGACACATCTGGCGGTTGTCAATTTACGCAACCAGATGCGAGAAATCCGACGCTCGATCATTGACGAACTGCGACGCACGGCCGAGGTCTACAAGAGTGACCTTGAAATTGCCAAGGCGCGCGAGGAGTCCAGCCAGAAGAGCTTGAACGATACGATCGCGGTCTCGAATAATACCAGCCAGGCCCAAATCATCCTGAGAGATCTGGAAAGCAACGCTCAGAGCGCTCGCGCATTATCGGACAACTTCCTGCAACTGTACATGGTCTCGGTTCAGCAGCAGTCGTTTCCCGTTACCGAAGCGAGGGTGATCAGTCAGGCCGCGTCGACTCTTCCCAACAAGACGTCGCCAAGAACGACACTCATCCTGCTTGCGGCGATTGTGGGTGGGTCGATTCTCGCAGCTCTCGTCGCAATCCTGCTTGATATGATGGATCGCGTCTTCCGTACCGTTTCGCAGGTCGAGCAGTTCGTGGATACCCGCTGTCTCGCTTCGATTCCGGTCATAGAGCAGGGTGCCATCAAAGCGAATTCCGCTCAATCGGGCAAAGCGGCTTGGCGATTCGGCAAACGCGACAAGCCCAAACCGCAGCAGGCATCACCGAGTCACGGGGCATCCGGCACGACGTTGCCACTCCACGGGTCCGCGCCCGCGTTCGGCCACCAACAGTCGCATCGCGACCGTCTGCTTTCAACCGAGGAGAGCGTCGGGCGGCACGTGATCAATGCCCCGTTTTCACGCTTCGCGGAGGGATTTCGGTCGATCAAGCTCGCCAGCGATTTCGCAAATTTCGGTGCAGGGTCCAACAAGGTCCTGGGGATTACCTCCGCTCTTCCGAACGAGGGAAAGTCAACCGTCAGCGAAGCGCTGGCGCAGACCTTGGCGCAAAGCGGCTGCCGTACGCTGCTGATCGATGGCGACATCCGCAACCCCAGCCTCACCGCAAGGCTTACTCCGGCTGCGCAGGACGGCTTGATCCATGTCGTCATCGGCCAAGCCGACTGGAGGGACGTGGTCTGGATCGACCCGCAGACGAATCTACATTTTCTTCCTTGTGCTATCACATCCCGCTTCTCGAATTCGAGCGACCTGCTGGCCTCGCAACAGATGGACGATCTGTTCCAGCAACTACGGCAGCACTTTGATCGCATCGTTCTCGATCTTAGCCCGCTGGCGCCGGTCGTCGACGTTCGGGCGACCAGGGGGCTGGCTGATTCCTATATCCTTGTCATCGAATGGGCGAAGTCGAAAATCGATATCGTCGAGCGCGTGCTAGGCGAAACGCCGGTTGTGCGCGAGCGGATGCTCGGTGCGGTTCTTAACAAGGTGAACGTGTCGGTGATGAGCCGCTACGATACGTACGGCGCAGCCTACTATCGCAATCGATACTACAAGAGGTATGGTTACGTCGATTGACGTCAGATGCTTGATCCGGAGCGGTGGGCAGCACTACAGGGCCCTTGGATACAACATGAATGATTTGGCGCTAGCGCTTGTTAGGTCGGCGCTTCTGATGGTGCGCTCAGTTCTGCTCGGTGCTGGTCTCTTGGTGACGACGGCTCCTGGTCGAGCCGAGCCGGTGCGTCCGGGCATTCTGAACTGCGGGTCTGGCATCAGCGCCGAGCAGCGTCGACGTTGCGACGAAGAGGCGTTCAAGCAGATCGAGTCCGGCAGCCAATCGACACAGCTTGAGAGCGGATGGCGACTAGTTAAGAGCAAAAATCCAGACGGCGGCGCCGATGCCATTTCAGTGATGCATGTCGTCGATAGTGCCAAGTCGGATACGCGCCTTGCTGGTCTGAGCCTGCAATGCGGGAAGAGTAGCATCGAAATTGTACTCATTGTACTCGAGCCACTGTCCCGCTCGGCGCGACCGAACGTAGCCCTCATAGCAGGAGAGAAGCGCGCAGAGTTCCAGGCATCTGTGATCCAGGGCGGCGTGGCGCTCCTACTACCCGCCGACGCCTCGAAGCTTGCTGCCAGCGACTGGCAGACCGCAAACGAGCTTGCGGTTGAAATTGGGACCACACCGAGCGCGATCCGCGGCGCGGTGCCGATGGCTGGACTGGCGACGGCTCTCCGTTACTTGTCGCAGTACTGCTATGCTCGATAGTTTAGCCGGTCACGGAACTGAGGGCGAGTCCGGCAAATCGACTGCATGTGACCAGTTGGCAGGCCGCGTGTGATGATGCTTTATAGTGGCAACTATCCGGCCATCCATCACCGAGACGACGGTGGCCTCGCATGCTCGGCTATGCGACACGTATCAATGTCCCACTTGTGCAATGCTGCACTCCATTCCCGCTTCCACGTCTCACGGTTCTCCGATTGCTCATCGCTTCCTGGCTTTTGATCACATTGCTGGCCGCGACTCCGATCTTGGCCATCACAAGCGGGTCCTTCGCACAGCATGTGATTTCACTTGCTACTGCGTTAATGATGGCAATGGCAACAAGAGGTCCGGAGGCGCAAATCGCGTCGGCCGCGCAGTTGCTGAAGCAATTTCTCCTCATATTCTTGCTTCCGGTTGTCTGGATGGCGTTGCAAATCCTTCCGATGTCTTCGCTTGCGAACCCGATCTGGTCAGCGACTTCGATCGCATTGAATCAGCCATCGCTGCCGGGCCGCATCAGCGTTGATACGGGCGCGACGTTGCAAAGCCTGTTCCTCTATCTGGTCGATGTGTCGCTCCTGGTGTCGACCGTCATCATCGCCAAGGATCGCCGTATGGCCGAAACGATCCTGTTCGTATTGAGCGCAGTGACGACCCTCATGTCAGTCGAGGTCCTACTCGGCCGGCTCGATTTATTCGCCGGAATCATTCCCCAATCCGGCGCAGCTACGAGCCTGTTTCCGGCAGCAGCCGCTCTTGCGATATTAACAAATGGCGCGCTCGTCGCCCGGGCACTCGAACGCCACCTGCACCAGCAGAACATCCACAATCTGGCCTCGCTCCAACTGTGGGTCGGCGTTTTCTGCGGCCTGTTAGGAATTGCCGTAGCATTCGCCGCACTTGCGACCCTCGAACAACACACATTGGTGGCGGTTACTGGCTGCGGATTGATGGTCCTCGTGTTCATAGCCGCTGTCCGGCGCTTGGGATTTCGGTTTTGGCCTTCGGCGCTATTGTTCTTGGTCCTTGCAGCGATCGCCAGCGCGATGGCTGTGCCGCACTCTCCATCCGGAGGCTTGGGCCTCCTTGGATTCGTCAGCCTCCCCCCGGAAGCAGTTGCGCCGTCAAAGCACCTGCTCTCTGATGCACCGACGTGGGGCAATGGTCTCGGAACCTTTAGGCTGACTTCGAGAGCCTATCAGGAGTTCGGCGCTGCGCTGGCAGATCCTCCTTCCACCGCGGTCTTAATGGCTGTCGAGGCGGGAAGATTGGCGAGCGCCATCCTGGTAGCCTTCGCCGCCCAGTTCTTCCTCGTTAGCTTTCGCGGCGCCGTTCGGCGAGGACGTGATTCCTTTTTCGCGGCCGCCGCGGCCGCCGGCGTTGTCGTTGTACTCTGCGAGAGCTTTCTTGACTCAAGTATCTCAAACCCCACGATTCAAGCGATCGTGGCGGTGATGGTCGGAGTTGGACTTGCACAATCAGTGGGACGGACCAGTGGCGCCAACCACTCGGCGGCATCCGCGCGACCGTAACGTTGGGCATCGAGAATGAGTTCATCGAGCAGATTTCGCATTCTTCTGATGGCGTCGGCCTTGACGGTCGGATCCTATGCGATCGTGTCGGCCGTAGCGGAGGTGACGGCGCTGGGGCGGATAACATTTCCCGCAGATGCGGCCGAGATTGGGGCACGGTGGACTGGAGACGCGCCCTCATTGTTGGGAACGCGCTCGCCGTTTGGATCAGAGCTGGAGAGCAATTATGCATTGATCGCCGCGCTACAGACAATCGAGTCCGGTCAGCAAAGGGCCACGATCCTGCGATCGATAGCGCCCGACGCTCTCGGCCGGGTCAGGCGGACGCTGTCGATCTCTCCCTACAAACCTGAACTATGGCTGGCACTGGCTCTGCTTCAAGTCCAGCGCGACCCGTACGATCCGATCGTGGTCGAGGCCCTGAAGATGGCGTATTTTGTCGCACCAAACGACGCGCGATTGATGCCGGTGCGGATCGACATGGCGGCCCGCTTCGACGCACTCGCCCTTCCCGATGTCAAGGACCTCGTACGCAATGACGTTCGGCTCATCCTGATACGCCGACCTGGGTCGAGATCGGCACTCGTGTCCGCTTATCGGCGGGCATCAAAACTGGGCAAGGCTTTCCTTGAGGATGCCGTTGAATCGATCGACCCGTCCTTCCTGGCGACACTGCGCGGTTGAATCCGGACAGGACACTCCTGATGAAGTGCGGGGAGCTGTCGGCACCAAAACACGAGGCGCGAACTTCGCCCGGAACAAGCACTCGCTTCGGTGCACTCGCCCGAACCCAGCCTCACCGGTCGATCTGGGGTGATGCCGGGGTTGACCACTTCGCTCATAGGTTACAGATCTTCGATCGTTCAGGAAAATGGTTATGATTGGCGCGCTGCCGCGCGTTTTCTTTTCACGATCAATTCTCTTGCGCAATACGGGGGCGGTTGCCGCCGCCGGCGAACTCACCTAACGCTCGCGCGATCCATAGGTCCAGCGCCAACCGTAGTGGTACGGAATCCACAAACGACGGTCATTGTCGTAGCCGATGTTTGCGCGGATTGATGAAGGCGGGCGTGAGGTGATCGAGATAGAGTATCTCCGGGAACTCGTCGGCTGAAAGGAGCCGGCTTACAATGCAACAGCGCTGTGCACCCTTTCCTTCTGAGGTTCCGGCGGTTAATTTGACCCCATACTCTTGCATTTCGGTGGGACTGGATGACGGTACTTGCCATATTAAGCATCTGGCTACTGCTCAACGTTTTATTCGTGCTCATCGTGGTTCCTCCCCGCGGGTCGCGATCGCGGCTCAACAGGTCAGGAACAATCCTTGCGCCCATCCCGATCGAAAAGCATCAAGACCAGCTCGATCACAACGAACAATTCTCCCTTCGCCACGCTCTCGGATCATTCGCAACGGGAGTCTTTTTCGTCCTGATGCCCCGGCTGATCGCAATACGGAAGGCCATCGTGCGGCTGTGGAACAGGGCGCGTAGGCATAAGACCTAAAGCTTGGTGATTGGCGCGACGGCTGATTCAAGGGCTCCAAAAGGAGCTCTCGCCTCAATCCGCATCTAGCTCAGCGCCTATGAGTCCGCGCCGCGCCGTCAATGACGCCTGCGCTGACCTAGTACGCCTCCTGGGAAATGACGGTAGCCGCCGTGCGCGCCATGATTTTCAGGTCGAGCCAAATGCTCCAATTCCTTACATACCAAACGTCATATTCGACCCGCTTTTCCATCAGGTCGATGGTCGGCGTTTCGCCCCGGAAACCATTAACCTGAGCCCAGCCCGTGAGGCCCGGCTTCATGTGGTGGCGGTATACGTAATTGCTGATGATCTCGTCATAATAGTTGTCGTGGGCAAGCGCATGTGGGCGTGGTCCGACCAACGACATGTCGCCGCGCAGCACGTTCCAAAGCTGGGGCAATTCGTCAATGCTGGTCATGCGGAGGAAGCGGCCAATCCTCGTGACGCGCGCGTCCCTCTTGGTTGCCTGAGCAATCGAATGACCATTCTCGCACACGTACATGCTGCGAAATTTCCAGATGTCAAACGGCTTGCCGTTGAAGCCGCGGCGCGACTGTCGAAAGATCACGCTCCCGGGCGAATCCAGCTTGATCAGAATGGAGACGGTGATCAGCACCGGCGCCAGGGCCACTAGCGAAAACAACGCCAGACCGACGTCGAGGCAGCGCTTCTGGAGACGTTCAAACACGCTGAGCGGCGGTCGCTGAATCTCGATTGCCACCGTGCCGCTGACCGGCAAAAACGGACGCGATACCAGATCTGCGATCGAATTATCCGGCAACAGACGGATCGGCTGTGGTACGGCGCGCAGGTGCAGTTCGAGTTGCTGCAACAACGGCAGCTCGTTCCAGTCAACCGCCAACAGGTACTCCTCGACATCTGCTGCACGGGATTGGAGAATGACATCGCGGATTTGCCTCTCCCAGCCGTTCCCACGGCTGTTAGCGGGAAGCACGAAATGGCGAACCACGTCGAATCCGTTCTTGCGCAGGTCCTTGAAACGGCTCGAGGTGAAATCAAGCGGCTTCAGGCTGAGCAGGGCAACCTTGCGATCGACCAATCGGCCCTTGGCAAAGCTCGTGCCGAGCGCCCACTGCCACGCAAAGCGCAGGCTGAGCAACCCAACGCCGCCAACGCCGGTGAAGATAAGGAACGTGCCGCGGGACAAATTGTCCGACGATTTCAATAGAAACGCTGCGACAGCAAGGATTGTCAGTGACACCAGCCAGATGATCACCGCTTTGCGCAATTGCCAGACCAGACTGAGCAAACGGTGCGTTGCATACACACCTTGAAAATATGCGATCGCAACGAACACTGCGCTGACGATCAGTCCGGCGCCGATGGGCGCTCCGTCTCCAGATGACGGTGTAGCGAGGCTATACAGTTCCGACGCCACCGCGTAGCAGAGCAAGATCAGCAAAAGGTCGGCCGCGATGACGAGAAGCTGAAAAGGCCGCTGAAGAGCCGTGCCCCGTGCGGAGGACACCGCATAGGTGCTTTCAGAACCATAAGTTGCAACAACCATTCGATCCTCTACGTGTGGAGAGTGCCTGGCGGTCATTGTGATGCTGAAGATTTGCCGCTTCCCAGACGAAGGGTGTTAAGTGATCGCAGCGACATTGTGGCGCTGCATGCAAAACTTTTGCGATGCACTGATGTGTCGCGTCGAATGAGAATCCATAATTCGACGCGCTGAAAATCTCGTCACAGTGCTGACATATCCGCGACGCGCTGCCCTATTTTGAATCAAGTTCCACATCCAACACGATGCTTTAATGCTCGCGCGAGCGCGTCTTCGCTCATCTTTGAGGCGCCCGTCCTATTGCGAGGCAGCGAACAGTCATTTGTGGGAACTTCAATTTCTGATTACGAAGGCATCGTAGGATTTGCAGTGAGGCATGCATCTTTGCCGCGCTGCGCAGTTCAGCGATGCAATTTCCACGGACCGCCCTTCGCTCGACCCGTCGCAAACAGGTAGGCAAAAAGTTCCGCCCTTCTTTTGGCGTGATCAAGCCGGAGAACGACGAGGCTACCCTATTCACCGCACATTGTTCGCGTCAGATGGGGAGTTCTCAGGTGCCGGCGACTTGGGGAAATTTTCTCGACCACCTCATCGATTGTGCGCCATGATATCTTTCGCCCGACCACGTCGGCCAATCCACAAGCCGCACCTGCCGGAGGGAGTTCGCATCTATGCGATCTCGGATATCCACGGCTGTGCGCACTTGCTCCAGCCGATGTTGCGGGTGATCGACGCCGACGTGGCTCGCAGCCGCCCGCACTATGCGATCGAGGTCTTCATGGGCGATTACATCGATCGCGGCCCGGACACGCGCGCCACCCTCGACATCCTGGTCGAGCGTAGTCGCCGGGGCAATGCGGTCTTCCTCAAGGGTAATCACGAGGCATTTCTGGTAAGCGTGTTCGAAGACCCTTCACTGTTCGCGGACTGGATTGCCGTCGGGGGGACCCAGACATTGATGTCTTACGGGCTCGCCCCGCCGGACTTGAAGCGCGACGAGCCGACGTCGATCTTGCGCGATTTGATTCGCGCAATGCCGACTGAGCATCTGGAATTCCTGGACAATCTGCGGCTGAGCTTTACGTGCGGGGATTTCTTCTTTGTGCATGCGGGCGTTCGACCGGGCGTGGCGTTATCCGAACAGCAGGAGAACGATCTTTTGTGGATTCGCGAGGAGTTCCTGGAGAGCAAAAAGCATTTCGGCAAATATGTCGTGCACGGTCACACGCCGGTGCGGAACGCCGATGTGCGAAATAACCGCGCCAACATCGATACCGGCGCCTATGCGACCGGCAATCTCACCCTGATGAGCATCCAGGGAAGCCGCATGCTCGCGGTGTGACATAGTGGCAACCGCTTGCCATCTGCCAAAGCCCTTCCGCGACGAGGGTCAAATGGACCTCGGCGCCCAGAGGTGAAGCGATTTGCCTAATTGAGGACTTGCCTAATTGAGCAAGCAGGGCTTCTGCGGCCGGGCACGCGTTTCGGCCATCCAATCGTTCCAGGCTCGCTCATGCTTGACGTAGAGCTCCAGCCAACGCGCGCCATGCTCGTTCTGCTGTAGACGACCCTCTTGGTCAGGCAAACCAGCGCGCGATCGCGCATCCGGATTGTCCAGCGTTTCGAACTCGACCGTCTCCGAAATCGTCAGGCCGACGAGAACACGCTGTCCCGCACCATCCACGATGTATCGCCGCGGAGCGTCCTTCTTGGGTTCACTCATCTCACCATGCCCCCATTCGTTTCAGTGAGAACCCCAAATGCCCGCCGGCGAGCCGGACGGTGCCTAAAAGGCTCGTCGGGCATGACCGAATGTTGAGGTGGGAGTCGAGGTCTCACCGGAGCTTGCAGCCCTTCGCTGGACGCGCCAAGCACGCAGCGCATATCCCAAGATGAGGCCAGCGCCAAAAATGGAAGCGGAGACAAATGCAGAAGCCATGGAGAGTCGTCCCGGATAGTCCGGGGACACATCAAGACCGAGCAGTGTGTCGACATCATGATTCTCGATGACTCCCGGCGCCGAAAGATTGTTCATGCCTTGACTTCTTGTGTGCATGCAATGCGATGCCGTGTCCGATCGTCCTCCCCACCTCTCATTTCGGTCGGCAACGGTCACTCCCTATATAAAGATGCTTTTGCGACCTTGCGGGCCCGAGCCTTTGATCGTCGAGCAGGATTGCTTCGCGCAGACCCCGCCTCCCGCAATGGGGAATTTCGGGCTGATCGGTCGGCCGATGCCCTTGCAACCGTCCGGGAGCCGTCGCATTATTTCGCATCGCATTTAGAAGGGATTCAATCCAATGAACTTCCGCGTGCTTATTGCATCCATTGCCCTGTCTGCTCTTGGCCTCACCTTGACCGCATCCGTGGCGCCAGCCGCCGAGCTCGCGCTTGGTCCGGCGCATCATCGGGCGGCTTCCGTCCAAGGCGGACTTGTGCTGTGGGATGATGTCTACCCGCCCGCGATCTATGGTCCCCAGCTTCGCCCGGTCGAGGAAGTCGCGGCCATGAAGGCGCAGGCACGGCCCGTGTCCCAGCGCTGGTGGGGATACTGGTACGTCCGGTAAATTCGAGAGCGCTTGGCTGAGGCCGAGCCAGACTGGACTAACGACCGCTGCCACACCGGGGCAACCGGATGGCGGCGGTCTTTGTTTTGAGGCGCGCCGCATACGTCCGGCGGCTGCGGGGCCATAGGGCCCCGAAGCCGACGCCTTTTCCAAAGCCTAAGTGATGAGGAAGCTGCCATTGTGCAGCGTGCCAGTGGCGTTTTGCAGGCTAACGTCCATATCACTGGCGCCGTCGCCATCGATATCGATCTGGAGATAGTCGTTGCCAGGCCCAAAACTCTGCAAATGGGCCGAAGCCTGGTTGGCGCCGAGGAGCGCCGCACTATCCACATACTCGATGTGACCGCCGGCGATGCTGATGCCTGAGAAGGTAAAGCTATCGTTGGCTGCATCGAAATTGTGAATGGTATCGGCAGCACCGGCGGCGGAATCTGCGATGCTGGCGAAACGGAAACTGTCGTGGCCCGCGCTGGCGAAGATTTCATCCGCGCCCGCGCCGGCAGTGATCGTCGTGTTGCCGGACGTACTGCCGATGGTGATCCTGTCGAAATTCGCGCCAGCATTGATGTTTTCGACGTTGCTTACCGTGACGTCGTAGACGTTCGCGTTGAAGTTCAAGGTGTCAGTGCCGTCGCCGAGATCGATCACGTTCGCCGGACTGCCATTCAACGTCAGGGTATCGTTCGACGAGCTCCCGTTGAGCAAATTCACGTTCCAGAGGTTGTCGAACGAATTGCTGCCTGCGGCGAGGTTCAGCACGTTGGCTGTACCCTCCCCGAGATTGACCGTGACGCCGGATACGGTGTTCAGGAGCGTGACCGTGTCGTTCGATGGGTTGAGATTGCCGGTGAAATCACTGCCGTTGAGGTTTTCGACGCCAACGATGCTGAGCGAATTCACGCCATTGGCGAGAGAAACCAGATCGCTTCCACCTCCCATGTCGATCGCGATGCCGTCGACATTGTCCGTCAAGCTCAAGGAATTATCGCCTGCATTGCCGTTGATGTGCTCGACACCGACCGCGGCAAATGCAGCGAAGTTTCCGTTGAGGACGATCGCGTCCTCGCCATTGCCGAGGTCGATCGCGACCCCGTTCACAGCAGAGATCGCGCCGGTCACACTCAGAGTGTCATCACCTCCGGTTCCATTGACGTGATTGACATCGAAGATATTCACGAACGAGTTCGCGCCGGCGGCGAGATTCATCGTGTTGTCGCCGTTGCCGAGGCTGATCTCCAGGCCAGTGACCGTCGTCGACAAGTTGAGCACGTCATTGACGCCAGGCGTCGCACCGAAATCGGATCCGGCGATGCCCTCGACATCCACGAGGCTCAGCGTGTTGGTACCGCCCACGAGGCTGAGATGGTCATTGCCGGCACCGAGGTTTACGACCAATCCATCAGCGTTGTTCGTCAGGTTGACGAATTCGTCGCTATTGCTGCCGACCAGGTTCTCGACGCCGGCAAGATTGAGCGTGTAACCGTTGCCGAAGACGCTGCCGTTGAGCAAGACAGTATCTGCTACCCCGCCCCCCAGATTGATCTGATGGCCGAAGATGTTGCTCCCGATACGGAGATAATCGTCACCGGCCGTTCCGATGACGGGCGCACTGCCGGAGATCTGCTGCTGCGTCGAGAGATCAATCGGACTGCCCGAAGCACCCGATGACAGCAGCACGATGGCGTCGCTGAACTGTAGCACTTCGACATTGGTCAGGCTGTCGGTGCCGTCACGGCCCGCCGTATTGTCTTGAACCACAATCGGTCCAGGCGTCGTGACGGTGTACTGCGACTGCGTCCCGGTGAAGATCACCATGTCGGTGCCGGCGCCGCCGTCGATCGTGTCGTTGCCGCCCTGGCCGGTGATGCCGTCATTGCCGCCGCCGGCACTGATCGTGTCGGCGCCGCCACCGCCGACGAAGTACTCGTCATTTGAGCTGCCGACCAACGTGTCGGCCAGATTGGAGCCCTGGACGCTGTTGACGCCACCCGTGATGACGTCGGCGCCTGCGGCCCCGCTCACCGCTCCGGTCGAGAGATCGACCGAAACGCCTCCGCTCGCCTGAGAATAAGAGACGCGCGTATTGCCGTTGCCGGTGATGGTATCGTTGCCGAGGAGGCCTTCGAACAAATTGAAGGTACCGAACAATCCGACGAATGTCGCCGCATTGTAAGTGTCGGCCTGGTTGCTGCCGGTCGCACTGTTGACACCCGTGTAGGTATCGGCGCCGATCGAGCTGCCGCCGGTTGCAGTTCCCGCCTGCAGGTTGATCGTCACGGCATCGGTCGCGCTGGCGTAGATGATGCGGGTGCTGCCGTTTCCGGTGATGGTGTCGTTGCCGGCCAAGCCTTCAAACTGGTTGAAATTGCCGTTATTGCCGACGTTGTTGACGGCGGCATTCTGGAAGCCAATCGCACCAAAATTCGTCGCCGTGAAGACGTCGTTGAAAGTGGTGCCCTGGGCGCCCTCGATCGCGCGGAACGTGTCATTGCCGATCGAACTGTCACCGGTCGCAGTGCCGGCCGTGAAGTCGATGGTAACCGGGCCGGTTGAGAAGTAGATATTGTTGTAACTGATGATGTCGAAGCCGCCGCGACCATTGATGGAGTCGTCACCGGCAAGGCCAGTGAACGTCTCGGTAGCTGCGGTGTTGTTGCTTCCATAAATGACATCGTTGAACATCGAGGCCATCACGGCATTGACGCCGCTGAAGGTGTCGCTGCCGGTGGATGCGTCACCACTCGCCGTGCCCGCCAGCAGGTCGACCGTCACGAGACCGGTCGCATTGGTGAACGCGATACGCGTGTTGCCGTTACCGGTGATGCTGTCGTTGCCGCCCATGCCGATGAATTCGTTGAAGGTCCCGTTCGAGCCGGCATTCGTGCTGCCTGCACCGAAGCCGGTGGCATTGAAGACGTCCGCGTCGTTCGAGCCGCGCACGGATTCGATCGATCGAAGCGTGTCGGTGCCGACCGTCGCGGCATCGCCCGTCACGGTTCCCGCAGCGAGCTGAACGTTGATGCCGCCCACGGCTGCCGGATCGAGCGCGTAGTCCGCCCGGTCGAAACCGGCCCGGCCATCGATGGAGTCGTTTCCGGCGCGACCTTCGAAGGTCTCCACGGTCCCCGGTCCATTGGCGCTGCCCAGCAGCTGGTCGGCAAATCCGGAGCCGACGATGCCGGCAAAGCCCGAGCCCACCAGGGTATCGGTCCCGACCGAACTATCTCCCGTCGCCGAATGCGCGGCCAGATCCACTGTCACGCTACCCGTTGCGTTGGCGTAAGAGATGCGCGTCAGCAGCGCACCCAGGCTGTTGGTGGCCCCCGTGATATTGTCGTCGCCGCCGCGACCCTCGAATTCGTTGAAGCCGAGATTCGTGCCGGCAATGCCGGTGTTGCCCGCAAAGCCGGTCGCGTTGAACGTGTCGGCAAAGCTGCTGCCGACGATGCCCTCGACGTTCACGAGCGTGTCAGTTCCGACACCCGGACCTGTCACCGAGCCTGCCGCGAGACTTGCGGTAATGCCGCCCGTCGCATCGGTATAGTCGGCGCGGTCGAAGCCGAGGCCGCCGTCAAGCAAATCATTGCCATCGAGGCCTTTCAGGCGATCGTTGCCGCCGAGGCCACTCAGGCTGTCGGCATAGGCCGTGCCGGTCAGCGTGTTTGCATTGCCGTCACCAGTGAGGTTGACGCCTTGCCCCAGGATGAAATCGGCCGCCGTGAGGTTCGAGAGCGTCACGTTCGAAAGCGTCAGGCTGTCGCCATTGCCGAAGTCGATGACCGTGTTCGGCCCAACCTGAGTGGCACGCGCCTGAACCTGCGCAAAGCTGGAGACGCCCGCGACGCCCGTGAGGTCGATCTTGTCGGTCTGCGCCTGCAAAAAGTCGCCGATGGTGTCCGCGCCACTGCCGGTGGCATAGGCAAAGGTATCGGCGCCGAGACCGCCACCGAGGAAATCGTTGCCGGCACCGCCGTTGATCAGGTCGTTGCCGTTGTTACCGAACAACTGGTCGCCACTGGCCGAGCCGGTGATCGTGTCGTTGAAGTTCGAGCCCGCGACGTTGGTCACCCCTCCGGTGATGGTGTCGTGGCCCACCGAGCCGTCGCCGTCCGCGGTACCGCCAGCGAGATTGACGGTCACACCCGACGTGGCGCTGCCGTACTGGATCTGGGTGGAGCCGTTGCCGGTGATGGCATCGTTGCCGGAGCCGCCCTGGAAGAAGTTGCCCCCGACGAAGCCGGCCGCGTTGAACGTATCGTTGCCGCTGCCGCCGACCGCACTGTCGACGCCTGTGAAGCTGTCATGGCCGGTTGAGGCATCGCCATTGGCCGTGCCTGCCGCGAGGTTGATGGTCACGCCGGACGTCGCATTCCCGAATAGGATCTGCGTGTTGCCATTGCCGATGATGGTATCGTCGCCGCCCTGGCCCTGGAACGCGTTGAACCCGGCGAATCCCGTCGCGTCGAAGCTGTCGGCAAGATTGCTGCCGGTTGCGCTGTTGACACCCGTAAAGCTGTCATGCCCGACCGAGGCATCGCCGCTGGCGATTCCGGCCTGAAGGTTGATGG